>JAUHXR010000151.1 GCA_030426845.1 Polyangia bacterium | reverse complement strand
CTCCTTGGCGGGCGAAGCTATCACCGTTCGGCACCTAATAGCCCTTGAAGGGCCTCTCCGCGCGCCTCACGGCCGGGAGCCCGCGCCTGGGCGGCGCATCGCTCCTCGAGAATCCTCCGGGATTCCCGCGTCCCGCTGCGCCACCCAGGCGCGCCCTCGCAACCGCGATCCATCACGGTCGATTCTTCAACGGGCTGCGAAAACATCGCGCCGCGCGCGCCCCGTGGTAGCGTGATCGCTGCGGCGGCATGTCGGCGGTGAACACCATCCCCCCGAGCAACGAGGGGCCGGAGCGGATCCTGATCGTCGACGACGACGAAGCCCGGCGCCGCCTGTTCCGGACGTTCCTCAGCAAGTCGGGCTTCGACGTCGGCGAGCTGCCCAGCGGCGAGGGGCTGCTCGAGACCGCGAACGCGCAGCGTCCCGACCTGATCCTGATGGACATCATGCTGCCCGGCCGGACCGGCATCGAGCTGACCCGCGAGGTGCGGCGCGACCCGGACCTCGGGCGCACGCCGATCATCCTGATGACGGCCGCGCTCGACGACGAGAACAGCATCGTCAACGGCCTCGCCTGCGGGGCGGACGACTACGTGGTGACCCCGATCGGGCTGGCCGAGCTGAAGGCGCGCATCCGCGTGCAGCTCCGCAACCAGCGCGACCGGCAGCTCCTGCGCTGGGCGTTCGAGCAGCGCCGCCAGTTTAAGGACGAGTCGCGCCGCGACCCGCTGACGGGGGTGTCGAACCGACGCGCGGGCGAGGAGGCCCTCCAGGACGCGCTCGCGCGGCGCGAGCCGGTCGCGGTGGCGCTGCTCGACCTCGATCACTTCAAGCGCATCAACGACACCTACGGGCACCCGGCCGGCGACGCGGTGCTCGTGGCGGTCGCGGGCGCGCTCGAGGGCGCGGTGCGGGGCGACGACATGATCGCGCGCTTCGGCGGCGAGGAGTTCGCGGTGGTCGCGCCGAGCACCACCCTCGAGGCCGCGGCCGAGCTGGCCGAGCGGCTCCGCGAGCGCGTCGCCCGGCTCACGTTCCCGAGCGAGACCGCCATCCCCTCCGTAACCGTGTCGATCGGGGTGACCGCGTGGCACGGCTTCGGGGAGCCGCCCGAGCCGGCCGCGCTGATCGCAGAGGCCGACCGCGCGCTCTACGACGCCAAGGAGGGCGGCCGCGACCGCGTTGTCGTGGCCCAGCCCGCGCCGCTCCCGGAGTAGTAGCGCCGGCTCCCTGCGCCGGGCCGCGTGATAGCGTAGCCGCGGAGGATCTCGATGCTTCGCCACTCACTCCGATGGGCCTCGTGGGGCGCGCTCGCGCTGCTGCTCGGCGCCTGCGACGGCGAGCCCGGCGCCGACGCGGGGCTCGACGCGGGCCCGGCCGGGATGGACGCCGGGCCCGCGCTGGATGGCGGCCCCGCCGACGCGATGCCCGCCGACGCGATGCCGGCCGACGCGGGCCCCGACCCGGACGCCGGGCCGGGCGACGCGGGGCCCGGAGCCGACGCGGGCGAGGTAGACGGCGGCGCCCCGCTCCTCGCGCTGAGCGGCGTCTGCGGCGACGTAGACGACACGGAGCTCCTGTCCCCCTCCCCGTTCGACTTCGCCGCGGCGATGGACTTCCCGGTCGCGCCTCCCGCGGGCTACGACGCCCAGCTCAGCGCCGGAGCGCAATACCTCTTGATGGCGGGCACCGCCGGCGGCAGCTCGATCGTGAGCGAGGCGATGGCCTTCGAGTACCTCGCGCGCTGCGAGATGGCGAACCTGCTGCTGAGCGAGACCGAGGTGATGTACATGGCCCCGGACGGCGGGCCGGCGGGGATCACCGACATGGTCGTCGAGATCGACGGCCGTCGGGTCGGGGTCAGCGTCACGCGCGCCTTCGTCGGCGGGCCGAGCCGCGAGACCAACCCCTACCCGATGAGCGAGGCCGTCCGGATCCTCACGAGCAAGCTCTCGAGCATCCGCGCCTCGAGCGACAACGTCGTATCGGGCCAGGCGTGGGTGAAGCAGATCCTCGTCGTCCTCGCGCTGCGGCCGGACATCGGCGCCACCGTCGAGGCGGCGTGGAGCAGCTTCTCGGACGCCGACCGGGACGGGACCATCCTGATGACGGTGGTCACGAACGGGGCGGACGACTTCATCTACGACAACCGCCTGCCGTAGCCGGGCGAGGGGACGGTCAGTCGAACCGCGCGGGATCCGGCTGAGGGTAGCCCAGCCTCGCGGTCCAGCCGGGAGTCCCCGTGCGGCCGGCGCGGCGGATCGTCTGAGTCCCGCGGACGCCCTCGCCCTGGACGACCTCGAGGTAGCCGTCGGCGGTGTACTCGGGGTGGCCGTCGCCCTCCGGCGGCACGAAGTCGTCGGCCGGCAGCCCGCCGGCGCCCACGCGCCAGATCTGCTGGGTCGGCGGGTAGGTGTCCTCGACGCGCGTCCGCACCGCCTGGTTCGTCACGGTGTCGCGCACGATCCGGAAGCTCGTGACCTTGAAGCCCGGCACGCCGCGCTGCGAGAGCACGCGCACCCCGCGCGGGAGGCTCGCGTCCTCGATCTCGCGCTCGGTGTACGGCGTCGTGTCGTCCACCCGGCGCACGAAGCTCACCAGGCGGTGCACGGGGCGGCCGCGCAGCTCGGCCCGCGCGACGCCCCCGTCGATGGTGAACCCGATGGCCACCGGGAAGTCGAGGTCGTTGCGGAACCGGAAGTTGAGCTGCGGGTAGCTGACGACCGCGTCGAGGCCCATGTAGATGTAGGTGCTCGGCCGGCTGTGCGGGCCGCGCTCCTCGATCGGCAGGCCGGCGAAGAACACCGCCGAGTGCAGGGTGCCCGCGATCTGACAGGTGCCGCCACCGACTCCGTCGACCAGCTCGCCGCCCGCGATCTGCGGCGCGGGGCGGAAGCCGTTGGCCTCGCTGCGCTCCCCGACCGCCTCGTTGAAGTCGAAGACCTCGCCCGGCATCACGACCAGGCCGTCGAGCTTCTCCGCCGCGACCCGCAAGTTGAATGTACGGTCACGCGCCTCGGCCGAGAGGCTGTAGCGGGTCTCGTAGACGCCGAGCACCGCGCTCACGTCGATGCCTGCGAGGTCCTCGGCCGCGCGGCCCGCGGGGCGCTCCTCCACCGCGGCGGCCACCGTGGTCGCGCCGCGGGCGAGCCCGTCGTGGAGCGCGTCGAGGGTGCCGTGGACGTCGAGGGTGCGCCCGTCGGTGTGGGGCCGGACCTCGCCGGAGCGCGCGTCGAGGCGCGCGTCCGACGGGCGCCGATCGAAGCGATCCTTGAGGTCGGCGAGCCGCTCGAAGGTCGCGGCCTCGTCCAGCACGAACGGCACCGGTACGCGCAGCAGGTCCTCGGCGGCCACCGTGCCGGCTCGCCGGCGCATCGCGCTCGTCGACTCGCCGGCCTGGCGCACGAGCGACTCGAGGGCCCCGCGGTCGACCCGCGCGCCGAGCGCGCGGCGGCTGCGGGTGAGGCTCGGCTCGCCCGGCACCTCGAGGGTGAGGGGCTCGGCCTCCCAGCGATCGGCGAGCTCCTCGACGAAGGCGTGGGCGTCGGCGCCCTTGGCGAGCGGGGAGTCCCCGACCGTGACCTCGATCGGCCGAGCCGCGTTCCTCGCCGCGTACGCGTCGGTCGGCTGGGCGATCACCCACGCGCCGATGCCGCCCGCGCCGGCGAAGCACGCCACCGCACCGGCCACCCGGATCCGCTCGAGCCAGTCCCGCGCCATGGGGCGACGATCGAAAGGACGAGCGCTCGGGTCAAGAAACCGGCCGGCGGCGCCTCCACGCGGGGCGCGCGCCGTCGGCCGCCGGCTGATAGCTCTGGCTGAGGTCCGAGAACACCGCGAGCGCGTCCTCGACCGACCCGCCGTCGGCGAGCTCGAAGCTGTCGAAGCCGCAGCGCGCGAGGTAGTGGAGCTGATCGGGGAGCACCGCGCCGCTCGCGCGCAGCTCGCCGCGGAAGCCGTGCTTCTCGCGCAGCAGGCGCGCGAGCGTGTAGGCGCGGCCGTCCGTGAACCGCGGCAGCTCGATCTGCACGAGGTCCACGCCCCCGAGGCGGGCCGCGACCGCGTCCGCGTCGGCGTCGCCCGGCACCCGCAGGCCGACGCGCCCGCGCGCGACCGGACGGACGCGGTCGAGGCCCTCGAGCGGGACGATCACGTCGGAGGCCTCGTCGAGGGTCTCGTCGAGGGTCTCGTCGGGGCCGAGCGTGATCCACGGGTCGTCCGCGATCACCCGCGCCACGCCGGCCTCATGCGCCAACAGCGTCATAGACGGCCTCCTTGAAGGGCGCCGGCCCGAGCCGGCGGTAGGTCGCGAGGAAGGGCTCCTGCGGGGACTCGCGGAGCTGGAGGTAGGCGACGACCACCCGCTCCACCGCGCCGCCGATCTCGTCGCCGGTGAGCGCGCGGCCGAGGATCCGCCCGAGCGAGGCCTCATCGCCGGAGGAGCCGCCGAGCATGAGCTGATAGTGCTCGGTGCCCTGCTTGTCGATGCCGAGGATCCCGACGTGGCCGACGTGGTGGTGGCCGCAGGCGTTGATGCAGCCGCTGATGTTGAGGTGCATGTCGCCGAGGTCGTGGAGCGCGCTCAGATCCTCGAAGCGCGCGAGCAGATCCTGCGCGACGTTGATCGAGCGCGCGTTCGCGAGGTTGCAGTAGTCGAGCCCGGGGCAGCAGACGACGTCGGTCAGCTTGCCGACGTTCGGGGTCGCGACGCCGAGCTTCGCGAGCGCGCCGTGGAGGGCGGGCAGGTCGCGGCGCGCGACGTCGGTGAGCACGAGGTTCTGGCGGTGGGTCACCACGACGCGGCCGAAGGCGTAGCGATCGGCGAGCTCCGCGACCGCGTCGAGCTGCTCCGAGGTCACGTCGCCAGGGGGGAGGTCGCGCGACTTCAGCGAGAGGCTCACGTTCGCGTAGCCGGGCACGCGGTGGGGCGAGACGTTGTGGCGCTCCCAGTGCGCGAAGGCGCGGTCCTTGGCGAGCCGCGCGGCCACGAGCTCGGGGGGATCCTCGGCGGGCATGACCGCGTGGGGCGGCGGCCGGAACGCGCGCTTGAAGGGCTCGAGGTCCTCGTCGGTCAGCGCGAGGGGGCCGTCCTTGATCCGCGCGTGCTCCTCCTCGACGAGGCGCGCGAAGGCCTCGGCGCCGGTCTGCTTCACGAGGATCTTGATGCGCGCCTTGTACTTGTTGTCGCGCCGCCCGAGCCGGTTGTAGGTGCGGAGCACCGCCTCGGCGTAGGAGACGAGGTCGCGCTCGGGCACGAACGGGCGGATGCACGGCGCGAGGATCGGCGTGCGGCCCTGACCGCCTCCGACGTAGAACGCGAAGCCGATCGCGCCGCCCTCACCCTCGACGACGCGGATGCCCACGTCGTGGACCGCGATGGCCGCCCGGTCCTCGCGCGCGCCGGTGACCGCGAACTTGAACTTGCGGGGCAGGAACGCGAACTCGGGGTGGAAGGTCGACCACTGCCGGAGGATCTCGGCGTAGGGGCGCGGGTCGGCGATCTCGTCGGCGGCGGCGCCCGCGAAGGGATCGCTCGTGATGTTCCGGATGCAGTTGCCGCTCGTCTGGATGGCGTGCATCTGCACCTCGGCGAGCTCGTCGAGGATCGCGGGGACGTCCTCCAGCCGCGGCCAGTTCAGCTGGACGTTCTGCCGGGTGGTGAAGTGGACGTAGCCGCGATCGTAGTCGCGCGCGATCCGCGCGAGGCGGCGGACCTGGTCGCTCGACAGGAGCCCGTACGGGATGGCCACGCGCATCATGTACGCGTGGAGCTGCATGTAGAGGCCGTTCTGCAGGCGCAGCGGCTTGAACGCGTCCTCGGTGAGCCGTCCGTCGAGGCGCCGCACCACCTGCGCGCGAAACTGCGCCGCGCGCTCCTCGACCATGCGCTGGTCGAACGCGTCGTAGGTGTACATGCGGCTCAGACGGCGTGGCGGACCGGCTCGGCGCGGCCCGCGTCGTAGCCCAGGCGACGCAGCGTGGGCCTGGGGCCCTCGGCCCGGATGCGCTCGCGCTGGCTGCGGGGGACGAGGCGCTCCTCGACGCGGTCGAGGGCGAGGATGTAGGGGTCGCAGACGACCGCCTCCTGAGCCCGGCTCCAGACGAGCATCGCCTCGGCCGCGGACGCCGGGCCGAACCAGGCCTGCTGCAGGTCGCCGGTCCAGGTCCGCGCGGAGGTCAGGTACCGGACGCTCCCGTCAGCGAGCGCGTTGGCGGTCACGATCCACTGCTCCTCGGGGGCAGCGGTGGGGGACAGGAGGGCGGCGGCGTGCTGGCTCATGATGGGCTCCCTGCAAGTCGGACCGGCAATCTTTACCGGAAATCCGTACAACAGGGTTCTGGCGGATCCAGCCCGCCCTGACAAGGGGAAAACGACCATCAATCCGACCCGTTAGGTCAAGAATAAATTCGTGGGCAACATCTGCTTGACGCCTCCCCGGACGCGGGCTAAACGGGCGCTTCCGCGTTTCGGGGATCGTCTAACGGCAGGACTCCAGATTCTGGTTCTGGCTATCTAGGTTCGAATCCTAGTCCCCGAGCTCTTTCACAACGGCCCCATCGTCTAGTGGTTAGGACATCGGCCTCTCACGCCGGTAACAGGGGTTCAAATCCCCTTGGGGTCAGTCGCTTCGATTGAGAGACGAGCTTCGCCTTCGGGCGGGGCTCGTTTCGTTTAAGGCCCTCTTTCGTCGGAGCGGCCCCCCGCGACGTCTCCCGCGAGGCCCGGCGATCCTCTGCTCTCGCCCTCGGCCCGGGCATTCGCTATGACTGCGCGCATGCAGGCGACGAATCCGTCGGTGGCGCTGACCGAGGGCATCCGCATCACGGTCACGAGCCGCTATCTGCCGGAGCAGTCCAACCCGGTGGGGCGGCGCTACGTGTGGGCGTACACCGTGGCGATCGCCAACGAGGGTGTCGTCTCGGCGCGGCTCGTGTCGCGGCACTGGATCATCACCGACGCGAACGCGAAGGTCGACGAGGTGAAGGGGCCGGGGGTGGTCGGCGAGACGCCGCACCTCGAGCCCGGCGACCGCTTCCAGTACACGAGCGGCTGCATCCTCCAGACGCCGCGCGGCACGATGCACGGGACCTATCAGATGCGGCGCGACGACGGCTCGCTCCTCGACGCGACGATCGCGCCCTTCTCGCTCCAGATGCCGGTCGAGCTGAACTAGTACCTCGCCGCGGGGCTCTCGACCGATTGCTCGCGGTCCTCGACGCCGGTCTCGGCGCCGAGCCCTCCTCGACGAGGCCTGGATTCGCTTCGACCGGCTCAGCCCTGGGAGGCGGCGTCCCAGCGCGCCTTGATGCGCTTGAACGTCTCGATCGCGTCGGCGGTGAGGTTGAGCGCGCCAGCCGCCACGAGCTTCTCGTGGATGGCCTTCGGGTCGCGGTCCCAGCCGCCGGGGACGTCGAGCTTGAGGTTGAGCGGCACCCCCTTGAGGTGACCGTGCTCCTCGAGCGCCCAGAGCATCTCCGCCGCGAGGAACTGCCCCGCGATGACGCGCACGCTCGGGTCGAGCGCGGCCGAGAGCGGGAACACGTCGTAGACCGCGACGACGTCCTCGGCCCCGCCGGTGGTCGCGCGCAGCGCGCCGAACGCCTGCGGCGTCACCGGCAGCTCCACGACGTCGAGGCCGGCCACGTCCTCGGCCGCGACCGCGTTGTACGCGCGCTCCACCGCGTCCCCGTGACTCACGGTGATCGCCGCGGGTCGTGCGCTGCCATCCATGATGGCCGTCACGACGATGAAGGGCCTGGCGTCTCGCTCCTCGCTCACGTCGGGGAGCCTGCCGCAGTTGGTGCGGATCGTCAGCCGGTTTTTTCAACCCAGCTTTCGGCTACGCATCGCGGCCCCGGCGTGGTAGGTCGCGGGTCCCATGGACGTTCAGCTCATCAGCTGCTCAGTGCTCGACCTGCCGTCCTCCCACCGCGTCGACGCCATCATCCACGACGGCACGTCGGATCTTCGCGTGTGGCCCGGCCCCGGCCCCGACCGTGATCTCGCCGAGCACTACGGGCCCGAGCTGCCCTCGGTGCTCGACCGTGAGCGGGAGCGCCTCGCGACGGGCGAGCTCGACCAGGGCGCGATGCTGCGCCTGCACCGCGGCAAGCTTCACTGCGACTTCCTCCTCTGGGTGGCGACGCGCGCGCCCGAGAAGCAGGGCGTCCAGGCGCCGGCGCCGGACGCCGCGACGATCCGCAAGGCGGTCAAGGACGCGCTCACGTTCGTGTCGGAGCGCCACGTCTCGAAGGTCGCGTTCGGCCCGCTCGGCGCGGGCCCGTCGGCCCTCGACGAGGAGGAGCGGGTCGTGCTCGTCGCCCGCGCGGCCAACGAGTACTACGACGAGTGCTTCAAGGCGGGCCGCCCGGCGGGCGTCGACGTCGTCCTCGTCTGCCACCCGCACACCAGCAAGATCAGCGCGGCCCGGCGCGCCCTCGGGCGCACGGTGAAGGTCGCCGAGACGCCCAAGAGCGAGGCCGCGTCCAAGCCGCAGCGCGCCACGCGCAAGGCTTCGACCCGCAAGTCGACCTCGTCGACCCGCAAGACGTCACGGGCCAAGCCGGTGCTGAGCGAGGCCGAGATCGGCAGCGCCCGCGCGACGGCGTCGAGCTACGACCGGACGCACCGCTACGAGGTCGGCGAGCTGTTCATCCACTCGAAGTTCGGCGTCGGGCGTGTCGAGGAGCTCACCGCGGAGGGCTTCATCGTGGTCCTCTTCGAGGGCGGCGTGCAGAAGCGCCTCCTCCACAACAAGCCCTGAGCCCTGAGCCCTGACCTCTGAGCCCGCCGGGCTCACCCCCTGATTGTCGAGACGGCAGACGTGCGCCGCATCCAGATCGACCCGGTCCACCCCGACCCCCGCTTGATTCGCATGGCCGTCGACGTGCTGTCGAGCGGCGGGGTGATCGCGTACCCGACCGACACGGTCTACGGCATCGGCTGCGACTTCACGCAGAAGAAGGCGGTCGACCGCGTCTACGAGCTCAAGCGCATGCCGCGCGACCAGCCGCTCGCGTTCCTGTGCCCCGACCTCGGCGACCTCGCGAAGTACGCGGTGGTCGACGACGGCACCTACCGCCTGATGCGGCGCCTCACGCCGGGACCCTACTGCTTCATCCTGCGCGCCACCCGCGAGGCTCCCCGGGTGCTGCACATGAACAAGAAGCGCAAGCAGGTGGGCATCCGGGTGCCGCACCACGAGGTCGCGCTCGGCCTCCTGCGCGAGCTGGGCAACCCGATCGTGTCGACGTCGGCGAGCTGGGAGGGCGAGACCCTCAACGACCCGAACGACATCGCCACCTACTACCGCGGCGTGGACATGTTCCTCGACGCCGGCTGGGGCGCGCTCGAGCCCTCGACCGTCCTCGACCTGACCGACGGGGTCGAGGTCAAGCGCGAGGGCGCGGGCCCGATCGACATCCTCTGATCACCCGCCCGCCTGGAGCTTCGTGACGAGGCGCGCGTCCGGCGGCGGCAGGTCGTAGTCGTCGAGGTCCGCGGGGTCGACCCACGCGTGGCCTGCCACCTCGCGGTGCTCGATGACGCCGGAGACGACCCGGCAGTCGTAGAAGATCAGCAAGACGTCCTTCTGCGGGTAGCGGTGATAGGCGACGTCGAGGACGTCGACGACCCGGAGCTCGAGCGCGATCTCCTCGAGGCACTCGCGCACCACCGTCCGCTCGGGGCTCTCGCCCGGCTCCTGCTTGCCGCCCGGGAACTCCCAGCGCCCCGCGAGGTGCCCCTCGTCGAGGCGGCGCGTGAGGAGCACCGGCTGGCCGGGAGCCTCGCGGATCACCGCCGCGGCCACGATCACGGTCTGGGGTGTCGTGTGCGGCGCCATGGTCACGGCTCCCCGCCGGTCGCGCGCTCGAGTCGGGCGAGGGCCACCCGCGCGTCGATCGCCGCGTTCACGAGGTCGAGCTGCGCCCGCACCTGCTCGGCGCTCGCGTCGATCAGGTCGCTCGCGGTAGCGGCCCCGGCTCGGTATCGCTCCATCTGCACACGATAGCTCTCCTCGGCCGCCTCGATCCCGAGGTGCGCCGCGTCGAGCGACGCGCGCGCGCTGAGGTAGCTCGTGAAGGCGTCGGCGACCTGGAGCCGCACGGTGTCCTCGAAGGCCAAGAGATCGGCGCGGACCTGATCGCGCTGGGCGCGCGCCTCGTCCGCCTGACGCTCGCCGTTGAGCAGGTCGTGCGGCGACCAGCTGACCACCGCGCTGACGTCCCAGCTCTCGCGGAACTCCTCCGTCTGGGGGAACACCCGGGAGTTGGGGTTGGCGTAGTCGAGGTTGGCCTGGAGCGCGACGCTCGGGTAGCGGCTCCCCTCGGCCGCGTCGACCTGGTGGCCGGCCGCCTCGATCAGCTGACGCAGCGCGCGCGCGTCCTCGCGGCGCTGCATCGCGACCTCGTGCAGCCCCTCGGGCGTGCGGCCCTCGAGCGCAGGCAGCGGCGCGAGCAGGTCCTCGCCGATCCCGATCGCGCGGCCAGGAGGCAGGTGGAGGAGCGTCCGCAGCGCGACCCCGGAGAGCGCGACCCCCGACTCGGCCCGCGCGACCGCGACGCGCGCCGCCGCGACCTGGGCCCGCAGCCTCAGCTCGTCCACCGGCGCCGCGGTGCCCGCGGTGACGAACTCCCGAGCCTGAGCGTGGCGCGCCTCCGCCTGGGCGAGCGACGACCGCGCGACCGCGTGGGAGGCCCGGGCGCGCGCGTAGCTGTAGAACGCCTCGCGCGCGCGGAGGCCGACGTCGCGCCGCTGGACCTCGGCCTGGAGCGCGGCCGCGTCCGCCTGGCTCGAGGCCCCCTCGTAGGCGGGCAGGATCGACAGGAGGACGTCGGTGATCGGGTAGCTGAGGGTCGCGCGCAGCGCGAGCTGGTTGAGCAGGATCGGGAAGCTGAAGCCGGACGCCTGCGCCTGCGCGGTGAGGGTCGCGGTCCAGAGCGCGCGCGCGTCCGGGTCGTCGACGCCCGCGGTGAGCGCGGGGATCTGCGCCGGATCGATCGACGGCCCGGTCGAGAAGGTCGCGTTCTGGATCTCGCTCAGGCGCGTGTAGCGGAAGCTCAACGCGAGCTGCGGGATGAAGCCGTAGAGCGCGCGCTCGGCCCCCGCCCGCGCCTGGCGGGTCGCGGCCATCGCCCGCTCGACCCCGGGCGCCGTCTCGATCGCGCGCGCCGCGACCACGTCGGCGCTCAGCCCCGAGCCGTCGCCCCGCAGGACGGCGACCAGGTCCACCGCCTCGGGCGCGTCCAGGGTCGGGGCGCCGTCGACCGCGGGCGCGGAGGCAGGCGCCGGGCCGGCCGGCACGAACGGATCGATCGAGGGCTGCGCCGTCGCCGGGGTCGCGAGGGCGAGCGACGCGGCCAGGGAGAACACGAGCGCGAGGCTCGGCGAGCGTGACGGGATCGGGCGACGGACGCGGGTCATGGGGGCTCCTTGCGTGCCCGGACGGAGCCAAGCGCGGACGCGGTCGTCAACTTTGCCGGCGCCAAGCGGCGTGTTATCGCGGTGACCATGGCCATCAACCTCGCGATCCTCGGCGCGACCGGCGCGGTCGGGCAGGAGCTGCTCCGGCTGCTCGAAGCCCGCGCCCTCCCCCTCGGCGAGCTGCGGCTGCTCGCGTCCCCGCGGAGCGCGGGCCGCCAGCTCCAGTTCCGAGGCGAGACGCGGACCGTCCAGGCGGTGAGCCCGGAGAGCTTCGAGGGGATCGACGTCGCGATCTTCAGCGCGGGCGGAGGCACCAGCCGCGAGTGGGCGCCGATCGCAGCGAGCAAGGGAGCCTGCGTCATCGACAACTCGAGCGCCTGGCGGATGGACCCGGAGGTCCCGCTCGTGGTGCCCGAGTGCAACCTCGAGGCGGGCCGCGCGCGGCCCAAGGGGATCATCGCCAACCCGAACTGCTCGACCATCCAGATGGTCGTCGCGCTCAAGCCGCTCCACGACGCGGCGGGCGTCAAGCGCGTGGTCGTCGCGACCTATCAGGCGATCAGCGGCGCGGGCGCGCGCGCGATCGAGGCGTTCCAGGAGCAGTGCCGCGCAGCCGCGAACGGCGAGGCAGTCGACCCTGGGCCCCTCAAGGGGCAGCTCGCGCAGAACCTCCTGATGCACTGGAGCGTCGACGAGGCGAGCGGCTATCAGGAGGAGGAGCTCAAGATGGTCCACGAGACCCGGAAGATCCTCGGCGACGAGTCCATCCAGGTCTCCCCGACCGCGGTGCGCGTGCCCGTCCTCCACGCCCACTCCGAGAGCCTGACGATCGAGCTCGGGCGGCCGATGGACGCGGCCGAGGCCCGCACGCTCCTCGCGGCCGCGCCGGGGATCACGCTCGTGGACGACTTCGCGGCCGGCGCCTACCCCACCCCGCTCACGGCGGCGGGGACCGACCCGGTCTACGTCGGACGGATCCGCGAGGACGTCGGCAACCCCGGCGGCCTTCAGATGTGGGTCGTCAGCGACAACCTGCGCAAGGGCGCGGCGCTCAACGCGGTGCAGATCGCCGAGGGCCTCTTCGCCTGACGTTTTGTCATCGGCCTCGGCCCCGGATCGCGCCTCGTGCCAAAATGGCCGCGTCCCCCGACCCCGCGAGACGTCGACGGGGGCGGCGGTCTGAGGTACGACGCTTGCAGACCGGGATTCTTGGGAGACTCTTGATCGCCATGTCGCTTGGAGCACCGCACACGAGGGGACCTCGGGCCTTCGCCCCGACGCGCCTCCCATCGATCGTCCTGGCCGGGCTCGCGCTGGCCGTCGCGTGCGCTGTCGCGTCGCCGGCGAGCGCGCAGATGACGATGAGCATCCGTGACTGGCCGGGCCGCTCGCCCGTGCCGCTGCTGAGCAACCTGAACAGCCAGCAGAACGCGGTCACGCAGTCGGAGTGTCAGGGCACGACCATCGAGCTGCTCTTCCAGAGCATCCCGACGAACGTGACGACGCTGTTCTTCTTCTACGGCAACAACTGCGAGCTCGACATGCCGACCCGCAACACCGACCAGTCGGCGTGCATCTCGCTCATGCGGACCGTCCCCACCGGCAACAACAACACGCTGATGGAGATGGTCGCGCTGAGCGACCTGCTGGACTGCTCGTCGACGGAGACGACGCGCAACTTCTACGTGATGGCGATGAACACCGAGACCGACACGGTGACGGCCGGGCAGTACGTCGAGTTCACGATGCAGTTCGACTTCAACGCGCCGGCTGCGCCCAGCGAGGTGATGGCGGGCAACGGCGAGAGCGACGTGACGCTCACCTGGGCGGGGAGCTCCGAGGAGCTCGACCCGTACGAGATCTACGTTGACCCGGACGGCTGCCCGGACGGCATGAACCCGAGCGGCGCGCTCGTCGACAACGACCCGCCGCCGAGCTCCCTTCGGGTCACTGGCAGCAGCCCGCCGGGGAACACCTCCTCGGTCGACGTGCCGGTCCCGGCGTCGGTGGCGACCAACGCGAGCTTCGCGATCGGCATCCGCGCGGTGGACCTCGCGGGCAACGCGAGCCCGACCACCGTCGTCTGCGCGACCAAGATCGACGTGACGAGCTTCTGGGACGCGTACTGCAGCGCGAACCCCGACGACTGCGGGAGCTGCGCGGTGCGGCCTGGCCGGAGCGGCCCGCCCGCCGCCTGGCTGCTCGGCGTGGCCGGCGCGCTCGCCCTCACGTGGCTCCGCCGGAGGTCGCGATGAACGCCCGCCTCGCCGCCGCGGCCCTCGCCGCGACCCTCGGGCTGACCGCCTCGGTGGCCCGAGCCGATCTCGATGACTGGACCGAGGTCCCGCAGTACACGAGCAGCCCCGAGCACTTCGGGCTCGAGCTGCGCGTGGGCATCTACACGCCCACCGGCCTCGGCGACCTCTTCAACGGAGAGAACGGCTACTTCCGGAACGACGTCGGGCCGCACCTGTCGGCCGAGCTCCACTACTTCCCCTTCCGGCTCGAGTACCTCGGCATGCTCGGCCTCGGCGCGGGCTTCGGCTGGTCGCAGTGGGACACCGAGGAGCCCGGCGGGATGGCCGGCGACCGGAACACCTTCGAGCTCTTCGATCCGCGGGCGTTCATCGCGTGGCGCATCGATCCGCTCGACTACTACCTCGACATCCCGCTGGTCCTCACCGCGAAGGTCGGGCTCGACTTCATGGTCTTCCAGACCGCGCTCGGCTCCACCAACGAGGCGACGGGCTTCGCGTTCGGGCCGCGCTTCGCGGGCAAGCTGTCGCTCGTGCTCGACTTCCTCGAGCCGCGCGCCGCGCGTCAGCTCGACGACGAGTGGGGCATCAACCACGCCGAGGTCTTCTTCGAGATGTACTACTCGATGGCCGGCGAGCTCATCTCGGGGCAGCTCCCGGTGGGCGGCTGGGGCTGGGCCGCCGGGCTCGGCTTCACGTTCTGAACCGCGCCTGTGTTCGGCGTCCGGCTCGTCGTCGCCTACGACGGCGCTCCCTTCGGGGGGTGGCAGCGTCAGAGCAACGCGCCCTCCGTCCAGGAGGAGCTCGAGCGCGCGATCGCGAAGATGAACGGCGCGCCGACCGCGGTCCGCGGGGCGAGCCGGACGGACGCGGGGGTTCACGCGCTCGGGCAGGTCGCGGCGTTCGACACCGCGCGCGAGATCGCTCCGTACAAGTGGGAGCGCGGGATCAACGGCGCCCTCCCCGCCGCGATCGCCGTCCAGTACGCCACCGCGTGCCCGGCCGGCGAGAACCCGCGCTTCCTCGCGCGCGGCAAGACCTACCGGTACCTCCTGCGCCTCGGCCCGCACCGGGACCCGCTGCTGATGGGCCGCGCGTGGCAGATCGACTCGCGCCGCGCGCGCCCGCGTCGGGCGTCTCCCCGCGCGCGCCTCGAGGACTGGCTCGACCTGGACGCGATGGAGCGCGCGGCCGAAGAGCTCGTCGGCACGCACGACTTCCAGGCGCTCCGGCGGGCTCGCGACCCGCGCGACGACACGGTGCGCACGATGCGCGACGTGCGGGTGATCCGGCGCTTCGGCGAGCGAGAGGACGTCGTCGCGATCGAGGTGGTCGGCGACTCGTTCATGCACAACATGGTGCGCATCCTCGCGGGGACCCTCGTCGAGGTCGGACGCGAGCGGCTGGGGGTCGAGGACGTGCGCGCGCTCCTCGGACCGGACGCGCGCCGCGCGGACGCGGGCGAGACGGCGCCGCCGTTCGGGCTCTACCTCGTGCGGGTCGAGCTCGCCGACGACCGCCGCGACGCGACGGGCTGAGGCGCTCGGCCTACCCGCGCGCGGGTCGACCGATGCCTGGCTACGGGAACTCGCACTCGCCGGCGGCGCGATCGCAATCGGCGCCGGTGGGGCAGTCGTCGTCGGTGAGGCAGGCCATCGTGCAGCGCAGGTCCTCCCCGTCGCTCGGATCGGCGTCCCGGCACGCCGCGTCCGCGCCGCCGGTGCCGCAGCCCGTGGCGTCGGTGCACGAGACGCTGCGGTAGTCGAGGAACGCGGCGCAGCTGCTCGCGGCGGCCACGCAGACCGTCACCTCGGCGCCGGACTCGCTCGTGAGGGTGCGCTGGCTCGAGAACGGCCGGCCGCGCGCGAGGCAGCTCCCCGCCGGGCCGGGCGCCGCCGCGTCGACGAGCCAGTGGCAGCGCGGGGCGCCGCCGACCGACACGCAGGTGAGGCCCGTCACGCAGGCCGCGTCGGTCGCGCAGGGCTCGCAGAGCCCCGCCACCCCAGCGGGGCCTCCGTCGCCGGGGCCGCCGTCGCCCTCCACCGCGCCGTCGAGCGCGCCGTCCGGCCGCGGGCCGCCGTCCTCGAGCGGGCCCGCGTCCTCTCCCGGCCCCGCGTCCATCTCGGGGCCGGAGTCCGGGCGAGGGCCCGCGTCGACGCCGGGGCCGGCGTCACCCGCGATCCGGATGCAGCGCCCGGCCGACGGGTAGGAGCCGGGCGGGCACGAGGTTCCGCCGCAAGCGACGAGGAGCGAAGAGGCGAACGTGAACGAGGCGAACAGGGAGAAGGCAAGCAGAGGGCGGGTCATGGGTCCCCTTGGAGTCAGGCGCCGGAGCGGTCCTTGGCGGCGGGAAGATCGGCGAGCGCGCAGATGCGCGCCCGCACCAGGTCACTGAGCTCATCGACGGAGCAAGCCGCGAGCTCCTCCGGCTCGATCGGCTCACCGACGTGAACCTCCACGTCCCCCGGCAAGATTCCGTTCTCGTGCTTGGGGAGGATGGCCGCGGTGCCCCGCAGGCCGACCGGGACGATCGGGACGCCCGCCTGCTTCGCGAGGTGGAAGCCGCCCTTCTTGAACGGGAGCACCTCGCGGCGGCGGCTGCGCGTGCCCTCGGGGAAGATCACGATCGAGCCGCCCTCGCGCAGGTCGTGGGCCGCGCGCCGGATCGCGTCGACGGCCTGGGCGTGCTGACCGCGGTCGACGAAGACGTGGCCGCCCGCCTCCATCGCCCGGCCGAAGAGCGGGACGCGCCGCAGCTCCGCCTTGGCGAGGAAGCCGGGGACGAGCGGGAGCGCCGCGAAGAGAGTCGGGATGTCCACGTGGCTCTGGTGGTTGGCCATCAGCACGTAGGTGCCCTCCGGCTCGAGCCGCCACGTGTCGAACGCGTGCACCCTCACCCCGAGGCCGCGCAGGAGGTTGCGGGCCCAGAAGCGGGTGTGTCCCTGAAAGCGCGCGCGGTTGGGTCCCCCGAGCTGACCGGCTACCCCGACGGCGCTCATCGCGCCGGTGAACGCGGTGGTCCAGAGGTAGTTCAGGACGGGGCGAACGCGCACCCTGGGGACCTACACGCTCCGGCCCGAGACGTCGAGGCGCGTCGACAACCCTTCGCGCAGGCCTTACACCCTCTCGGCCATGCGCTGGATCGCCCTCACCCTCGCCCTCGCCTCGCTGACCCCGTGGGCCGCGCGCGCGCAGGACGCCCAGGACGCGCCGGCCTCCGCGGACGAGGGCGCGACCGGGACCGCCGGCAACGTGGACGTGGCCGAGGCGGGGCCTGCGAGCGACACGAGCGAGCCCGACGCGGACGCTGTCACCGACGCGGATGAAGTCACCGCCCCGGATGAAGTCACTGACACGGACGCTGTCACCGACACGACCGAGATGGACGCGGCCCACGAGGCGGTGCCCGCGCCGGAGGGCCCGAAGGTCGCGGTGGTCGTGATCGGCGACCCCGACGAGCGGCTGCGGCGCCTCGCGCGCCGGGTGGACGACGCGCTCGAGCCGGCCGGCCTGCGACGCCCCTTCGACCCCGGCCTGCGGGCCGCCATGCGCGGTGAGGCGGGCGAGGGAGACGACGGGCTGGGCGAGGTGCGCCGGGAGCGGCGGCGCCTCGGCCTCGGTGAGCGGAGCGACGCGCCGGTGCTGAGCGCGCTCGGGCGGCGGGCCGGCGCGCTGGTCGTGGCCGCGGTCCGGGCGAGCGACGACGGCCCGGAGCTGCTCGTGCTCGACGTCTCACGCGGCTCCTTCTACGAGGGCGAGCTCGCCCTCTCGGCCACGTCCCCGACACGGATCGGCGAGTTCGTCTCCCGCCGCGCCCGGGCCGCCTCGCGCCGTCCTCCCGCGCCCGACGAGGCCGCGCGCGTGGCCGCGGCCGCGATCCCCGACGAGACCTCGCCCCTCGAGGGGAGCTCGGACGACGAGCCGGATCTGTTCGAGCAGATCTGGCCGTACCTCGTGGCCGGCGTGCTGCTCGCCGGCATGCTCACCGCGATCGCGATCACGGCCGCCAATGACTCGTCGCCGCAGCCGATGCTACGCTTCGTGCCTGGGGGCGGCTGACCGCGGGACGCACGATGAGGAGCTGGCTCCATCGCATTCTCGCCGGCCTCGCGGTCCTCATCGCGTCCCTGGCCCCGCTCGGCCCCGCGCTCGCCCAGGCCCCGCCCGACGTCGCCACCTACCGCGAGGAGGGCCCGCCGCGCGCCCTGCCGGTGGCCCCCGACGACTACGCCCGCGAGCAGCAGGGCGACGTGGTGTGGGAGTACCCGCGGCAGGCCTCGTCCGTGGCTGAAGATCTGCAAGCCGTCTACCGCGCGGAGTGGCCGCGGGTGGTCGCCGAGCTCGGGGTGGAGGTCGCGCCCGACGTCGTGATCCGCATCGGCCGCAACCCGACGGAGATGGCCGCGCTGGCGCCGGTCGAGGCCCCGCCGCCCGCCTACGCGAGCGGGGTGGCCTACCCGTACCGTGGCCTCATCCTGCTCACCCTGGCCGCGCCCGAGACGTGGGAGCGTCCGGACGTCGCGCGCGTCCTCGTCCACGAGCTGTCGCACATCGCGCTCCATCGAGCGGTCAGCGGTGGGACGGGCCCCGAGGAGGAGAGCGGCGACGACGCGACCGACGCGACGGAGCGCTCGGTCCCGCGCTGGTTCAGCGAGGGCGTAGCCATCTACCAGGCGCGCGAGATGAGCCTCGAGCGGACGCGCGCGCTCTGGGGCGGCACGGTCGGCGGTCAGCTCATGAGCTTCGACCAGCTCTCGGCCGGGTTCCCCGATCGGCCGCACCAGGTGAACCTCGCCTACGCGCAGAGCGCCGACTTCGTGCGCTGGCTGCGCGACCGCGATGACGGCGAGCGCAAGTTCCGCGAGGTGATCTCGCGGCTCGCGCGCGGGCAGAGCTTCGACACGTCGCTGTCGCGGACCTACTCGACCAACCTGACGCGCCTCGAGATCGACTGGCACGCCGACCTCGGGGAGCGCTTCCAGGCGTTCCCGCTGCTCTTCGGGAGCGGCAGCCTCTGGGTGCTCGCCGCGATCCTGATCGTCGTCGCCTACGTCAAGCGGCGCCGGCGTGACCGGGCCAAGCACCGGGAGTGGGAGGCCGAGGAGGAGGCGATGCGCGTGAGCGCCCAGGCGCTCCTCGCGACCGCGACCGCGGCGCGGGACGACGGCGAGCCCGAGCGCCAGGACGAGCCGATCGAGGTGCTCTACGTGATCCCTCCCGAGCCCCGCGTGCGCGACTCGCAGATCCCGACCGTCGAGCACGACGGGCGCTCGCACACGCTCCACTGATCGCGGGCGCGTTTGCCCGCGCCGCGCCCCGCCACCATGCTGGCCGCGTGCCTGCCCCCGCCGCGCGCGCCTGGATCGCGCTGAGCTGCCTCCTGCTCGCCGCGTGCGGCGCGCGGACGGACCTCTCCAAGCCCTCCGACCGTGACCCGATCGTCGTCGACGCGGGGCTGACCGACGGCGGCGGCGTCGACGCCGCCATCTGCGGGGGCGCCTGCAGCGACGGGGTCTTCTGCAACGGCGAGGAGATCTGCGACCCGGCCACCACGAGCTGTCAGCCGGGCGAGGCGCCGAGCTGCGACGACGGTGACGAGTGCACGATCGACGCGTGCGACCGGGCCCGCGACGCCTGCGCGAACGTGCCGACCCCGCGCGACGAGGACCGCGACGGGGTGGGCGCCTGCGAGGGCGACTGCGACGACCGCGAGCCGGCCCGGCGCCCCGGCCTCGACGAGACCTGCGACGACCTCGACAACGACTGCGACGCGCTCGTCGACGAGGGGGTCCGCTCGCCGTGTGACGACTGCCGGCCCGGCTGCGACCGGGTGACCGTCCCGGGCGAGGACGGCTGGGACCCCGACGTGGCGCCCTCGGGCGGCGTCGAGGTGCAGCCCGACGGCAGCCTCACGCTGAGCTCGACGCGGACCGAGACGCACTTCGCCTGGATCGCCAACACGCTGTTCGGGACCATCACGAAGGTCGACACCCGCACCGGCCGACAGGCCGCGGAGTACGACGCCGTGCTCCTCGACGGGACCAACGGCGCGCGCCCACCCGGCGAGCGCTGCCGCAACCCGATGCCCGGCGGCAACTGCCCCTCGCGCACCGCGGTCGACCTCCGCGGCGCGGTCTACGTGGCCAACCGCGCGTTCCTCAACCAGGGGACGGTCACCAAGATCGCCGGCCTCGAGGCAGACTGCGTCGATCGGGACGGGGACGGCGTCATCCAGACGAGCCGCGACGTGAACGGCAACGGGATCATCGAGCGCTCGGTTCCTGGCGAGTTCCTCGGTCAGGCCGACGAGTGCCTGCTCTGGACGGTCGACGTCGGCGGGCCCAACGGCGTGCCGCGCGCGGTAGCGGTCGACACGTCCGGGTCGATCTGGGTCGGGCTCCACGAGGCGTCCACCGCGCTGCAGCTCGAGGCCGCGACCGGGCGCGTGCTCCGCACCGTCTCGCTCCCGCGCACCAACCCGTTCACCGGCTTCCGCCCCTACGGCGCGGTCGGCGATCGCATGGGCAACGTGTGGTTCGTCGAGTCGGCGAGCGGGAATATCGTCAGCGTCGACTCGAGCACCGGCGCGGCCGGGCGCATCGAGAGCGCCCGGGGACGCGGATCCGATCCGTGCTCGAGCTCCTACGGCATCGCGCTCGATCAGCGCGGCCGGGTCTGGGTCGCGGGGTTCCTCTGCGACTCCGTGTTCCGATTCGAGCCGGTGCCGCGGCGGTGGCGCGAGTTCTCCCTGCCCGACTCCGGGGTGACGCGAGGCATCGCGGCCGACGGATCGGGGACCATCTACGTCGCGAGCTCCCACGAGTTCATCGAGATCACGCCGACGGGCGAGGTGCTGTTCTCCGACCCGATCAGCCGCCTCACGATGCTCGACGCCGACACCGGCGGGAGCGTGCGGATCGTCGGCACGGCCGCGGCTCCGCTGCCCGGCCTCGGGAGCACCGGCGTCGGGCTCGACTCGTCGGGGATGGTCTGGCTGATCAACCAGGACTCTTCGAGCGCGACGCGGGTCGATCCGACGACCGGCGCGGCGCGCGACTTCCCGGTCGGCGAGAGCCCCTACACCTACTCCGACTTCACGGGCTTCGCGCTGCGCACCTTCACCGCGCCCAACGGGTTCATCCGCCAGGTCGTGATGGGGTGCGCGTTCGGCCCCACCGAGTGGGAGCGCCTCACCTGGGACGCGTCCACCCCGCCGGGGACGCGAATCGAGGTCCGCGTACGCAGCGCGGCCACCGAGGCGGAGCTGGGCGCGGCGACCTGGGTCGGGCCGTTCACGAGCGAGCCCTCGGATCTTGCGACGCCTCCGGGGCCGATCGACCCAGGGCCGTTCCTGGAGCTCGAGATCTCGCTCTTCAGCGACGGCGGCGCGATCGCCCCCGCGATCCGCAGCGCGACCGTGCAGTACAACTGCCCGATCTGAGTCGGATCTGAGCCGGGCGCGACCGCGCGGTCGGAGGTCAGCGCCGCTGCTTGGCCGGGCGCTTCACCCGCGGCTTCTTCGGTGGGCGCGACTCGGCGTGGGACACCCCCATCGCGACCCAGCCCGCGAGCTGCTTGGCGGTGCGGATGCCGGGGCGCTCGACGTAGACCATCCCCTTCAAGGGCCGCCCGGTAAAGTCCATGACCGAGGCGTGAGGACGCGCGAGGGCGGCCTCGAAGGCCTCCTCGCCGACCCGGACCATCAGCTTGCCGCCCTGGGCCTCGCCCGTGATCCCGCAGGCCATGTGGCCGCGCACGAGGAAGCAGAGGCCCCCGAACATCTTGCGCTCTTCGACCGCGTCGACGCCCTCGAGCGCCGTCCGCACGCGAGCGGCCAGCGCCTCGTCGTAGGCCACTCTCTACCCCCCGGCCGAGGGGCTCAGCTCGACTCGCCGGAGCGCTTCTCGGCCGAGTCGGGGCCCGCCTTCGCAGGATCGATGGGGAACTTCGGCGTCCCCTCCTTGGCGCGCTGAGCCTTCTGCTGCTTGCCGGTGGCCTGCTTACGGATGGCCCGGCGCTTCTTGGTCTTTGAGCTGATCGACATGGTCTTCTCTCTTGGGAGGGGGCGGTGTAGCCGAGGCCGGCGCGGGGGTCAACCGAGGTCTGTCAGCCCAGGCGCCGCTGGACCTCGGCCCGGAACGCGTCGTGGATGCGCCGGGTCAGGGCGCCCGGCTGGCCGTCGCCGATCGTGACGCCGTCGGCCCGCACCACCGGGACGACCTCGCGGAGCGAGCTCGTGATGAAGGCCTCGTCCGCGCCATAGAGATCGGGCGGGAAGAAGAGTCCCTCACGCGCCGGGACGCCGAGCGCGCGCGCCGCGTCGAGGACAACCGCGCGGGTGATCCCGTCCAGGATCCCGAGGTCGGTCGCGGGGGTGAAGAGCGCCCCGCCGCGGACGAGGAAGAGGTTGCTCGTGCTGCCTTCGAGGAGCTCG
>JAUHXR010000505.1 GCA_030426845.1 Polyangia bacterium | reverse complement strand
ACCGCGTAGCGCGCGCGCCCCTCCAGCGACTGCGTCACCGTCGCCCCGCCGAGGGCCGCGCTCAGCGTCCGCTGCACCTGCCCGACGCTCAGCCCGTAGCGCGCGACCGCGCGGCGATCGAGGGTCACCTCGAGGTAGGGCTTGCCGACGAGGCGCTCCGCGAACACCGCCTCCGCGCGCACCTGCGGCACCTGCCGCAGGAGGGCCTCGAGCCGTCGGCCGAAGCGCTCGATCGTCTCGAGGTCGGGCCCCCGCACCTTGATCCCCATCGGCGCGCGCATCCCGCTCTGGAGCATCACGATCCGCGTCGAGATCGGCATGAGCAGCGGCGCCCCGGTCAGCCCCGGCCGACGCGCGACCCGGGTGATCTCCTCCCAGATGTCCTCCGGCGTCCGGATGTGGTCGCGCCACTGGCGCTCGCGCGTCCCGTCCGCAAGCGTCCGGTACTCGGGCACGTAGGTGACGATGGTCTCGAGCATCGAGATGGGCGCGGGGTCGAGCGCGCTGTCGGCTCGGCCCCACTTGCCCACCACGCGGTCGACCTCGGGGATGCGGGCGATCGCGGCGTCGACCTCCGCGACCACCTCACGGACCTCGCCGACCGAGGCGTGCGGCATCGTCGTCGGCATGAAGAGGAACGCGCCCTCGTCGAAGGGCGGCATGTACTCGCGCCCGAGCCCCGGGAACGTGGACTCGACCGCCCGCGCCGCCTCGCCGCCGCGGAGCGCGCTCGGGAGCCAGCCCGCGTCGGCGTCGAAGCCGCGCCACGCGAGGACGCCGAAGGCGACGATCGCGAGGGGCGCGGCGAGGAAGGCGGCCTTGTGGGCGAGGAAGACCGCGAGGAGCCGCGGGTAGGCCAGCTCGAACAGACGCAGCGCGCCGAGGAGGAGCCCGACGAGGGCGGCGACGAACAGCGCGCTGGCGAGCGGACCGCGCTCGGGGCCGAGCGGCAACCAGTCGACCGCGAGCGCCGCGCCCACCGCGAGGGCAGCCAGGGTCACCTCGATCCGCTCGAGCCAGCGCGCGCGCTCCGGTGACGCGAAGGGCGCGAGGAGGCGCAGCGCGGCGAGGGCCAGGACGAGCGCCCCGGCGAGCGGCTGGAGGACCGCGAGGCCCACGCCCCCCGCGAGGAGGATCCAGTCCCGGGCGTGCCCCGCGCGGAGCAGCGAGCGGGCGACGCGGCGCCAGCCCGACCCGTCGACCGGCGCAGGGCCGCGCCTCAGGAGCGCGTGGGCGAGCGGCGGCAGGACGGTGAGCGACAGGACGAGCGCGCCGACCATCGCGAAGGTCTTCGTGTAGGCGAGCGGCGAGAAGAGGCGCGCCTCCGCCTCGGTCAGCCCGAAGACGGGCAGGAAGCTGACCACCGTGGTGAGGACGCTCGTCAGGAGCGCAGGCGCGACCTCGGCCGCGGCGCGCTTCACCGCCGCCGCCGACCCACCGGTGGGGGCGTCCTCGAGGTGCTGCACCGCGTTCTCCGTCAGCACGATCCCCATGTCCACCATCGTGCCTATCGCGATGGCGATCCCGCCGAGCGCCATGACGTTCGCGTCGACGCCGAGGACCTTCATGAGCACCAGCGCGAGGAGCACCCCGAGCGGGAGCACGGCCGCCACCACCGCGGCCGCGCGGAGCCGCCGCAGCATCACGAGCACCACAAGGGCCGTGATGAGCATCTGCTGCCAGAGCGCGTCGCCCAGCGTGTCGACCGTCTCCTCGATGAGCGCGCTGCGGTCGTAGAAGGGCACGACCGTCACCTGGCTGACCGTGCCGTCCTCGAGCGTGCGGCGCGGCAGCCCGGGCGCGATCTCTGCGATGCGCGCGCGCACCCCGTCGATGACCGCGGCCGGGTTGGCGCGATACCGCGCGACCACGACGCCGCCGACGACCTCGGCGCCCGCGTCGTCGAGCCCGCCGCGGCGGAGCGCGGGGCCGAGGTGCACGTGGGCCACGTCGCGCACCCGGACCGGCGTCCCGTCACGCGTGGCGACGACCGCCTCCTCGAGGTCTTCTGCGCGCTCGATCTGGCCGACGCCGCGCACCACGTACTCGACGGAGCTCACCTCGAGGGTGCGCGCGCCGACGTCGAGGTTGGACTCGCGGACCGCGCGGGTGAGCTCCTCGAGCGAGACGCCGTGCACCCGGAGCGCGTCGGGGTCGACGTCGACCTGGTACTCCTGGACGTGGCCGCCGATCGAGCTCACCTCGCTGACCCCGTGGACGCTGGCCAGCTCGGGGCGAATTGCCCAGTCCTGGATGGCGCGCAGCTCGTGCAGATCGAAGCCGCCGACCGCGTTCCCCTCGGGGTCGCGGGCCTCGAGCGTGTACCAGAAGATCTGCCCGAGCGCGGTCGCGTCGGGGCCGAGCGTCGGGCTGACGTCGTCGGGGAGGAGCCCGGCCGGGAGCGACGCGAGGCGCTCGAGCACGCGCGAGCGCGTCCAGTAGACCTCCACGTCGTCGTCGAAGATCACGTAGATGGTCGAGAAGCCGAACGCGCTCGAGCTGCGCACCGTGCGCACGCCCGGCACGCCGAGGAGCGCGCTGGTGAGCGGGTAGGTGATCTGATCGTCGACGTCGCGCGGGGAGCGTCCCGGCCACTCGGTGAAGACGATCTGCTGGTTGTCCCCGATGTCCGGGAGCGCGTCGACGGGGACCGGGTCACGCCCGAGCGGCGCGGCCCCGAGGTCCTCGAACGGCGCGACCCGCAGGCCAGCCGCGATCAGGAGGCCGACGAGGACCACCACGACGAGCTTGGCGTCGACGAAGAAGCCGAGGGCGCGCTCCCAGGCGCTCGCGCGGTCCGGCGCGGTCACGGCGTCGCTCCGTGGTGGTGGTGGGAGTGGTCGACCGGCGCGGGGGCCGGCGCGGGCCGGGGCGCGGGTCGAGCGCGCCGCCTGCGAGGCTCCGTGGGCTCGGGCGGCTCCGTCGACTCCGTGGGCTCGTTCGGCTGCGCCCGCGCCGGGGGCAGCACCTCGCGGAAGCTGCCGCAGGCGAGCATGGCGTCACCGAAGTATGCGTTGTCGATCACGTCGGAGGACTGGATCCACTCCGCCCCGCGGTTGCCGAAGGCCATCGGACAGAACGCGACCCGGAGCGCGCGCGGCAGCGGGTTGCCGGCCGCGCGGACGAGCGCGATCAGCGCCTGGCTGAGCGGGTCGAACGCCGCGCGCGCGGCCGACAGGTCCTCCGCTGCCACGATCCGACGCGCCTCTTCGCCCCGCACCGCGAGCTGCGGCTCGGCGGCCGCGCGCGTCGCGAGCGTCGCGGCCGCCGTCTGCGCGCTCTCGAGCGCGTCGTCCGCCAGCGCCGCCTGGACCCCGAGGTAGGCCTCGAGCACCGCCGCGAGCACATCGGGGGAGATCGCGGGCGCCGGGTCGCGCGCCATCATGCTCGCGCCGCCCCGGATCTGGAGGTCCGCGTCGATCGCGAAGGCGCCCTCCACCACGACGCGCTCGCCCTCCTCGAGCCCCTCGAGGACCGGGTAGCGCTCGCCCGCGCGCGGCCCAAGGCGGACCACCCGCGCCTCGAACGTCGGGCTCGCGCGTCCGGGGACCTCGACGTAGACGAGCGAGCGCCGCCCGGTGAAGAGCGCCGCGCTCGCCGGGATCATCAGCTCGCTCGCGGCGGCCTCGCCCGCGACGGTCGCCTCCGCGAGCATCCCCGGACGCAGCGCACCGTCGTCGTTCGGCACCTCCACCCGCACGCGTGCGCTGCCGGTCCGCGGGTCGACCACCGGATCGACGAACGCGACCCGTCCGTCGCGCGCGCTCCCCTCGACGGACACCCGCACCGGCTGGCCGACCGCGAGCCGCGGCAGGTCCGCCTCGAAGGCGTCGAGCTGAACCCAGAGCGTGTCGAGATCGGCCACCCGGTAGAGCGGGGCGCCAGGCGTCACGTAGGCGCCCTCGGTGGTGAGGCGCTCGAGGACCGTACCCGCGAACGGGCTCCGGATGGCGACGCGGCGCGCCG
>JAUHXR010000150.1 GCA_030426845.1 Polyangia bacterium | reverse complement strand
GTCCGGTGGCCGTTCGGCTGCGAGACCCGTTGCCAGGGATGCGCGCTCGGGTGCGGCGAGGGCTCGCTCGACGCGCTCCGGGCCACGCTCGAGGACGCGTCCAGCGGGGTCGGGCCGCCGGCGGCGTTCGTCGTCGAGGCGATCCAGGCCGAGGGCGGCGTCCGGGTCGCGAGCGCCGCGTGGCTGCGGGCGCTCCAGCAGCTCGCGCGTGACTTCGGCGCGCTCCTGATCGTCGACGACATCCAGGCCGGCTGCGGGCGCACCGGGAGCTACTTCAGCTTCGACGGCATGGGCCTCGACCCCGACATCGTCACCCTCGCCAAGGGCATCGGCGGCTTCGGGACGCCGCTCGCGATGAACCTGGTCAAGCCCGAGCACGACCGGCACTGGAAGCCGGGGCAGCACACCGGGACGTTCCGCGGCCAGGGCCTGTCGTTCGTGGCCGGCCAGGTCGCCCTCGGCTACTTCGAGGACGACGCCTTGATGGCGGCGGTGAAGTCCAAGGGCGAGCGCATGCGCGCGCGGCTGACGGAGCTCGCCTCGGCCCGCGACAGCTTCTCGGTGCGCGGCCGCGGGATGATGCAGGCGATCGACCTGGCCGACGGAGAGCTCTCCAAGGCGGTCGTCAGCGCCTGCTTCGAGGACGGCCTGCTCCTCGGCGCGTGCGGCACCGGTGGCCAGGTCCTCAAGCTGATCCCGCCGCTCACCATCGAGGACGACACCCTCGACGCGGGCCTCGAGAAGCTCGCCAAGGCGATGAAGGAGGCGGCGTGAAGCAACGCGACGACATGCTCTTCCCGCCCGAGGAGTACGCGCGGCGGCTCGACGGCCTGCGCGCGCGCATGCGCCAGCGCCTCCTCGACGCGGTGATCATCACCGACCCGGAGAACCTCTTCTACCTCACGGACTACCAGACGACCGGCTACTCGTACTTCCAGGCGCTCGTGATCCCGATGGAGGACGAGCCCTTCATGGTCACGAGGCAGCTCGAGGAGTCGAACGTCCACGCGCGCACGTGGGTGGAGCGCACGCGCCCCTACCCGGACACCGGTGACGCGATCCAGATGCTCATCGAGGCGCTCCGCGACGCCGGCCTGATCGACAGGCGGCTCGGCTACGAGCGCAACAGCTACTTCTTCCCGGCCTACCAGCAGGACCGCATCCACACCGCGATCCCGGGCGCGCTGCACGACTGCTTCGGGATCGTGGAGGAGCTGCGGATCCGCAAGTCGCCCGTCGAGATCGAGGTGATGCGTCGCGCCGCGGCCGCGACCGAAGCGGGGATGCGCGCCGGGATCGAGGCGGCCGAGGTCGGGGTGAGCGAGAACGAGATCGGAGCCGCGATCAGCGCGGCGATGTTCCGCGCGGGCGGTGAGTTCCCCGCCGTGATGCCCTACGTCACGAGCGGGCCGCGGACGATGATCGGCCACGCGACGTGGGAGGGCCGGACGATCCAGCCGGGCGAGCACGTCTTCCTCGAGGTCGGCGGCTGCTATCGCCGCTACCACACCGCGATGATGCGCACGGTCGTGACCGGCGGGCTGTCCGAGTCGATGCGCGAGGCGCAGGACACGATGAAGCTCGCGCTGCGCGAGCTGCGGGCCGCGATGGCGCCCGGCCTGACGGTCTCCGACATCGACAACCTCGCGCGCCGCATCATCACGGACAACGACGTGGGCGCGCAGCTCGTGACCCGCTGCGGCTACTCGATCGGCATCGCGTTCCCGCCGAGCTGGGACGAGGGCTACATCCTGAGCCTCAAGCAGGGCGACCCGCGGATCCTCGAGGAGGGGATGACCTTCCACCTCATCCCGTGGATGTGGGGCGTCGACGGCGACAAGACCTGCGGGATCTCGGACACCGTCCGGATCACCGAGTCCGGCTGCGAGTCGTTCTTCGACTTCCCGGAGGACTTCGCGGTCAAGGCATCGTCCGGCGTGCAGGCGGGCGCGGTGGCCGGCGGCGACGTGGTGCCCATCGGCTCCCACGCGGACCGGGGGGCGGACTCGTGAGCCTCGTGGCGATCGATCCGCGCACCGGCGAGACGGTGCGCGAGGTCGCCTCGGCGACCGACGCGGAGGTCGACGCGATCCTCGAGGCCGCGCGCGCGGCGTTCGGGCCGTGGCGCGCCCTCGGCTTCGACGCGCGGGCCGCGCGGCTGCGGGAGGTCGCGACGATCCTGCGGGCCGAGGCCGACGCGCTCGGCGCGGTGATGACCGAGGAGATGGGCAAGCCGGCTCGGGAGGCGCGCGGCGAGGTGCTGAAGTCGGCCTGGTGCGCGGAGCACTACGCCGAGCACGCGGCCACGTACCTGGCCCCCGAGGAGGTCGCGTCCGACGCGACGCGGAGCTGGGTCCAGTACCCGCCGCTCGGGCCGGTGCTCGGGATCCTGCCGTGGAACGCGCCCTTCTGGCTCGCGTGGCGCTTCGCCGCGCCCGCGCTGATGGCGGGCAACCCCTGCGTGATGAAGCCCGACCCGCACGTCCCCGGCTGCGGCGCGGCGATCGAGGACGTCTTCCGGCGTGCGGGCCTTCCCGCGGGCGTCTTCGCGAGCCTCCTGATCGAGACCGAGCGCGTCGAGGCGGTGATCCGCGATCCGCGGATCCGCGCGGTCTCGTTCACCGGCTCGGAGCGCGGCGGCGCGGTCGTCGCCTCGGTCGCGGCCTCCGAGATCAAGCCGGCCGTCCTCGAGCTCGGCGGCTCGGATCCCGCGATCGTGCTCGCGGACGCGGACCTCGACGCCGCGGTCGACGCGATCGCGCTGATGCGGATCATCAACGCGGGTCAGAGCTGCATCGCGGCCAAGCGCGTGCTCGTCGAGCGCCCGGTCTACGAGGACTTCGTCGGCCGGCTCGCGGCCAAGCTCGGCGCGCTCAGCGTCGGCGACCCGCGCCTCGAGACCACCGACCTGGGCCCGCTCGCGCGCTCCGATCTGCGCGACGACCTGCACCGCCAGGTCCGCGCGTCGATCGACGCCGGCGCGACCTGCGTGATGGGCGGCGAGATCCCCGACGGCGCGGGCTTCTTCTACCCGGTGACCTTGCTGCGCGACGTCCCACGCGACGCGGCGGCGATGCGCGAGGAGACCTTCGGCCCGGTCGCCGCGGTCACCCCGGTCGAGGACCTCGAGGACGCGATCGCGCTCGCCAACGACACCGCCTACGGCCTCGGGGCGAGCCTCTTCACGGGGCGCGACGCGGACGCCCTGGCGGCGCGGATCGAGGCGGGCCAGGTGGCGATCAACGGGGTGGTGAAGACCGACCCGCGCCTCCCGAGCGGAGGGATCAAGCGCTCGGGCTACGGCCGCGAGCTCGGCCGCGACGGCATCCGCATGTTCGTCAACGCGCAGCAGGTGTGGGTCGGCCCCAAGCGGGGCTGACGGCGGGCGCGAGCGACGGGGCTTGTGCTCGGCGCGGGTCACGGCATAGGACTGGAGAGGATGGCGACGACGACGCTCGACCGGGTCGCGACGCGATGAGGCCGCTCCCCGCCCTGGCCACGCTCGTCACGACGAGCCTCGCGGTCGCGAGCGCCGCCCTCGCGAGCTTCGCCGTCGCCCAGGAGGTCCCGGCCCACACCAGCGTGGGCACCGCTCAGCGCGGGCGGATCGCCGGCGGCGGGGTCGCCCTACCGCTGAGCGGCCCGGGGTTCCACTGGCGGAGCAACCGGCAGAACCGTGAGGCTCGCTACGGGACGCCGGCCCTCGTCGGCGCGCTCGAGCGGGCCGCGGCCCGCGTGGCCGAGCGCTTCGAGGGGAGCGACCTCGAGATCGAGGATCTGTCCTTCGAGCGCGGCGGGCGCATCCGCGGCCACGGCTCGCACACGAGCGGCCGCGACGCGGACGTCGGCTACTACGCAGTGCGGGCAGACGGGACGCGCGTGAACCCGACGGTGAGCCGGTGGTTCCGCCGGAACGGCCAGGCGCGAGGCCACCCCGATGAGGCGTTCGACGTGGAGCGCAACTGGCTGCTCCTCGAGACCCTGCTCAGCGACGAGGCGATCGACGTGCAATACATCTTCATGTATCCAGCCCACCAGCGCCGCCTGCTCGATCACGCGGGCGAGGCGGGCGCGGCGTTCGAGGCGGTCGTGCGCACCCCGCGCGGCCGCAACATGGATCCTCACGCGGACCACTTCCACGTCCGCATCCACTGCCCGGCGGCCGACGTGGCGCACGGCTGCGTCGACGGCCGGAGGGCGCGATGAGCGCGGCGGCCTGGCCGGCCTGGGTGGAGGACGGCGTCGCGTTCCGGCGCGAGCTCCACCGGCACCCCGAGCTCACCTGGCAGGAGCACGACACCGCGGCGCGCATCCGCGCCCGCCTGGACGCGCTCGGCATCGCGTGGCGCGCCTGCGCCGGGACAGGGACCCTCGCGACGCTCGCGCCCCGAGCCTCAGGGTCGCACATCGCATTGCGGGCGGACATCGACGCGCTCCCGATCGAAGAGCGGACGGGCCTGCCGTGGGCCTCGACCCGACCGGGCTGCATGCACGCGTGCGGCCACGACGGGCACAGCGCGACGCTCCTGACCGCGGCGCGCTGGATCAAGGCGCACGAGCCCGCGCTGCCCGGGCCGGTGACGCTGCTGTTCCAGCCGGCCGAGGAGGGCGGCCACGGGGCCAAGCGCATGATCGAGGAGGGCGCGCTCGAGGGCGTGGACCGGATCTTCGGCTGGCACAACTGGCCCTCGCTCCCGCTCGGGACCGCGCGCTGCCCGGACGGCGCGGTGATGGCGGGCAACGGGCAGATCGACCTCGAGGTGATCGGCGTCGGCGGGCACGGGAGCCAGCCGGAGCTCACCCGCGACCCGATCCTGGCCGGCGCCTCGATCGTGGTCGCGCTCCAGCAGATCGTGAGCCGGCGCTTCTCTCCGCAGGACGCGGTGGTGGTGGCGATCACCGGCTTCGACGCGCCGAGCGCGCCGACGGTGGTGCGGGAGCGCGCGAGCCTCGTCGGCAGCTACCGCATCACCCAGCCCGAGCAAGCCGCGCGGGTGGCCGAGCTGGTCGAGGCGATCGCGACCCGAACCGCCGAAGCGCACGGCGTCCGCTGCGAGGTCCGCGTCGAGCCGCGGTATCCTCCGACCGTCAACGAGCCGTCCGCAGCCCAGGCGATGCGCGCGCTCCTCGCGGACGAGCTCGGCGCGGCAGGAGTCGCGGGCGGCGGCGCGCCGCCGATCATGGCCTCGGAAGACTTCAGCTACTACCTGCACGAGGTGCCGGGCGCCTACGCGCTGGTCGGCGCGGGCGACGGGAGCGAGGGCGAGGCGGGCCGCGGCGCGCCGCCGTGCCACAACCCGAGCTACGACTTCAACGACGCCCTCCTGCCGCGAATGGCCCGCGTCTACGCGCGCCTCGCGGGAGCCCCAGCGCCCCCAGTCTGAGCCGCGGTAGGCTCTCCCCATGCGCCGCGGCCCCACTCTCCTCGCGCTGTTGACCCTGACCCTCGGGGCGCCGCCGGTCGCGGCCGCCGACGTCGCGATGCCACCGACCGTGGTCCAGTGCCCGCGCGGCACGCGCTCGGTCTACACCGGCCACTGCGGCACCGTCTGCACGCCGGAGCGGTGCGCGACCGACGGCGACTGCTCCCGCGGTCAGCCGTGCATCCCGCTCGACCTCTGCGTGCAGACCGTGCGGTGCGGGGGCTGGGGCGCGACGGCCGAGGTGGCGCGGCGTCGGTTCGGCGCGACCTGCCCGAGCGGCTGGAGCCCCGCGACGCCGCGGGTCTGCGCCTTCGGCGCCGCGAGCACCGCGCCCCCCGACGAGGCGCCCGCGCCCGACGCGCCGATCGACACGGTCTTCGGCGAGCCGGTCAGCGACGACCCGGGACAGGACCCGCCGGTGCCTGACGAGACCTCGGGCGAGACCTCGGGCGAGACCTCGGGCGAGGCCTCGGGTGAGGCGCCGGGCGAGCCCGAGGTGGGCACGGAGCCCGTCGAGGAGCCGGCGCCCGACGCCCCCGCTCCGCCGGCCTCGACCTCGCCGCGCGGATGCTGCGCGCGCTCGACGCCGGGAGCCTCCCTGACGTGGATCGGCGCGCTCGCGGTGGCGGCGTTCGCTTGGGTGCGGCGGCGGTGATGCGCGGGTCACCCGTGGGCGCCCTGGGCTGCATCCTCGCCTCGGCGCTCGCGGTCGGCTGCGTCGCCGCGCCGGTCGCGACCCCGGGGGGCCGCGCGCGCGTCGGCATCGCCGGGGCGTTCGGCGACACCGCAGGCGACGATGCGGCCCTCGTCCCGATGCACGTCGGCGTCACGCCGCTGAGCCTCGTCCCCGAGATCTTCGAGGCGGACTTCGAGCTGGGCTACGTCGCGGACCTGTTCCTCTCGGACGGCGGGCAGCGCAGCGGGCACGGCGCCTACGTGGGCGGCAGCTACACGCCGCTGCTCCACCGCGGGAGCAGCGGCACCTACCTGCGCGGCGTCGTCCAGCTCGACGCGGACCTGATGAGCCGGCGCGGGCTCGCGCTCGGCGGCGCCACCGCCTCGGTGGGGGTCGAGCTGTTCGGCTACATCACCGGCCAGGGCGTGATCGGGGACCTGCGCGGCGGGGTCGCCGGGGTCATGGCCGGTCAGTGGTCGGTCGGCGTCCAGCTCACGGGGAGCTACCGCTACGCGGAGACGGGCGAGCAATACGGCTTCCTCGGCGCGACCCTCTCGATCCGCTTCCCGGCCGCGGTCGGCAGCGTCTACGCGACCGCCCTGCTCGCGATCGACCTCGCGGCGAGCGAGAACGGCAACGGCGCGAGCGGCCCGGTCGGGGACATGACGAGCGGCGAGACCCGCAGCCGATCGATGGACGGCCGGGACGCCCCGCCGCCGCCGCCGCCGCGGTGGATCTGCGAGGACGCCCGGGGCAACCGCGGCGAGGGCATGACCCGGCTCGAGGCGCGACGGCTGTGCGCGAGCGAGGACTGCGCGTGCCGCCGGGGCGACCTCGGCCGGCCTCCCGCGCCCCGCTGACGCTCACGGCCGCTCCCGGATTGCCACACGCGAGGGTCGCCGCGCGCGATCGCCCGCGCCGATTTGGATGCCAACTCGACGTGTTTTCGTGTAGGACCGTCGTCGGCGCACCGGCTGCCACGGATCATGTGCAGCACGCAAGAGGTAAGGGAAACTACATGTACAGAAGCATCTTCGCGGCGTTCGCGAGTCTCCTCATCGTCTCGGGCTGCGACGGCGACTCGTCCCTCGACGCCGGAGCCGGCGACGCGGGTCCCGCGTCGGGCGACGGCGGCGGCTCGGACGCGGGCACGGGGACCGACGCGGGCGGCGGGGACGCAGGCGCCCCGGCTCCCATGATCGTCCCGGACGTGCCGATCACCAACGGCGGCGATCCCAGCTGGGACGTGGTGGTGATCGAAGCGCTCAACATCGTCTCGGACGAGGTGGGCCGCATCACCAACGTGTACGGCATCGTGCGCAACGAGGATCCGACGCTCGCGCTCTGCAGCCTCTCGCCCGACCTCCACCTCTACGACGCCTCCGACACCGACCTCGGCTTCATCGGGCTGACGGTGACCGGGGCGCCGATGCAGACCTCCATCGTCGCCTCGTGCGTGGACTCCGGGGAGATCGGCCTGGTGCACGGGAGCATCAGCGGCGTGCTCGACCTGTCGACCATCGCGCGCCTGGAGCTGATCTGGTTCGGATCGGGATCCGACACGGCGGTCCCGTACGGCGACGTGACGAGCGAGGGCGAGATGATCGTGAACCCCTTCGGCGGCACCAGGTTCTTCGCCGTCGAGGGCACCGTCCGGGTCAGCGCGGGCATGATCCGCAACCCGGGGGTCGAGGTGATGCCCATCGTGGGGGGGCTGCCGATCGCGCGGCTCACGGACCGGATGCTCATGGACTACGGCCCGGGCTCCACCTACGACTACACCACCACGTCGGTCGAGGCCGCGTTCACCGAGTACCGGCTCGCGCTCGACTACCGCGCGCCCTCCGCCGTCCACGAGGACACGCCCGAGGTTCGGGCCGCGATGGCCGCCCGTGACCGGTTCGACGCGATCCGGAGCGCCAACGCCGCGCGCGCGCTCCCCCGCCTGGCGGCGCCTGCGCGATGACCGGCCTTTCTGCGAACGAGGGTCACTCCGCGACGCGGCTCGCGGCGAAGACCCGGAGCGTCCTCGGCACGCTGCTGCTGCTCTCGGCCTGCTCGGGCCCGCCCGTCGGTCCGGGCGAGCCGATCGGCTTCTCGCCGGTCAACGACGACGTGGGGCTCGGCTGGAGCGCGTATGGCTCCGGCAACCTGACGGTCACCTCGTTCGATGGGCAGCTCTGGGCGTTCGCCGGCGACAAGAACCGGCCGGTCGCCGCCTACTCGAGCCCCGATGGTCTCGAGTGGACCGAGCGGAGCGCGGACATCGGCATCGAGTGGAGCGCGTACTCGGACGGTGTGTTCTCCGTGGCAGCGCACGAGGGCGCGCTGTACGCGGCGGCCGGGGCGAAGGATCGAGGGGTTGCGATCCACCGTTCGTCGAACGGCGTCGACTGGGAGATGCTCGTCGCCGACATCGGCGTCGAGTGGTCTGCCTACGAGGATGGTCAGCTCGACATCGCCTCGCTCGACGGGAGCCTCTGGCTGCTCGCCGGGGCGAAGGACCGCGGCGTGGCGTCGTACCGCAGCCTCGACGGGCGGGTGTGGGAGCCGGTGGTCGCGGAGACCGGGATCGAGTGGAACGCCTACAGCGACGGCGCGATGGCGCTCTTCGCGCGGGATGGGCGCCTCTACGTCCTGGCGGGATCCAAGGACCGCGGGGTTGGGCTCTGGGCCTCCCCCGACGGCGCGGTCTGGACCCGGCTCGTGTCCGACACGGGGATCTCCTGGAACGCGTACAGCGAAGGCGCCATGAGCGCGGCCACCCTCGATGGCAGGGTCCACGTCTTCGCGGGCTCCAAGGATCGGGGGGTTCGCTTCTTCGAGTCCTCGAGTCTCTGAGGCCAGCCCGCCTCTGAGGCCAGCCCCCTCTGAGGCCAGCCCCCTCTGAGGCCAGCCCGCCGCGTGGGGGCCGTGAGTCGGGCGCGCTCGCCCTCGAGCGCCTCCCGCGCGCCCGCCCGAGCAAGACGCCCGGACGCGCGAGAGCCCCACGGACCGAGCCGGTCCATGGGGCTCCGGGGCGAGCCGGGGGCCCTGGCGAGCCAGGGGCTCAGCGGCTCAGAACTGCGCCTCTTCGGTCGAGCCGGTGAGCGCGGTGGTGCTGCTCTCGCCGCCGCTGACCAGGTTGGTCACGAGGTCGAAGTAGCCGGTGCCCACCTCGTGCTGGTGCTTGGTCGCGGTGTAGCCCTGCGACTCCGCGTCGAACTCCTTCTGCTGGAGCTCCGAGTACGCGCTCATGCCGCGCTCGTTGTAGTCGGCCGCGAGCATGAAGCTCGAGTAGTTGAGCATGTGGAAGCCCGCGAGCGTGACGAACTGGAACTTGTAGCCCATCGCGCCGAGCTCACGCTGGAACTTGGCGATGGTGGCGTCGTCCAGGTTCTTCTTCCAGTTGAAGCTCGGGCTGCAGTTGTAGGCGAGCCGCTTGGACGGGAAGTCCTTGAGCACCGACTCGGCGAAGCGCTTGGCCTGCTCGAGGTCGGGGGTCGAGGTCTCCATCCAGATGAGGTCGGCGATCGGCGCGTAGGCCTTCGCGCGCGCGATGCAGCTCTCGATGCCGGGCTTGACGTAGAAGAAGCCCTCGGGGCTGCGCTCGCCGGTGCAGAACGGCTTGTCGCGCTCGTCGATGTCGCTCGTCAGGAGCTTGGCCGAGTCGGCGTCGGTGCGCGCGACGAGGACGGTGGGCACGCCGCAGACGTCGGCCGCGAGGCGGGCCGCGGTGAGGCTGCGCAGGAACACGCTCGTCGGGACGAGGACCTTGCCGCCGAGGTGGCCGCACTTCTTCTCGCTCGAGAGCTGGTCCTCGAAGTGCACGCCGGCCGCGCCCGCGTCGATCATGTTCTTCATCATCTCGTACGCGTTGAGCGGGCCGCCGAAGCCGGCCTCCGCGTCCGCGACGATCGGGACGAAGTAGTCCATCCGGTCGACGCCGTCGACGCTGTCGATCTGGTCGGCGCGCATGAGCGCGTTGTTGATCCGCTTGACGAGCTTCGGCACGGAGTCGGCCGGGTAGAGGCTCTGGTCGGGGAAGGTCTGAGCCGCGCTGTTCGCGTCGGCCGCGACCTGCCAGCCGGAGCAGTAGATCGCCTCGAGGCCGGCGCGGACCATCTGGACCGCCTGGCCGCCGGTGAGCGCTCCGAGGCTGCGCACGAACGGCTTCTCGTCCATGGCCTTCCACAAGCGCCGCGCGCCGTGGTCCGCGAGGGTGTAGCTCAGGCGGAGCGACCCGCGCAGCTTGCGTACGTCATCCATGGAGTAAGAGCGCTTGACGCCCTCCCAGCGCGGATGGCTCCAGTCGTCGGTGTCTCGCTCGATGGGGGGTAGGGTTGCCACGTCGGTTCTCTCCTCTGCCTGACGCGCCCCCACGGGCGCGACGAAGTCGATGGCTCAGCCGCGCCCCGAGGCGCGGCGGGGATGGTTCAGCGCGCGGATCAACGCGCTTCGCGCGCGAGGATGTGCTGGTAAGCGGGCAAGGTGAGGAACTCGATGAGCTCGTCGCTCGTCGCGACCTCGTAGAAGAGGTCCTTGGCCTCGCCGAACGCGCCCTCGTCGAAGCGCGCGGCTCCGACCTCGTCGCGGATCGCGACGAGCTCCTCCTCGAGCGCCGCCGCGACGCGCGCCTTGGTCACCGGCGCGCCGTCCTCGAGCACCGCGCCGTGCTTCACCCACTGCCAGATCTGGGTGCGCGAGATCTCCGCCGTCGCCGCGTCCTCCATCAGGTAGTAGAGCGGGACGCAGCCGTTGCCGCGCAGCCAGGCTTCGATGTACTGCACGCCGACCCGGATGTTGTGCCGCAGCGCCTCGTCGGTGCGCGTGCCCTTCGGCGGCTCGAGGAGATCGGCCGCGGTCACGGTCACGTCGAGCGCGCGGTCGATCTGGTTGTCGCCCGGCATGTGCGCGTCGAAGATCTCGCGCGCGATCGGCACCAGGCCGGGGTGCGCGACCCAGGTGCCGTCGTGCCCCTTCTGGACCTCGGCGAGCTTGTCGGCGCGCACCTTGGCGAGCGCGGCGTCGTTGGCCGCCGCGTCGTTCTTGATCGGGATCTGCGCGGCCATCCCGCCCATCGCGTGCACCCCGCGGCGGTGGCAGGTCTGGATGACGAGGCGCGTGTAGGCGTCCATGAACGGCTGGCTCATGCCGATCTGGCCACGGTCCGGGCACACCCGCGCCGGGTCGGCGGCGTGGACCTTGATGTAGCTGAAGATGTAGTCCCAGCGGCCGCAGTTGAGCCCCGCGCTGTGCTCGCGGAGCTCGTAGAGGATCTCGTCCATCTCGAACGCCGCGGGGATCGTCTCGATCAGCACGGTCGCCTTGATGGTGCCGCGCGGGATCGACAGCGCGTCTTGCGCATGGACGAACACGTCGTTCCAGAGGCGCGCCTCGAGGTGGCTCTCGAGCTTGGGCAGGTAGAAGTACGGGCCGCTGCCGCGCTCGAGGAGCGCCCTGGCGTTGTGGAAGAAGTAGAAGCCGAAGTCGACGAGGCCCGCGGGGGCCGGCGCGCCGTCCACCGAGAGGTGCTGCTCGACCAGGTGCCAGCCGCGCGGGCGCACGAGCAGCACCGCGGTCTCGTCGTTCAACCGGTAGTGCTTGCCCCGCGCCTCGTCGTGGAGCTCGATCGTGCGCGCCACCGCGTCGCGGAGGTGGACCTGGCCGCCGAGGCAGTTCTCCCACGTGGGGGAGTTGCTGTCCTCGAAGTCCGCCATGAAGCAGCTCGCGCCGCTGTTGAGCGCGTTGATGATCATCTTGCGGTCGACCGGGCCGGTGATCTCGACCCGGCGATCCCGCAGGTCGGCCGGCAGCTCGGCCGCCCGCCAGTCGCCCTCGCGCACCGCGCGCGTCGACTCCAGGAACCCGAGCGGGCCGCGCTCGCGGCGCGCCTGCAGGCGCTCGGCCACGCGCGGGCGGAAGGTGCGCACGAGGTCGGCGACGAAGGCCACCGCCTCGGGGCTGAGGATCGTCCGGCCGGCCTCGTCCACGGGGCCGAGCACCTTCACGCCGTCGGCGAGGTCCACGCTCATCGTTCCGCCTCCTCCTGCACCATGCTCAGCCCCATGCTCAGCCCCCATGCTGAGCTCCCACGCTCAGCTCCCACGCTCACAGCGCGAAAGTCTAAGGAGCACATGGAGCCTGTCAAACCGTTAACCCGCGGCGGTGTCTAGCCTGTAAACCTTGAAAAGTCGGCGCTCGCCGGGATGACGCGGTGCGTCGACGGGATCTCTTGTTAATTTGTCAACGGGCGTTCATCGTCACTTCGCGAGGCGCGCGTTGACGAACTCCGGCTCGTCGGTGACATCGCGGACCACGTAGGGCGCGAGCCACTCCGGGTAGGTCACCTCGTGGTCCTCGTGCGGCAGCTCGACCTCGGCGAGGGTCAGCTCGCGGTCGTCGAAGGCGTCGACCTCCCAGACCAGCTCGCCCTCGGGGAGGCGGTAGCGGCGCTTGCGCACGCGGCGCCCCTGGGTGAGCGCCCACAGCGCCTCGAACACCGCGCGGTCGCACTCCTCTTCGAGCTCGACGCGGCGGATCCCCGCGCCGTACTTGACCGTCCGGCGGTAGCGCTCGCCGCGACCGTCGCGGATCCGCCGCACCCGCTCGATGAGCGTGCGCCCGGGCAGGTAGCCCTGATCGATCGTCGCCGGCTCCACCTCGCGGCACGCCGGGGGCAGCTCGCGCAGCAGGAGCTTGCGCTCGATCTCGACCGGCGGCGGGGGCGGCCCGCGGAGCTCCGCCATCACCCCGTCGACGTCGGCGAGGAGCGCCTCGAGGGCCCCGCCCTCCGCCAGCCAGTCGCGCAGCAGGCGCTCGATGCCGTCGCGGCGCCCGGCCTGGACGCGCTGGAGCATCGCGAGCAGCCCCGCGCGCTCGTCTCGCGCCAGCGTCTCGGAGAGGTCGAAGTCGATCGCGGTGGCCTCCTCGCGCAGCCGCTTGGCCCGCGCGAGCGCGGAGTCCTCGAGCGCCCGGCCGAGGGTGTCGTTGAGGTTGTGGAGGTCGTTCAGATCGCCGAGGAGGTCCTGCAGCCCCTTGAGCCGCTTCACCACCGGCTTCACCGACGGGACCTCGGTCGCGAACGGCTCGAGGAGGTAGCGCAGGCGCTTGCCGTGGATGCGCGCCCGGTGGGCGATCGCCTCGTCCTCGACGCCCTTCACCTGGGCGAGGTCCTCGCGCAGCGCGTGGGCCTGGAGCGCGAGCGCGGCGGCCGCGACCGCGCCGAAGCGCATCGACGGCTCGTCCTCGCCGACCACCCGCTCGACCGTGTAGGTCTGCAGCCGGCGCCGCAGCTTCTTCTCGAGCGCGTCGAAGCGCTCGAGCAGCGCGTCGCGCGCGTGGGCGTAGGCCTCGTCCCGCTGGGCCTCGAGCCGGCCCGCGAGCCACGTGACGCCCGGCGCCTCGGCGGGGTCGTCCGGCCGCCCGAGCTCGAGCGCCCAGCGAAGCTGCACCTCGGCGTCGCGGCCGGGGTTGGTCGCCGACGCGATCTTCTTCACCTGCCGGCGGAGCTTGCCCCCGAGGGTGTCCCCGAGGATCGGCGCGTAGGCCCGCAGGCACGAGCGCAGCCGGCGCATGCCCACGCGGAAGGCGTGGAGCGCCTCCGGCTCGTCCGGGTCGTCGAGGTGCCTGGACGCGCGGTGCGCCTGGGCCAGGTAGGCGAGCGCGACGCGGCGCGCGCCCTCCGTCGGGTTCACCTCGGTGAGGCTCGTCGGCATGGCCTCGCTATAGCAGCCGGGTCGGCGGCCTTCCGTGACGGATCGCGCCCCGCGGCGGCCGCGCTCAGAAGCTGCCGCTGAGCGGGATGAGGAGCGCGCCAAAGAGCGCGGGCAGCCGGCCGGTGATCGCGATCCCGAACGTGCCGTACTCCTGCCCGTCCACCACGTAGACCCCGCCGAACAGCTCCCCGCCGATCGCGAGCTCCCCCGCCGCGTAGCCGAGCAGCCCGAGGCCGTGCTGGGACTCGTTGGCGACCTGCGCGTAGTCCGCCGCCTCGAAGCCGATCGCCCAGCCGCCGCCCGCGACCTCGCCGGGGTGGGCCTGGAGCCCGTAGATCTCGCCGAATCCGCGCACCGTGAACCGGCCCCGCCAGTTGGCGCCCATCCACCAGTCGCCGAAGAGCAGGTTCACCCCGAGGTAGGCGCCGTGGCGGTTGCGGTTCTGGCGGAGGCCGTCGGTGAAGATCTGGAACGCGTAGCCCGCCTCCACCTCGATGGGCCGCCGGTGCTGCTCGGGCCAGAGCGCCTGCGGAGTGACGCCGACGCGCCCCATCGCGATGGGCGTCACCTCGGCGAGCGGCGCCCCGTCGTCGCCCGGCAGCGGGTTGCCGGCCGCGGCGCCGAACCCGCCCGAGAGCTTGAGCGGCGGCAGCACCGCGGGCAGCGGGATGCACCCGGTCAGCACCAAGATCGCGAACCAGCTCCAGCGCATGCCGGCCGTAGGATAGCTTCCTCGCGTGGGTCGGGGTCGACGGGCGTGGGCGGGGCGAGTCGGCCTCGCGGTGGGCGCGACGCTCGCGTCGTGGCTCCTCGCCGAGCTGACGCTCGGTGCGCTCGGGGTGGGCGACCCGATCCTGCGCGACGTCGACCCGATCCTCGGGTGGGCTCCGATCCCCGGGGCGGAGGGCGAGTGGACGCGCGAAGGGCGGGGGCACGTGCGGATCACCGAGCACGGCTTCCGGGGGATCGAGGTCCCGCCCGGGCCCGCGCCGGAAGGCACCTTGCGCGTCGCGATCGTCGGCGACAGCTACACCGAGGCCAAGCAGGTCGAGCTCGAGGAGCGCTTCGGGGTGCACGTCGAGGCCGCGCTCGAGGCGTGCCGCGGGCCGACCGAGGTGCTGATGTTCGGGGTCTCCGGCTACGGCACCGCGCAGGAGTACCGCCTGCTCCACCACCGGGTGCGGGGGTGGGAGCCCGACGTCACGCTCGTCGCCCTGCTGACCGGCAACGACATCGCCGACAACCACCGCGCGCTCCGGGCCGCCGACCTGCCCGCGCCCTACTTCACGCTCGAGGGTGGCCGGCTCACGCTGGACGACTCGTTCCTTCGCTCGGAGGACTACCAGGCGCGCTCGGGGGGCGGGCTCTACCGCGGGCTGCGGCGCCGCTCGCGGCTGCTGCGCATGCTCTCGCGCGTGGGCCAGGGCCGCGCGCGGAGCCGCGATGAGCTCGGCCTGCGCACCGAGATCTACGCGCCGCCCGCCGACGCGACCTGGCAGGAGGCGTGGGCGCGCACCGAGGCGCTGCTCGCGCGGATGGGCCGCGAGGAGGCCGCGCGCGGCGCGCGCTTCGGGGTGGTCGTGCTCACCAACGCGGCCCAGGTCGACCCGGACCTCGCCGAGCGGCGCGCGCTCGCGGAGCGGCTCGGGGTGGAGGATCTGCGCTACCCCGACCGGCGGATCGCTGGCGCCGGCGCGCGCGACGGCTACCCCGTGCTGACCCTCGTCGAGCCGCTCGCCCGGGACGCGGAGGCGCGCGGGGTCTACCTCCACGGCTTCGACAACACCGCGCTCGGGACGGGGCACTGGAACCGCGAGGGGCACCGGGTCGCGGGGGAGGCGATCGGCGCTTGGCTCTGCGCGCAGCTCGCAGGCGGCGGCGAGTGACCGTCGCGGGGGGCGCGTGCGATGCTGGCGGCATGACGCGGCTGCTCCCGGGCCTCCTGCTGCTGACCCTCGCGGGCTGCGGGGACGAGACGTCGACGCAGCCCGGCCCCGAGGCGCCGTCCCCGCCCGCGGCGCCGAGCGCGCCGGCGGACGACGAGCCGGAGGCGATCGCGACGGGGGGCTCCGGCGCCGCGCTGGCCGGACGCGCGGAGCGCGCCGACGCGACCGACGCCACCAAGGCGCGCGCGTTCCGCCGGGCCCTCACCGAGGCGCGGGAGGCGCACCAGGCCAAGAACGACGAGCGCGCGGTCGAGCGTTACCGGGCCGCGATCGCGCTCGACCCGAGCGGGCGGGCGCAGTGCGAGCTGGGCTGGATCTTCTTCCTCCGCGAGGATCTCGATCGGGCGGAGGAGCACCTCGAGCGGGGCCTCGCGCTGCTCCCCGCCGACGACCCGGTCCCCGAGGCCTACGTCGGCGCCGTCGGCTCGTGTCTCTACAACCTGGGTCGGTTGGAGGAGGCGCGCGCGCACACCGACGCCGCGCGCGGGTACTACGAGCGCTCGCTCGCGGTGCGGCCGGGCAACCGGATCGTGCGCGAGCGGCTCGCGGCCCTGCCCGCCGCCACGACGCCCGCCAGGCCCGCGCTCGCTCCGGCCGCCGCCGTCCCACGCTGCGGCGAGGGCGCGCACCCCTTCGATCTCGAGGCGTGGGTGGGCGCGGTCGACGCGCTCGACGGACCGCTGCCCCCGCTCAACGCGCGCCTCACCGAGCTGGGCGCGCCGCCGATCGACGCCGATCGCCTGATGGACACCTTCGCGGACGCGGTGGAGGACCCCTCGTTCGACACGACCGCGCGTCTGATCCCGATGACGCTCGGCGCGCGGCGCGGCCACGCGGTACACGTCACCGCGAGCGACGAGGACGGCAACGTCGCGGACCGCGTCGTCGTGATCCTCGAGCGCGACGGCGGCCGCTGCGTCGCCGGGGTGGTGGAGCAGCTCGTCGACGCCTGCTCCTCCAGCTGCCTCTCGGACGCCCCCGCAATGCAGGTTGACCTCCAGCAACTCGTCGCACCGGACGTGGACTCGCTCCGGATCCGGACGAGCACCGGCGCCTGCGCGTGCGGATCGGACCGCGGCGGCGTCGACCGGACCCGCTTCCTCGGGATCGAGGGCGACCGCCTCGTGACCTACGTCGAGGAGACGACCTTCGACGCGTGGTACACGTCGCCGACCCCGCCGATGGGCTACGAAGTGGCCGAGCTTTCGCTCTCGGACGCGTTCCCGCGGAACGTCACCGTCACCCAGCGCCACAGCTGCGATGGCGCCTGCTCGGCCGAGCGGATCCGGGCCCTGCGCGTGCAGATCCGCGCCGCGTCGAGCCCCGAGCAACGCGAGCAGCTCGAGTACGACCTCGCCGACGAGTGCGGCTACGACCCCGAGCCGTGCGTCGAGACGTCGGAGACGACGACCCTCGTCTACCGCGACGGCGCCTACGTACACAGCCCAGTGGACAGCCCAGTAGAGAGCCCAGCCACGAACGCGCCCGAAGACGACTGACAGTGACCCGCGCTCAGGCGCGGAGCGGCGCGCCGGTCTTGGCGCGGACCTCGTCGAGCGAGACGCCCGGCGCGAGCTCGACGAGGGCGAAGCCTCCGTCGGCGACGTCGAGGACCGCGAGATCCGTGATGACCCGGTCGACGCAGCCGCAGGCGGTCAGCGGGAAGTCACACGCCTCGAGCAGCTTCGGCTCGCCCTGCTTGGTCACGTGCTGGGTGAGCACGAGGATCCGCTTGGCCCCGCTCGCGAGGTCCATCGCGCCGCCGATCCCCATCGTGCGGCCGCCCGGGATCGACCAGTTCGCCAGGTCGCCGTTCTGCGCGACCTGCATCGCGCCGAGGATCGCGAGGTCGACGTGGCCGCCTCGGATCATCGCAAAGCTCGTGGCGCTATCGAAGAACGACCCGCCCGGGACCACGGTCACCGTCTGCTTGCCCGCGTTGATGAGCTGAGGGTCCTCGTCGCCCTCGAAGGGGAACGGGCCCATCCCGAGCAGGCCGTTCTCGGTGTGGAACCACACGTCCTGCCCCTCAGGGAGGTAGTCGGCCACCATCGTGGGCAGGCCGATGCCGAGGTTGACGATGCTCCCGGCGCCGATCTCCTGCGCCGCCCGCTCCGCCATCTGCTGCTTGGACCAGGCCATCAGCTCGCCTCCCCGGCGCGCGCGCGCACCGTGCGGTACTCGAACGGGTCCTCGTGCTCCGTCACCTCGAGGACGCGGTGCACGAAGATGCCCGGCAGGTGCACGTCGTCGGGCTCGAGCTCGCCGAGCTCCACCAGCTCGTCCGCCTCGAGGATCGTCGTCCCGGCCGCGGTCGCCATCAGCGGCGAGAAGTTGCGGGCGGTGCGCCAGAACCGGGCGTTGCCGAAGCGGTCGGCGCGGCGGCAGCGGATGAGCGCGAAGTCGGCCGGCAGCGCCTCCTCGAGGAGGAACGTGCGGCCCTTGAACTCGCGCGTCTCCTTGCCCTCGGCCACCACCGTGCCGACGCCGGTCGGCGTGTAGAACGCGGCCACGCCGGCGCCCGCGGCTCGGATGCGCTCGACGAAGGTCCCCTGCGGCACGACGTTGATCTTGACCGTGCCCTCGCGCATCGCGGCGTGCAGGTCCTCGTTGTTGCCGAGGTAGGTGCAGGTGACCTCGGCCACGATGCCGGCGCGGAGCCACGCGGCCAGGCCCTTGCCCATGTTGCCCGCGTTGTTGCTGATGAGGTGCAGGTCCCGGACCCCGCGATCGACCACGCCCGCGATCAGCGCCTCCGCGTTCCCGCAGAGGCCGAAGCCGCCGACCATGATCGCCGCGCCGTCGAAGAGCGGCGCGAGCGCGTCCTCCACGCTCGCCTGTACCTTGTCGCGATGACGCCCCGTCATGGGGGCGAGCGTGCCACGGCGTCGGGGGCGCGCCACCCATGGATCCCCCGGACGGGCGTCCTCCCGCTCGGCGCGCGGTGGTAGTCTCCCGTCCGGGAGGCAGACGTTTGATGACCCGTACCCTTGGCTTGCTCGCCCTCGTGGTGAGCCTCGTCGCGAGCTACGGCCTGGCCGCGACCGCGGCCGCGCAGGAAGACCCGAACGAGCGCGCCCGACTGCACTTCGAGTCGGGTCGCAGCTACTTCGAGGAGGGCGCCTACGAGCGGGCCCTCCAGGAGTTCCAGCGCGCCTACGAGCTGAGCCCGCTCACGCCGATGCTGTTCAACCTCGGGACGACCTACGAGCGCCTCGGGCGGCTCACCGAGGCGGCCGACGCGTTCGAGCGGTTCCTCCGCGAGAGCGACGCGAACCTCCCGAACCGCAGCACGCTCGAGCGGCGCGTGGTCAACCTGCGCCGGCGGGCGGCCCAGGAGGCGGCGGCGGCCGAAGGTCAGCCGCCCCCCGAAGACCCCGACCCGATCGACGGCCAGGGCGCCACCGGCCAGCCCGCGAGCTCGAGCACGAGCGGCGGCGGCGACGGCGGCGACGGCCTGATCCTCGGCGGCGTCGTGGCCCTGAGCGTGGCCGGCGCGGCCCTCATCTCCACCGGCATCTTCGGCGGCCTGACGCTCTCGGAGCAGAGCGCGATCACCCAGCCCGGCGCGTGCGGCGCGACGACCTCGTGCCAGGAGTCGGACATCTCCGACCTGCGCACCTTCGCGACGGTGACCGACGTGAGCTGGATCGTCGCCTCGGTGGCCGGCGCCGCTGGCCTCGTGCTGCTCGTGCTCGGCGTGGTCTCGGGCGGCGACGACGACGCCCAGGCCTCGGTTCGCTTCACCGGCAACGGCGTGGAGGGCTCGTTCTGATGCGCACCCTGACTCGTACGCTCCTCGCGCTCAGCGCGCTCGCGCTAGGCCTCGCCGCCGGCTGCACGTGCGCGGTCGACCCCGACCAGTATCTCGGAGCGCGCGACGGCGATCCCGGCAGGGACGGCGGCCCCGACGGCGGGCCCGACGCCGGCCCCGTGGTGATCCCGGACGGCGGAGACGCAGGACCTCCGGCCGAGAACCTCGCGCCCGAGGCGTCGGGGGTCGGCCTGAGCAGCTACCGACCGACCCTGGACACCCAGCTCGAGGCGATCGTCGGCCCGTACCGCGACCCGAACAACGACGCGGTCACCGTCGAGTTCACCTGGTACGCCGACGGCGCGCCGATCGCCGGCGAGACCGGCGCCCGGCTCCTCCTCGACGCGGCGCGCTTCGCGGTCGGGACCGAGATCAGGGTCGAGGTGCTGGTCGGAGACGGCGAGCTGGCGACCCAGATCAGCGCCGGCCCCGCGGTGATCACCGACGACGACCTCACCCGCTGGAACCTGCTCCTGCCGCCGCGCGCGCGCAGCGCCGGCAACGCGGTCTTCGACGGGTTCCACCAGCGGATCCTGTACTACGCGTTCAGCCGCGGGCGCTTCTTCGGGCTGTGGGAGTACCAGCTCCGGCAGGACGGCGCGCAGGGGCGCTGGGTTCAGCTGGCCAACGTCCGCGGTACGCCCCCCGACGTGGACGGCCCGGTCTTGATCCCGGACCTGGAGAGCGGGCGCATCCTCTTCCTGGGTGGCTCGCGCGGGAGCGGCAGCACGCGCGTAGGCGTGTGGGACCTCTGGTCGCTCGACTTCGACACCGACCAGGGCAACGAGCGCTGGTCCCAGATCACGACGACGGGCACCCCGCCGACCCCCCGCAACGCCGCGCTCGTCCAGCTCATCCATCTCGCCGACGACTCGCCCATGCTCTTCGTGTACGGAGGCATCGACGATACGACGAGCATGGTGCAGAACGACGCCTTCTACCTGGACGTCAACGGGGCGAGCTGGCAGCAGATCAACGCGACCGCGCTGACGGCCCCGCGGGCGCTGCCGGTCCCGCTGTTCGACCGGGCCACCGGCAACCTCTACCTCATCGGCGGCGCGATCTTCGGCATGCCCGTGGTCGGTAGCCAGGCGGTGTTCGTCATGGACGTGAACAACACCTCCGCCGGCTTCTCCGACACGGGCTGGGAGATCCCCACCGAGCTCTTCGGCGGCGACGCGTTCCTGCGCGACGGGGTGGCCACCATCGTCGGCGGCACCACCATGGTGGACGGCGACCTGAGCACGCCGACCGACATCGTGACGACCCTCGACCTCACGACGGGCGCGACCACCGAGACGGCGGCGCCGGGGCTCGGCGCGCCGATCGCGCGCGCCTACTCCCGCCGCCCCTACGACGACGACGTGCTCATCTACGCGCGGAGCTTCAACGGGCAGGTCCTCGCGTTCCACGACCTCGACCTCATGGACGCGACCTACTCCGGCGTGACCGGCGAGGGCATCGACCTGCCGCCGCAGATGATGCAGGGGGTCGGCGCGGACGCGCGCGGCGCGAGCGTCGTGTTCGCGGGCGGACGCACGAACTTCGAGACGCCCGCGACCGGCAACCAGGACGTGTGGCTCTGGGAAGACGAGCGCTTCCGGCGGCCCACCGCCATGGGCACCAACCCGGGTCCGCGGTGGGGCTTCGTGTACGAGGGGACGACCGCCTTCGACTTCTACGACCTCTTCGTGATCGGCGGCCGCGCGCCCTCGGGCCTCACGGATCTGTCCATCAGTCGGCTCGACGTCCGCGACTCCCCTCCGGCGTGGACCGACCACCCGCTCGACTCCGCGGCGACGAGCCCGACGGCGCGCGAGGGACACGTGATGTTCCGCGGCCACTGCCGGGACACCCGGGGAGGCTTCGTCGGCGTGGTGGGCGGCCGGGTCTCCGGCGCGTTCACGGACGAGACGCGGATCGCGGACTGCGCCTTCGCGGGCGGGATCTGGGATGACTGCGAGTGGTTCGATCCGAACCCCCCGGGCTCCCGCGCTCCGGCCGTCGCCTACGCCGCGGCCGCACAGCTCCACGGGACCGAGATCTCCAACGAGTACACCTTCCTGTTCGGTGGAGAGCGCGACTCGGGCGGCCCGGGACCAAGCGACGAGGTCAGCTTCTTCAGGGCCTGCGCGGGCCGCGACGCCGCCGGGATCGTGCCGTGGGTCCCGGTGTCGGTCGCCGCCCCCCGTCCGTCCGGGCGCTTCGGGCACAGCTTCACCGGCCGCGTGGTGTCCGACCGGGTGAGCGAGGCCTACGTCGCCTTCGGCGGAACGGACGGTACGGGCAGCAACAACCTCGGCGACGTCTGGCGCATGCGCTGGAACGGGAACCCGAGCGCCCCCGGCGCGATGTTCATGGAGGTCACGCCCGCCGGGCAGGGCCCGGACGCGCGCATGTTCCACATCGCCGTCTACGACCGGACCGAGGACCGCATCCTGTTCTACGGCGGCCTGATCGACGGCGAGGTCCAGGACGACCTCTGGGAGCTCCGACTCCGCTGAGGCGGCGCGCTCAGCTCGACGCCAGGGCGTCGGCGATCCGGCCGACGCCCTCGCGGAGCTGGGCCTCCTCGACACAGAGCGGAGGGGCCACCACGAGGGCGCGCTCCTTCGCGCGCAC
>JAUHXR010000149.1 GCA_030426845.1 Polyangia bacterium | reverse complement strand
GCGCTCGGGGCGCGGTCGCGGTCCGCGAGCCGCTCGCTCATCGCGGACTTGGCGAACCGGTTGGGCAGGCGCTGACCGTTGGGGAGGGTGAGGGGGCTCGCGAGGCTCATCGTTCGTCTCCGGGTGAGGGCGGCAACACGCGCCGCGCCAGGGCCCGCGCGGCGGCGCGGGCGACGTCTCGGTCGGTCTGCTCGAGGGCGCCGACGTTCGCGCGGCCGCTCGCCGCGAGGCTCACGAGGCCGTGCAGGCCGGCGAAGAGGATCCGGCCGTCCATCGCGACGTCGCGCGACCCGGCCCGGGTGAGCGCGCAGGCCACCGCCGCGAGCAGCTCGGCGCTCTCGCTCGGCTGCTCGAACGTCCCCCGCGCCCGCAGCGCGGCCCAGTCGTAGCGGCGCTCGAACATCAGCGGGTAGAGCGTCGGGTGGTCGAGGCCGAAGTCGACGAACGCCGCGGCCACGTCCCCGAGGTCGCCCGTCCGCTCGAGCGTGGCCTCGAGCTGCCGCGTGAGGTCGGCGAAGCCGCGTCGGCTCACCGCGAAGAGCAGCCCGTCGAACGAGCCGAAGTGGTGGTAGAGCGCCCCGGTCGTCTTGCCGAGCCAGCGTGAGAGGCGCCGCGCGGTGAGGTCGGCCGCGTCGAGCTCGCGAGCGACCAGGGCGCGGTAGACGGTCTCGGTCAGGGCGTCCATAACAGCGTTACGCCCATCTACGTAACACCGTTATGTCGGTGGTCAACCGATTGAATTGAGCGCGGGCCGCGACCCCTGAGGATCGCGACCCGCGGCGCGCCTCTCGCGAGGCGTCGGCTCCGGCTGGCGCTACTCCGCGGGCGCCTGGGCGCCACGCGCGGGCATCAGCCGCGAGATGTCGTGGGCCCAGAGCGAGCCCTGCTCGTTCACCGCCTGGAGGTTGTTGCCGAGGATGAACACGAAGCGGGTCGCCGGGCGGCCGAGCACGTTGCTGCCGCTCTGGATCAGCCGGCCGCGGCCGAAGTTCGGGTGCACGTCGTGGGCGTAGACCTCGCCCTGGTCGCTCACCGCGTAGACGGTGCGGCCGATGTTGAACACGTGGCGGACCTGGCGGGGCGCCGCGATCGCGATCTGACCGAGCCGGGTCGGCGGGGCCACGGTGCGCGTGATCGTGTGGGCCCAGACCTCGCCCTGACGGGTGACGTTGATGAGCCGGTTGCCGACCTTGAACATGAAGATCGGGTCCTGGCCGTTGGTGCCCACCGGCGCGCCCTGGATCTGTTCCGCGGGTCCGACGCTCTCCGAGCGGATGCGGTGGCGGTACACCAGGCCGCGCTGGGTGACGACGAGGATCTCGTTGCGGCCCCACGGGATGACGTACTCGGTCGGGTCGCCGCTGTGGCCGACGGTGTGGCCGCGCATGCGGATGTGCGGGTCGACGCGGTTGTTGTGGACGCGGTGGAAGTACACCTCGTCGGCCTGGTTCACGAAGATGATGCGGTTGCCGCCGTCGCCCCAGACGAAGCGCGCGCGCACCGCCTCGGAGGCAACGGGCGAGCCCTCGATCCGACGCGCCGGGCCGATCTGGGCCTCCGCCGTACCGGCCATCGAGCCGGCGATGATGACCGTGGCGGCCGCGCAGGCCGCCGCCGCGGCGATGGAATTCCTCAATGAGCTCACGGTGCCTCCCACCAGTAGTCGTCTGCTCGCCATCCCCGGCGCCGGGGCTCCCGGATCCGAGGCGCGGGGTCAGGGGGGCCCCGCGGTGTTCCTGTAGACGGGATTGGCGGACCCGCATTCTACGCGCCCCCAAGCCCGAGCGGATGACACCAGCCGGCGCGGTCCGCCGTCAAGCGGTCAGAACGTGATCGCGAGCCCGCCGCCGAGCTTCGTCAGCGGCGTGTTGCCGATCAGCGAGAAGCCGCCCTGCACGCTGATCTCGAGCCAGCCGCCGAGCTGGAGCCGCGCCTCGAGGGCGGCCGCGAGGTCGAAGCTGTGGCCCACGTCGCCGCCCGCGTAGCCGGGCTGCACCCAGACGACCGCCTCGGCCATCGCGTCGCGGTCGTCGAAGAAGTAGACGCCGTAGCCGACGCGGAGGCCTCCCTCGAAGATGAAGCCCTCGTTGCCCCGGAAGTGCTGCGCGGCCGCGATGCCGAGCCGGAGGTCGGGGAGGTCCGCGAGGCGCATCTCGAAGCGCTCCTCGACGTAGATGTAGTCGAGGGCCATGTCCGCGAGGAGGCGGGACCAGCCGACCGTGGCCCCGATCTCGAAGAGCGGTGGCTGGCGCGGCTCGTCCTCGGGCCGCGGCGGGGCGCTCATCCCGCCCGGGCTCAGGCGCTGGTCGCCGGGGACGGCGAACGGCACATCGGTCGGGCCCCCCATCACCGTGCCGCGCGTGGGCGGCGGGTCCGGCGGAGGTCGGTCGCCGATGTGGAGCAGCAGCTCGGTCCGCCCGTCGCGCTCCTCGTCGTCGTCATTCTCGCCGTCACCCGGCTCGGTCGGCAGCCCCGGCTCCTCGAGCTGGGGCGCGGGGAGCGCGGGCGGCGCCTCGTCTTCGCCGGCGTCGTCTCCGGCGTCCCCGGGGTCCCCGGCGTCCCCGGCGTCCCCGTCTCCGGCGTCCTCGTCTCCGGCGTCCTCGGTCGTCGCGTCGGTCTCGGGCGGCTCCTCGGGATCGCCGCCCTGGGCCCAGCCGCGCGCGGGAGCGAGGGCGAGCCCGGAGACAACGAGCGCGGTGAGGACGGCGGCGCGCCTCACGTCGGTCTCCCGGGCCCGAGGGCCGAGCGAAGGTAGGCGTCCCACGTGGGGTAGACGGTGGTGAGGATCGCGCCCAGGAGCAAGCCGCCGGCGAACCCGCCGACGTGCGCGTCGAGCGCGACCCCGCTCGCGCCCTCGCGCAGGCCGTAGATGTCGCCCGCGGCCGAGAACACGGCGACCAGCGCGGCCTGGGCCGGCGCCACGGGGCGAGCGAGGGGCCACGCGTAGACGAGGGGCGAGTCTTCCCACCGGAACGCGAGCAGGCAGAAGAGGCCCGCGACCCCGCTGATCGCGCCCGAGGCGCCGACGACGTAGCTGGCGGTGTCGGGGCCCTGGTGGAAGACGAAGGCGAGCCCGCTGCTGACCGAGGTGAGCGCGAGCGCGGCGAGCACCCCGCGGTTGCCGAGGAGCTGATAGAGCAGCGTGCCGAAGAAGTAGAGGTAGGCCGCGTTGAACGCGAGATGCATCACGTTCGCGTGGACGAGGACCGACGACCAGATCGTGAGGATCGGGATCCACGCCTCGAGCGCGGCCGGATCGCGCCCGATCCGCTCCACCGAGGCGACGAGCTCGCCCGGCATGAGCGCCCACTGGTAGGTGAGGTCCGGCACCAGGATCAGCCCCACCGCGTGCACCGCGGTCAGCACCACGAGGGTGCCCACGACGGCGAGGCTCAGGGTGGGGTTCCGGCGGCGTCCGGAGAAGATGGGCATCGGCCGCGGGCAGCGTACCCCGAACGGCCTTCTCGGCACCCCCCCGGTTCGGTATCGTCGCCGTCCCCGGCATGAGTGACGATCCCGAGAAGCTCCAAGAGATGGTGACCCTCTACAAGCAGGGTCTCCTCGTCAATCCGAAGGACGTCCGGAAGCGCTACCAGCTCGCGGCCGCCTATCACAAGCTCGGTGACCTGCCGAAGGCGATCAAGGAGTACGAGGCCGCCCGAAAGACGAAGGGCGACCACTTCGGTTGCCGACTCGGGCTCGGCCGCGCGTACCTCGAGGACGGCCAGGTCGAGGAGGCGGTGCGCGCGCTGCGCGAGGCGGTGGCGATCAAGCCCGACAACTCGGACTGTCACCACCTCCTCGGCGACGTCGCGCTCCAGGCGGGCGATCACGCGGCGGCGGCGGACGCGTTCACCGCGGTGACCAGGCTCGAGGCGGAAGACTCCCCGCCCGAGCACCCCGAGGACCCCGCCAAGGGCGGGCGCGCCTGCGTCGCGACCGAGCGCTGGGAGGACGCGATCCTCTGCCTCGAGCGCGCGCTGAAGCTGACGCCGTCGGACCCGGAGCTGATGCTGCTGCTCGGCCGCTCCTACAACGCGCTGTCGCGCTGGGAGGAGGCGGAGCGCGTCCTCAAGAACCTCACCGACCTCGACGCGAACCACGTCGACGGGCTCAAGGCGCTCGGCGTCGCGTCCAAGCACTCGTCGGCCGAGGGATCGGACGAGGCGGCGATCGAGGCCTACCGGCGCGCGCTCGATCTCGATCCCGACTACCTCGACGGCTACATCGCGATCGGCGGCGTCTACGAGCACGTCGGCCAGGATCAGGAGGCGCACAACTCCTACAAGATCGCGCTGCGCTTCCTCCCGGACGACGGCTCGATCTTCTTCAAGCTCGGGCGCTGCCTCGAGCGGATGGGCAAGCCCGAGGAGGCGCTCGAGCGGCTCGAGAAGGCGGCGACCATCCTGCGCGACGACCCGGATGTGTTCTTCCTCCTCGCCAAGGTGCAGATGGCGCTCGAGCGCTGGACGGACGCGGAGCGCTCCATCCAGGAGGCGGCGGAGCGCCGGCCGGGGCACCAGCCGACCGTCGCGGCCCAGGCCACGATCGCGGAGAAGCTCGGCAAGGTCGACGACGTGGTCCGCGCCTACGAGGGCGTGGTCGAGCTCGACCCCGACAACGTCCCGGGCTGGCTCGAGCTGGCGCGGCTCTACTTCTCGCACGAGCGCACCGAGGACACGCTGCGCGCGGTGCTCGAGGTCCTGCGGCGCGAGCCCGATCACCTCGAGATGGTGATCCTCCGCGCGACCTGCCTGAACCTCCTGACGCGCTTCGACGAGTCCGTGCCCGTCGCGCAGAAGGCGGTGAAGCTCGCGGCCGAGACCGAGGCGCCCGCGTCCGACGGCGCGGAGGCGTCGCTCCAGCTCGCGATCGCCTACAACGGCGTCGAGCGCTGGCAGCAGGCCCAGCAGGCGGCCGAGAAGGCCGCGCGCCAGTGGACCGAGGGCCAGGACGAGCCGCCACGGATGAAGGTCGCGCGGGCCTACAAGGAGCTCGCCCGGGGCTGCGTCGCGCTCGGCGACGACCGCGAGGCGATCGACGCCTACCTCGCCGCCTCCGAGCTCGACACCGCGTGGACGGATGGCCTCCTCGAGGCGGGCCGGCTCGCGGAGAAGCTCGAGCGCTTCGAGGACGCGGCGAAGGCCTACGGCAAGGCGGCGGAGCGCGCGCCCACCGACGCGGCGATCCACCGCGCCCACGGTCAGCTCCTCGAGAACCTCGCGCAGCACGACGCCGCGGTCGCGGCGTGGGAGCGCGCGGTCAAGCTCGACGAGGAGGACCACAAGTCGTTGACGCGGCTCGGGGTCAACCTCGGCCACCTCGTCCGCTGGGACGACGCGCGCAAATACCTGACGCGCGCGGTGAAGATCCGCCCCGACAACGGCGAGGCGTTCAAGTGGCTCGGCCGGAGCTGCGTCGCGCTCGGCGACGACGACGCGGCGCTCGACGCGCTCACGAGCGCCTGCGAGATCGACAGCGCGTGGGTCGAGGGCTTCCGCGAGGCGGGGCGCCTCCTCGCGAAGGCCGGCCGCTACCGCGACGCGGAGGAGCGCCTCGTGCGCGCGGTCGAGCTCGCGCCCGAGGACGTCTCGCTCAAGGCGGCGCTCGGGCTCGCGCGGGTCGAGCTCGCCAAGTGGCTCGAGGCCCAGGGCGATCTCGCGAAGGCCGTCGAGGCCGACTCCGGCAACGGCGTGCTCCGCGTCGCGTTCGGTCGGGCGCTCCTGCGCACCGGCGAGCACGAGCGGGCCGCCGATCAGCTCCGCGAGGGCACCCGCATCCTCAAGGAGCACGCCGAGGCCCACGCGCTGCTCGGCGAGGCGACGCGCGCCCTCGAGGCGCGCGACGAGGCGATCGAGGCCTACGCGCGCGCGGTCGAGCTCGACCCGGCGCAGAAGGCGTGGCTGCGTCCGTTGGCCGTGCTCCGCAGCGAGGCCGGCAAGGACGAGGCGGCGGCGGAGACGTTCAAGGCCGCCCTCGACGCCTTCCCCGAGGAGTCCGAGCTGTGGGCCGGCTACGGCGAGGTCCTGCAGCGGCTCGGCCGCCACGAGGAGTCGGCCGCGGCCTACGAGAAGGCGGTCGAGTTCGGCGGCGACGACGCGACCGGCCTGCTCGTCGATCTCGGCATGGGCTACGTGCGCGCCAAGCAGTGGGAGCGAGCCCGCAGCGCGCTCACCAAGGCGGCGCGCCTCGATCCGAGCAACGCCGTCGTCCACGAGAACCTCGGCGTCGCGCTGCGCTTCCTCGACGACATCCCGGGGGCGGAGCGCGAGCTCAAGCAGGCGACCGAGCTCGACCCGGCCAACGGCGGCGCGTTCCGCGCGCTCGCGGAGCTCCAGGTCAGCCTCGGGCGCAAGGACGCGGCGGTCGAGAGCTACCGCGCGGCGGTCGAGCGGCTCGACCCGAGCGCGGCGCTGTTCGCGGCGCTCGGCGACGTGCTCGACGGGCTCGGGCGCGACGAGGAGGCGGCCGACGCCTACGAGGAGGCGGTCAAGCTCTCGCCGACCGACGCGGGCCTGCTCACCCGGCTCGGCTTCGCGAGCGGGCGCGCCGGGCGCTGGGAGCGGGCCTACGACGCGCTCGATCAGAGCGTGGGCTTCGAGCCGCGGAGCGCCGAGGCCTTCCACGGGCTCGGCGAGGCGTCGCGCGAGCTCGGCAAGCTCGGCGCCGCGGAGAAAGCCTTCTTGCGCGCGGTGGAGCTCGACGCGGGGCGCGGACCGAGCTGGCTCGAGCTCGGGCGGGCCCAGGCGCGCCTGGAGAAGCTCCCGGCGGCGGAGGCGTCGCTCTCCAAGGCGGTCGAGCTCGCGCCGGATCTGGGCGCGGCGCACGCGTCGCTCGGCGGGGTGCTCTTCGCGCTCGGCAAGCTCGGCGGAGCGGAGCGCGCGTTCGCGACCGCGCTCGAGAAGGAGCCGGACGAGGCGGACTACTACCTCGGCAAGGGCCGCGCGGAGGAGGGCCAGGAGAAGCTCGACGCCGCGCGCACCTCGCTGCGTCAGGCGACGCGCATCCGGCCCGATCACGCCGAGTCGCAGCTCATCCTCGGCCGCGCGTGCACCGGGCTGAAGATGCACGACGAGGCGCTCGCCGCGCTGCAGAAGAGCATCGACCTCGACCCGACCGACCCGGCGGCCTTCGCCGCGCTCGCCCGGCTCCACCTCGCGATGGGCGAGAAGGACCAGGCGGTCATCGAGTACCGCAAGGCGACCGCGCTCGACGAGGACGACGAGGCGCTCCTCACCGCGCTCGCGGAGCTGCTCACCGCGCTCGAGCGCCACGAGGAGGCGGCCGAGGTCCTCGCGCAGATCGCGAAGCTCAGCGCCGGCGATCCGCGCGCCCAGGTCCGCCTCGCGAAGGCCCACGCCGAGGCGGGGCAGTGGGAGGCGGCGCGCGAGGCCTACCGTCAGGCCGCGAAGGCGCACCCCGACGATCTCTCGATCCTCCGCGCCTACGCGTCGGCCAACGTCGAGGTGGGCGATCACGCGACCGCGGTCGAGGCGTGGCGCGCGGTGCTCGGCCTCGCGCCGCAGGACACCGACGCCTACGCAGGGCTCGGCGCGGCCTACCTCGGGCTCGAGCGCCACGCGGACGCGATCGACCCGCTCACCAAGGTGGTGGAGCAGCGCCCGGACGACCCGGGTGGACGCCTCCGTCTCGGGCAAGCGCTCTTGACGATCGGTCGGTCGGCCCGCGCGATCGAGCACCTCACGCAGGCCTCGGCGCTCGCGCCCCGCGACGTGGACGCGCTGACGCTCCTCGGCCAGGCCCAGCTCGAGGAGGAGGGCTACGAGTCGGCCCGCGACGCGTTCCGGCGCGCGGCCGAGCTCGACCCGAACCGGGTCGACGCCCAGCGCGGGCTCGGCACCGCGGCGATGCGGACCGAGGACCACGAGCTCGCGGCGGGCGCGTGGGAGCGGGTGGTGCGCGCGTCCGCGGAGGACGCCGACGCCTGGGTGTCTCTCGCGCGAGCGCGGCTGGCGAAGGGCGAGCCCACGCGGGCGGCGGAGGCGCTCTCCGAGGCGCTCTCGCACCGGCCCGCGGAGCCGGCGCTCCACGCCGAGCTCGGCGACCTCTGGATGGGCGCCGGCCGGCTCACCGACGCGGTCGGGAGCTACCGGAGCGCGGTCGAGCTGAGCAAGGAGGATGGCGCGCTCCACCTCAAGCTCGGGCTCGCCCAGCAGGCGCTCGAGCTGCGCCAGGAGGCGCGGGCCTGCTTCGAGGAGGCGGCCAAGCACGGCCCGCAGCTCCGCGAGGCCTGGGTGGAGCTCGCGCGCGTGCGCCAGGCGGCGGGCGAGTCGGAGGCGGCGGTCGACGCGTGGAGCCGCGCGCTCGCGCTCGACCCGGCGGACGCGGAGGGCCAGGCCGCGCTCGGCGCGCTCCGCCTCGAGCTCGACCTCGAGGAGGCGGCGCTCGATCCGCTCCGCAAGGCGAGCGAGCTGCGGCCCGACGACCCGCGGATCCACGCGTGGCTCGGCGCGGCGCTGCTCCGCACCCACGCGCCCGGGCCGGCGCTCGAGGCGCTCGAGCGGGCGGCGTCGCTCGGCCTCGAGGACGCGGCGGGCAACGAGGACCTCGGCCGCGCGCGGCTGATCGCGGGCCAGTACGAGAAGGCCATCGCCGGCTTCGACGCGGCCCTGCGCCTCGACGGACGGCGGATCGGTGCGCTCGTCGGCAAGGCGGACGCGCAGGCCGCGCTCGGCCAGCACACCGACGCGATCATGGCCTACCGCGCCGCGATCGCCGACGGCGGCGAGCTGCCGCCGGGGACCCACGCGCGGCTCGGCGCGAGCCTGGCCGCGCTCGGCCGGCGGGCCGAGGCGGTGGCCGCGCTCGAGGCGGCCCACGCGGTCGCGCCCGGCGACGCGACGGTGCTCGCCGCGCTCGGGATGGCCGAGCTGGCCGACGGTCGCTTCGAGGCGGCGATCGGCCACCTCGAGCGCGCCCTCGCGCTCTTCCCCGACCAGCCCGAGGCGCGGCTCAGCCTCGGCGTCGCGTACGTCGGCGACGAGCGCTGGGACGACGCGGTCGCCACCCTCGAGCGCGCGCTCACGACGATGGGCGATCGCGGCGAGGGCTGGGCCGCGCTCGGCGACGCCCGCCGCGCGACCGACGCGCCCACCGGAGCCGAGGAGGCCTATCGGCGCGGGCTCGCGCTCGGCGACGCGCGGGCCAAGCGCGGTCTCGGCGTGCTCCTCGCGGAGGACTTCCGCGACGACGAGGCGGCCCCGCTGCTCCTCGAGGCGTCCAAGGCCTACCCCGACGACGCGCGCCTCTTCACGGTGCTCGGCGAGGTGCAGGAGCGCCGCGCGGATCTCGACGGCGCCTCGGCGAGCTTCGAGCGCGCGGTTCAGCTCGGCGGCGGGGTCGAGCGCGCGGAGAACGGCGAGCTCGTCTTCGCGTTCGGCCGGGTCCTCGCGGCGCGCGGCCAGCACGACCTCGCGCACCGGGCCCTCTCGCGGGCGGTCCTCTTGCTGCCCGGCTCGGCCGACGCCCAGCGCGCGCTCGGCGAGGTGAACGCGAAGCTCGGCCGGATCGACGAGGCGATCGGCTGCATGCGCGAAGCGATCAACCTCGCCCCGGGCTGGGCCGAGGCCCAGGTCGCGCTCGGCGAGCTCTACGTCTCGCGGCGTCAGGACGAGGCCGCCCTCGAGCCGTTCCGCATCGCGATCACGATGGCCCCGGACGACCTCGCCGCGCACCTGGCCCTCGCGTCGGCGCTCGAGCGGCTCGGGCGCGAGGCCGAGGCGGTCGACCCGCTGAGCGAGGCCGACCGGCTGCGCCCCGACGACGTCGCGACCCTCACGCGGCTCGGCCACGCCTGCGCGGCCGCGGGCCGGTGGAGCGAGGCGGCGGAGGCCTACCAGCGGAGCGTGCTGATCCGGCCGGACGCGGACAACCAGGTCGGCCTCGGCCGGGCCCGGCGCGCGACGGGTGACCTCGCGGGCGCGGAGCAGGCGTTCGACGGCGCGGCGCGGATCGACGAGAACCGATTTGACGCGCACCACGGCCTCGGCCAGGTCCGCCTCGCGCGCGGCCACGACGAGGCGGCCCAGAAGAGCCTCGCGGCGGCGGTCGCGCTCCGGCCCGATCACGCGGGCGCGCAGCGGGCGCTGGGCGAGGTCCTCGCGCGGCTCGGTCGCGCGGACGAGGCGGTGCGCGCGCTCGAGGTCGCGGTGGGCCTCGCGGCGGACGACGGGGTGGCCTGGGCCGCGCTCGGTCGGGCGTACCAGTCGCTGTCGCGCGACGCGGACGCGGCGCGGGCGCTCGCGCGCGCCTCGGACATCGGCGAGGGCGGCCCGGACACGCTCCTCGCGCTCGCGGCGTCCTGCGCGCGGGACGGACGGGTCGACGAGGCCTCGGCCGCGCTCCGCAAGGCGCGTGAGGCCGCGCCGGGCGACGCGGCGCTCCAGGAGCGCGTGGCCGAGGCGTGCCTCGAGCTCGGCCGGCTCGAGGACGCCGCGGCGGCTCAGCGCGCGGCGATCGCGCTCGCGCCGACGAGCGGCCGCAAGGTGAAGCTCGGCGACATGCTGCTCGCGGCCGGCGACGTCGGCGGCGCCCGCGCGACCTACGGCGAGGCCGCGTCCGAGACGCCGGACTCGTTCGAGGCGCAGCGCGGGCTCGGCAAGGCGCTCTCCGCCGCGGGTGAGCACGCCCAGGCGGCGCGCGCGTTCGGCCAGGCGCTGAACCTCCGCCCGACCCACGCGCAGACCGCGTTCGAGGTCGGCCGCTCGCTCAACGCGCTCGGTCAGCACGAGGCGGCGCTCGGGGTGTTCGAGGCGGCGCTCGCGACCGAGCCGCAGGACGCGGCCGGCCACGCGGGCTACGGCGAGGCGCTCGCGGGCGTCGAGCGGCTCAACGAGGCGGTGGTCGAGCTGCGCCGCGCGACCGAGCTGTCGCCGAAGAACCCGCACTTCCACCGTCGGCTCGGCGAGGTGCTGCGCCGCCAGTTCCGCCCGGACGAGGCCGCGGTCGCGCTCGCCACCGCCGCGGACCTGGCGCCGGGCGACGCCCAGGTGCAGCGCGTGCACGGCCTCGTCCTCTGCGCGCTCGGCCGCTTCGACGAGTCGCTCATCGCGCTGAGCGCGGCCGTGAACCTCGGCCTCCAGGACGGCGAGGTCGCGGTCGGGATGGGGCGCACGCTCTTCGAGCTGGGCCGCCACTCGGAGGCGCGCGACTGGCTCCACGCCGCGCGGCACTCCGCGCCGGACAGCGCAGACGCCCGCTACTACCTCGCGCTCACCTGCCTCGAGCTCGGCGAGATGGACAAGGCGCGCGAGGAGGCCCAGGCCGCGGTGTCCGCGCAGCCCGAGGACTACCGCTACCTCGTCGCGCACGGCCGCGTGCTCGAGCACGACCAGAAGCCCAAGGAGGCGGTGCAGGCCTTCGCCAAGGCGGCCGAGCTCGACCCGAGCTACGCGCCGGCCCACGAGGCCGCGGCGCGCGTCTACCTGCAGCTCGGCATGCCGTCCGAGGCGGAGCGGCACTACGCGCGGCTCGCCGAGCTCAGCGAGGACCTCGACGTCTTGCTCGGGCTCGCCAAGGCGCGCGAGGATCGGGACTCGCCCGAGGAGGCGGTCGCGCCGCTCGCCAAGGCGGTCAAGGTCAAGCCCGACGACCCGGCGCTGCTCGCGCGCTATGCCCGCGCGCTCGGCGCGGCGGGCCAGCACGACGCGGCGGTCGACGCGCTCAAGCGGGCGATGCGCTGGGCCGACGCGCCCGTCACCTACGCGGCCGAGCTCGCCGCCGCCTGCCGCAAGGCGGATCGCGCGTTCGACCTCGTGGACGCGCTCTGCGAGGCCCGCGATCGCTTCCCCGAGGACGCGGCGATCCGGACCTTCCTCGCGCGCGCCTACGCGGCCGAGGGCAAGACCCAGGAGGCGAACGAGGAGGCGCGCGTCGCCGTCGAGCGCGACCCCGGCTCGCACGAGGCCCAGGCGCTCCTCGGCCGGCTGCTCCGTCGGGAGGGCAAGCTGGAGGAGGCGATCGAGGCGCTCAAGCGCGCGACCGCGTCCGACGCCCAGGCGCCGTCGGACTGGGTGGAGCTGGCGCTCGCGTACCGTGACGCGGCCCAGCCCGAGCGCGCGCTCGACGCGGCGCGGCGGGCGGCCCGGATCGGCCCCGACGACGTGGACGCGCGCCGCACGGTGGGCGAGCTCTTGATCGGCGCCAAGGACTTCGCCGGCGCGCTCGAGCACCTCGAGGCGGCGCGCGCGGCGAGCCCCGCCGACGTGGACGTGCTGGTCGCGCTCGGCGAGGCGCTCAACGGCCTCGAGCGGCACGCGGACGCGCTCGCGGCGCTCGACGAGGCGGCGAGCCAGCGCTCGACCGCGCGGCTGCGGGTCGCGCGCGCGGTGGCGCTCTCGGGCGAGGGCCGCGTGGAGGAGGCGCTCACCGAGCTGAACGCGCTGGTGAAGACCGACCCGAGCGCGGACGGCTATTACCGCATGGGCAACGCGCTCGCGCGCCTCGAGCGCTTCGACGAGAGCGCGGCCGCGCTCCAGCGCGCGCTGCGGCTCGACCCCTCGCACGCCTGGGCCCAGTACGCGCTCGGCGCCTCGCTGATGCGCCTCGGCCGCGCGGACGAGGCGATCGCGGCGTGGGAGGGCGCGTGCAAGAACGCGCCGGAGGACCCCGGCCTGCGCGCCGCGCTGAGCTTCGGCTACCTCAAGGTCGGCCGCACCAAGGAGGCGGCGACCGCGAGCGCGGAGGCCCTCGAGCTAGGGCTGCGCGACGTGGACACGCTGCTCAGCTTCGGCCGGCTGTTCGAGCGGCTCGACCGCCGCGAGGACGCGATCGGCGCGTACCGTCGGATCGGCGACATCGACCCGGACAACACCGAGTCGATGCACCGCCTCGCGGACAACCTGATCGAGCTGCACCGCTACGAGGAGGCGGTCGAGCCCTACCAGCAGGCGCTCCTCAGCAGCCCGGACGATCCTGGCCTCCGCTACGGCCTCGGCGTCTGCTACGCGAACCTCGGCCAGACGTCCGCCGCGCGCGCGCAGCTCGAGGCGTTGCAGAAGCTGGACGCGGAGAAGGCGGAGGAGCTCGGGTGGATCCTGGAGTAGGTCCCCACGCCGCGTAGATCGTGCACGTCCACGTGCACGTCCTCGTGCCGACCAAGCGTTCCAAGCCGCAAACGCAGGCCGACCGGGCCGCCCACAACCAGCGGGCCTCAGCCCGCCTCGACCGCGTCCGGATTGATCGCGTAGGTCCCCATGATCGACGCCTTGCCGAGCACGTGCCCCTCGATCGCCTTCAGGACCGCGGGCGCGTCGAACTCGCCGTCGACCGCGCAGCGCTCGACGTCCAGCGCGTAGAGCGTGAAGTGGTAGTGGTGGACGATCGCGTCGTTCCACGGGGGGCACGGGCCGTCGTAGCCGAAGTAGGTGCCGCCCATGTCCGCGTCGCCGTCGAACCACGCGGTGTAGTTGTTGACGCCCTGCCGGCCGCGCGCGCAGGCGGGGCCGTCCTTGCCGCGCGCGACGACGCCGTCGGCGAGCTCGCCCTCCGCGATCGCGCTCGGCTCGGGGGCGAGGTCGACGAGGACCCAGTGGTAGAAGTCGACCCGCGGCAGGCTCGCCGACACGGTCTTGCCCTCCTGGTTCACGTCGTCGCCGACGCTCGGCACGTCGGGGTCGTGGACGATCAGCGCGAGCGAGCGCGTGCCCGCCGGGAGGTCCGACCACGCGAGGTGCGGGTTGCGGTTCTCGGTGAGCTCGACGTGGCTCTCGGGGTGATGCTTGGCGAACGCGTTGGTGGACGGGATCGCGGCGCCGTCGGCGAAGCTGTCGCTCCAGAGCTTCATGGTTCCTCCCTCGGTCGGGTTGAGGCTCGGGTTGAGGCGAGGAGGTATCTCATCGATCGCCGCGCGCGATCAACGCCAGCCGGCGCGCACCGCCATCGCCCGCACGATCGCGGCCGGCGCGGGGCTCGGCTCGAGGTGCGCGAAGCCGTCGACCGACTCCGCCGGCAGGAAGAACAGCACCGCGTCGGAGAACGCGTGCGGGGTCGGCGCCTCGCCGTCGAAGAGCTCGCCGAACCACGCGTTCTCGAACGCCTCGGCCTCCGAGGCGGTGAGCCCGATCTCGGTGAGCTGCTCGCGCACGATCGCGCGGTGCTGGTCGCTCGCCGCGTCGACCGGCTGGCCGATCGCGACGCTGCTCCCCTGGGCCGGGGTCGAGACCTGCGCGACCTGGATCGCGCCGCCCTCGCCGCGGCGGAGCCGCAGGATCGGCCCGACCGGCTCGCCCATCGAGTCGTTGGTCACGCGGATCGTTCCGTCCTCGCTCCGCGCGATGGTGACGGGCAGCGCGGGCGCCGGGCCGTCGCCGCGGTAGAAGAGGAAGTTCTGTTCCGTCCCCGCGACCGTGAGGCAGCCCGCGTCGTCGGCCACGTAGCCGCCGAGCTCGGCCGCCTCGCAGTAGCCGTCCGCGACCTGCGCGCACGCGGGGCCGTCCGCCGTCGGGTAGGGCCCGCCCGCGCAGGAGCTGCCGCCGATCTGGACGCCGCTCCAGGTCACGGTGTGGTCGGCGAGCTGCCCGCCCGGGAAGTGCTCGACCACCCGGCCGGTGCCGAGGTTGACGGTGAGGTTGAAGGTCACCGGCGTCGCGCGGTCGGTGAGGTGGAAGTAGAGCACGGGCTTGCGCCGCCCGACCGTCGGGATCGGGAGCGTGCCGCCCGCCGCCTCGTTGGCCGCGCCCAGGAGGTTGTTGGCCGCGTTGACCGCGGTGTCGACGTCCTCGTCGCGCACCACCCCGTTGTTGCCGCCGCCGTTCGAGCCGCCGTTCGAGCCCGTGTTCGAGCCGGCGTTCGAGCCCGTGTTCGTCGCGGCCGCGGTCGCCTCCTCGGCGCGGCCCGGACCGGCCGCGTACTCGACCTGCTGGTCGCCGAGGTCGACGTCGAGCAGCCCCCACTCGTGGATCGCGTAGGACGGGCCCTCGGCCGGGTCCGCGGTCTCGCCGGTCGGCGTCTCCGTCGTCTCGCCGCTCACCTCCGTCGGGGCGACCGGCTCGGGCGTGTCGTCGTCGCCCCCGGAGCTCGAGGACTCCTCGCCGCCGCAGGCGAGCGCGAGCAGGGACGCGAGGGGGAGGGCCAGGTGGGCAGAGCGATTCATGCCGAACCGTCGCGCCTCGCGCGGGCGTGGTCAAGCGAGGCTCGCGCCGCGGCCCATCGCCACGCGATACTCCCGCGATGGCCTACGATCCGGCGGCGGTGCGCCGCACCCTGCGCCGAGGCTGGGGCCTGGATCGCGCGCGCCTGCGGCTGCTCCGCGACATGTGGAACCTGGTGGTCGACGTGCGGACGGCGGACGCCCGCTACGTGCTGCGGCTGCACTCGCCGAGCTACCACCGCCGGGCCGGCGTCGAGTCCGAGCTGCGCTGGCTCGAGGCGCTGCGCGCGAGCGGGCACCCCGTGGGGACGCCGATCCGTGCGCGCGACGGCGAGCTCACCTGCGTGGCGGAGGACGGCCGTGTGGCGTCGCTGCTCGCCTGGGTGTCCGGTCGCAAGGTCGGTCGCCGCCTCGGCCCGCGCACCCTGCGGACGCTGGGCGAGCTGACCGCGCGCCTCCACGCGCACGCCGCGGGCTGGGGTCGACCGGCCGACTTCACTCGCCCCACCTGGGACGCGGACGCGCTCGGCCGTCACCTCTTCGAGCCCCGCGACGAGCGCGGATGGGACCGCGTCGATCGCAAGCACCACCCCGCCTTTCGCGCCGCGCTCGCCCGGGCCGCGGAGGCCGAGGCGCTCCTCCGGGCGTCGGGCCCCGACGCGTTCGGCCTCGTGCACGCCGACTTGCATGGGGGAAACCTGATTCACGCGGCCGGCGGCCTCGCTCCGATCGACTTCGACGACTGCGGCTTCGCCCCGCTCGTGTACGACCTCGCCGTCCCGCTCGCGACCGTGGGCGAAGGCGCGCGGAGCGCCGCCGCGGACGCGCTGCTCGAGGGCTATCGCGCGGTGCGTCCGTTTCCAGACGCGTGGATCGACCCGCTGGACGCGTGGATCGGCGCGCGCGCGGTCACGGTCGCGCTGTTCGTGGCCGCGTTCGCGATCGACCGCGAGTCTTGGCGTCCCGCGGCGGAGCGGGGGGCGGAGGCGACAGGGCGGCTGCTCGAGAGGTTGAGAGGCGCCGGGTAGAGAGGGGCGGGAGGGCCGGAGCGAGAGCCGGAGCCAGCGCGGGAGCCGGATCCGGAGCGGGAGCCGGATCCGCAGTCCCGCAGCAGCGTGGCTGAGCGAAAGCTACGCAACTTGTCGCGCGGCTGGGCCGAGAGAGTGGAACGCCCCCCGGCGCAAACACCGGCCTCGGGACGCCGAGCGCCACACGTGCACGTGCTCGTACACGTCCTCGTGGACGTGCACGTACTCTTGCTCGTCTACGAGCACAGCCGGAGGCCGCCGGGTCAGCATGGCGTGGCACCGTCTGCGATCCCGATACGCGCACAACCCCGCCGGCTCGAGCCGCTCCGCCCTCTCCGGCCCCGCCCGACGACTCGATGCGCGCGCGGTCCCAACAGATGTCCCGCCGATATCGCGTTAACGCGTCCCCGGCCGTCTCCGACCGTCCCGCCAGCATCCCGAAGAATCGCGCACCGCAACCGCGCCAATGCTCGGGCGCATCGGTGCAGCGCCGGCCCACCCCCTCGGGCCTGGGAGACAAGCATCAGGCCGATCAAGCCGACCGCAGCCGGAGCCGGAGCCGGAGCCGCAGCCGGAGCCCTCGCAGGATCAGCCGCGCGCGAGCGCGAACGGCCGGCGGAAGAGCGCCGCGATCCATCGCGCGACCCGCACGAACAACCCAGGCCGAGGCGGGGCGAGCGCGGCCAGCGTCTCGGGCGCGAGCTCGATCTGATCCACGAGCACGACCTCTTGACGCGAGTCGCGGCCCGAGAGCTCGTAGGGCACGGTCGAGTCGGTGCGCGCGGGGCGGGTGCTCACGCCGGGCGTCCAGCTCTCGAGGGTGTCGTCGTGCTCGCCCACGTCCGCCTCGGGCTCCGCGGGCTCGGACGGCTCGGCCGACGGCGGCTCGTCCTCCGCCGCAGGCGACGTCTCCAGGGCGGTCGTCGCGTCGGCCTCCTCCGCCACCTCCGCCTCCGCCTCGGGGGCGGGTACCGGGGTCATCGGCGCCTCGTCGACGAGCTCGAGGAGCAGGCGCGGGACGTCGCCGTCCATCGCGATCGCGACGCGCGAGATCCGCGCGCGGCGGCCGTCGTCGTCCGTCACCGACGTGTCGAGGCGCAGGAACGGGAGCGCCTGGGTGACCACGAGGCGATCCGCGCGGCGGCGGGTCACGTCGGCGGTGATCCGGGTGGGGAGGCCGTCGACCGAGAGGCGAGTGCGTTCCGCGAGCTGCATGCCCATGGCGTGCACGATTGGGACACCGGCTGTCCAAAAAACCGCGAACCTCGACCGCGCTTCGTCGGAGGTCGGCCGCGGTTGCGGAAAATCGACGAAGAAGCTCGCGGTTTGGTTTCAAAACGAAAAATCGACGGAAGAAGCTCGCCGGTTGGTTTTCGGCGTCGATTTTCCGTCTTTGTCGAGAACGGCTCTCAACAGAAACGAAAAATCGACGGAAGAAGCTCGCCGGTTGGTTTCTGGCGTCGATTTTCCGTCTGGCGGGCCGCGCCGCGCGCTTCGGTCGTCGGCGCGGCGTCTTGGGGCGAACCGGTCGCGTCTCCGAGCCGCGGTTCCGAGCCGCGGTTGCGAGCCGGCGGCTGACAGGAACGCGCGAGGGGGAGCGAGAGGGGCTCGATCCTCGACCGCGCCTATCCCTCGACCGCGCCTATCCCTCGACCGCCCCTATCCCTCGATGGCGTGGCCCAGCATGTGGCGGACGCGGACGTGGTCGCCCGACGACCAGAAGCGGAGCAGATCGTCGACCGCGTCTTCGAGCGGGATGCGGCGGCGCTCGCGCGACCAGCGCAGCGCCCACGCCGCGCCTTCGAGATCGCTCCCGAGGACGAGGCCGGCGCGCATGCAGCTCAGCTCGACCGCGCGGCGCCAGGTGCCGAGGTCGACGCGGTCGGCGCTCGTGCCGAGGCGCGCGGTGGCGGTGCGCAAGGCGCCTTGCCGGGGCGGCGGCAGGTGGGTGACGAGCGCGCGCATCAGCTCGGTCTTCGCCGGGTCCTCGGGCGGCTTGCCGCGGCCGAGGTCGACGGCCGCGCTGAACGTCGCCTCGAGCGCCTCGGGCTCCTGGATCAGGGTGCAGACGCGGTGCGCCGGGCGGTAGTAGGCGACGTGGCGGCCGACCGCGAAGGGGAGCGAGCCCTGGGGCAGCGGCTCCTCGAAGCCCTTCGGGAACACGCTCGTCGGGGTGAGCGTCGCGAGGTGCCGGGGCGGGACGCCGGCGCGCCCGCGGTGGAGGCGCGGCAGCTCATTGGGCCGGATCGTGCCGACCGCGGCGTTGAACGCGCGCGCCAGATCGCTCGTCGGCTTGGCAAAGTCGACCCGCTCGGTCTGGGTCAGCTCCTCCTCGTCCTGCGCGCGGCGGTGCACGCGGGCGAGGGCGTCGTGCAGCACGCTCCAGACGCCGTCGACGCGCGGGTCCTGGTCGGGGTGGAGCAGCGCGGCCCAGCTCGCGGCCGAGAGCCCCTGGTCGGGGGTCGGCCCGCGCTCGCCGCGGTAGTGGTGGGTGAGCCGCAGCTCGTCCTTGGTCGCGGCGCGCAGGAACGCGAGGGCGCAGGCGGCGAGCCAGACTCCGTCGCGCGATCGCACCGACTCGTAGTGGCCGAGCAGCGCGCGGTGGACGTCGGGGTCGCGCGGGGTGCGGCGGAGCGCGCGGTCGAGGTCCTCGGGGGGCGGCGGGGGCGCGGCGCCGGAGCGGTCGAGGACGGTGTCGATCGGCGAGCCCGGGGCGCCGCGCGGCTGGCTCGCGATGCCGGAGCGGATCGTCTTGAACAGCCGCAGGAGCGAGCGGCCGTCGGGCGGGCGGCGCACCGGCTCCTTGTGGAGGCAGAGCTCGACGAGCTGCGCCATGCCCTCGTCCGCGTGGGGCGCGACGTCGAGCACCGGCCGGTGCGGCTCGCGGAGCGCGGCTTCGGCGGTCGCCTCGCGGCTCGCGCGGTCGAACGGCCGCTCGCCGGTGAGGGCCTCGTAGAGCGCGACGCCGAAGCTCCACACGTCCGCCGCCGGGCTGATCGAGGCGCGCGGCTCGAGCTGCTCGGGCGCCATGAACGACGGCGAGCCGAGGGTGGCCATCGGGCCGACCAGGCGGTGCTGCGTGAGGAACGGCGCGAGGCCGGTGTCGAGAAGGCGCACGACGCCGTGGCCTTCGCGCGGGCGCAGCCAGAAGACGTTGCTCGGCGTGAGGTCGCCGTGGACCTGGCCGCGGCCGTGGAGGTGCGAGAGCGGGACGAGCGCGCCCTCGAGCAGATCGAGCGCGGCGTCGGGGTCGCCGCCGAGGGCGAGCCGGTCGCGCAGGGTCTCGCCGTGGAGCAGCTCCATCGTGAGGTAGAGCGACGGGCCCTCGGGGTCGACGCCGGCGTCGAGGTAGGGGACGACGCCCGGGTGCTCGACCTGGCCGAGGCGCGGGGCCTCCGTCCGGAAGCGGTCGGCCTCGTCGGGGCGCAGGCCGGGCCGCGCGGGGAGGACCTTGAGCGCGAGGCTGCGGCCGGCGCCGTCCTGAGCGACGAACACGGTCGCGGAGGCGCCCTGCCCGATCGGGCGGATCAGGCGGTACTGTCCGGCGACGAGGCGGGCGGAGGACACGGGCTCGGAAGAATACCGCGGGGCCGCGCGCGTCCCGGTGTTTTCAGAAACTCGACGCCGCGTCGCGGATGCGGTCTAACCGTCGAGCACGGAGGATTCGTCGTGGCCCAACGCTTGACCTACGCCGCGCTGCTGCTCAGCGCCTTCGCCTTCACCGCCTGCTCGGACCCGGCCCAGCTCGGTGAGCCCTGCGCCGACACCGCGGACTGCGCCGACGACCTGCGCTGCTTCGAGCGCCGCGGCGCGGAGGTGACCCAGGTGTGCATGGCCGGCTGCGACGCGGACACGGTCCGCATCTGCACCGACGGCAGCGCCTGCATCGGCGCGGTCGACTCGGACATGGTCCCGCTCGACGAGGACGTCTGCTACCTCGGCGGCCCGGTCGCCCTCGGCGAGCTCTGCACCGGCACCCTCGACTGCGCGGCCGGCGGCCTGTGCATCGACACGGGCACCGAGCAGCGCTGCTTCCAGGCCTGCTTCACCGACGACGCGGCCGGCTGCCCGACGGGCGAGACCTGCGCCCCGCTCCAGATGATGGGCAACAAGGGGTTCTGTCAGGCCACGATGTAGCGCCTAGCCAGCCCGCGGTCGGCCTTGGCGGATCTCCTCGGGCAGGAGTGGATGGCTTGGCGGGGGTAGGGCCGAGGACCACGACACGTCTCGGGCCGCGGTCGAGCCGTTGGGCCCGCAGCGGCCGGACCTGCCCGCGGCGAGGGCTGCGCCTCTGCGGGTGCAATCTCGGTTGCCTATCGGCGAGGTGGCGTCAGGGGGCGTCGTAGAGGCGGGCGTTCCAGAGCACGAGGTAGTCGTCGCCCACCGCGACGCCGTGGGCCTCGAGCGCCTCACTGGCCTGCTCACCCTCCTCGACCACGCGCGTGGCGTGGCCGAGCTCGACGCCGTCCGCGTCGGTGACGACGACCTGGGCCCAGTGCGGGTAGTAGACGGTGCTGCTGCCGCCGAGACTGGTCTGGCTCTCGCCCTCGGACTCGACGTTCAGGAGCCGCACGGTGCCATCGGCGAGGAGCGTGCCCCCGAGGGCGGTCGGCCCGAGGGTCCCGGCGGAGGCGCCGCCCTCGAGGAGGGTCGCGACGCTGCCCTCGTAGGCCGGCACGAGGAGCACGCGGTCACCCGCGGTCGCGGCCGCGCGTCCGACCGCGGTGATCGGCGCCCCGAAGGTCGCGTCGCCGTACGTGCGGTAGACGGCGAGGCGAGTGTCGCCGATCCAGAGGCCGCTCGCGGTGGCCGCCATCCACGGATCGAGGGACGTCCGATCCCCGAAGGAGACGTCCTCCGCCGACCAGGCCGCGCCGTCGAAGTGCGCGAGGGCGTACGGGCGCTCGCTGTCCTCCGGGTTCACGAGGACCCAGACGTCGTCGGGCCCGGTGCCCGCGCAGAGGTGGCCGTAGTACTGAGGCGTGAAGTCCACGACGTCGGTGAGCGGGGTGGGCTGGCTGCCCGACGCGCCGACGATCTCGACGACGGTGCCGGCCTCGCCGTCGCGGACCACCGCGAGGCTCTGCGCGCCGAGCGGGCAGAAGTCGTCGAACCCGAGGATCGCGTCGCCCGAGGAGGGCGGGGGCCAGACCTCGACGAGCGCGCCGCCCGGATCGACGCGTAGGATCGGATCGCGCAGGGAGGCCGCGAGGAGCGTGACCCCGTCGCGGGTGCGGACGATCGCCGCGTAGGTCTCGGTCGTTGCCGGGGTGAGCGCCGGCGAGTCGCGGTCGGGCGGGGCAAATCGGCCCTCGCAGGCCGCGAGGGAGAGCGCGAGCACGACGAGACGGATCGAAGCGGAAGAGCGCACGGGACCTCCAGTGGGGTGTCGGTGGACGCTGGGAGGTTCCGCAACTCCGGGACCAGGCCGAACCGCGCGAGCGCCTGGAGAGCGGCCGTCGGCCTGTGTGTCGCTCTGCACGCGCGCGTGCACAGGGCTGCGCGGCCAACCCTCGGCTGGTGAGCCCGCCTCCCAGGTGCCAGTCGCACACCGCCAGGTCGACGGGCTCCAGGGAGAGGAGCGCCCGAGCCCGCTCGACGCTGGCCACCGCGACGAGATCCACCCCTAGCGGCTCGGCGATCCGGTGCCACATCGAGCGGACCACGGGCTCGTCGTCGAGCAGCAGAACCCTCCGCGCGCACGGGCGCTCGGCGCCACGCTCGTCCGCCGCTTGCTGGTAGCCAACCGTCCCCGGGCCGGGAGAAGTGGCCTCGCGCATCGCCGCCGAACACGCCCTCGTTGCGGGGCTCTTCAGAAGGAGCCGGCCGCGTAGACGCCGCCCGGTCCGAGCCCCACCGCGGCGCTCGCGCTCGACGGCTCCGAGGTGAGCTCGACGACCATCCACACCGCGCTCGCGATCGCGGCCGCGCCGGCGATCGCGTAGAACACGTTGGCGCCGACCGCGAGGTCGTTGGCCGCGCCCGCGAAGTTGGCGCGGGTCACCGCGAAGGTCGACGCGAGGGCGGCGTCCCGGTAGGACCAGCTCGCGCCGCCGAGGCTCACCGCGACCACGAGGGC
>JAUHXR010000148.1 GCA_030426845.1 Polyangia bacterium | reverse complement strand
AGGACGGGGAGCTGGCGCAGTTCGACACCGACGACGCGCCGATCGGCGCGCAGTTCGTGTCCGACAGCGCGGTCGCGGTGGCCCACCGGGGCTCGACCCGGCTCCGCCTCTTCGGGATCGACGGCGCCGCCCGCGGCGCGATCGAGGTCGGCCCGGACGCCGCGCGGCTCGCTGTCAGCCCCGACCGGTCCCGGCTCGCGGTGGCCCTCGACGGCGCGACCCCGGAGGTGGTGCTCGTCGACGCCGACCCGCTCCGCGTCGCGACCCGCGTGCGGCTGGGATTCGCGCCGGACGCGATCGCCTTCGGCGCCGACGCGCGCACGCTGATCGTCAGCGAGGTGCGGCCAGCCCGCCTCCACCGCTTCGTCGACGGCGCGCCCGACGGCGAGCCAATCGCGCTGAGCCGCCCGGTGGTCGCGCTCGGGGCGGGCGGGGCGCGCCTCGTCGCCGCGGTCACCGACTACCGGCCGGACGGCCAGGAGCACCTCGGCAACCACTTCGTCGAGGACACGCTCCTCACGATCGACGTGGCGCGCTGGCGGGTGATCGAGGCGCGCCGGACCGCCGGGCGCTCCGCGCGCCAGCGCAGCCCCGGCGACTACGACCTCGGGGTCTCCCCGATCGGGGTGGACGTCCACGGCGACGCGGAGTGGGTCGCGTGCGCCGGCACCGACGACGTCCTGCGCTACACGCGGGGCGCGCCGGTGCCGCGCGTCTTCTCGCTCGAGGAGCCGCTCGCCGCGCCGCGCTCGGCGGTCGGCTTCGCGAGCGGCGGGTTCGCGGTGAGCTCCCCCGTCTACGGCGCCATCGGCATCCTCGACCGCAGCGGCGAGGTCGTCACCCTCGCGCGCTTCGCGCCGGGCGACCAGGAGCTGCTGCGCGACGACGAGGCCGCGCTCAAGCGTCGCATCGGCGAGCGGACCTTCTACGAGAGCACGGTGGCGGGCGTCAGCTGCCAGAGCTGCCACCTGCACGGCGGCAGCGACCAGGCCCGCCACAACATCGGCGGCTCGACGATGGTCGCGACGCTCGACGTGCGCGGCGCCGCCGACACGCCGCCCTACCTCCGCGACGGCGGCTACCCGACCCTCGGCAGCCTCGACGACGTCGCCCACTCGCTGTACCGCGGCTACCGCCGGCGGCAGGGCGGGCGCAGGCCCGGGCTCGACGCCTACCTCGCGTCGCTGCCCCGCGCGCCGCGCCGCGATCGTGAGCGCGACCTCGCGCGGGAGCGGCGCGGGGTCGACGCCTTCGTCCGCGCGCGCTGCGTCGTCTGCCACGCGTTCCCCGCGTTCACGAACCTCTCGCAGCACGAGGCGGAGTGGATGTTCCCCGGGCGCGAGGGCAACGCCGCGGCGCATCAGCTCGACACGCCCACCCTGATCGGCCTCGACCGCAGCGCGCCCTACCTCGTCGACGGCCGCGCCGAGACGGTCGAGGAGGTCCTCCGCGACCACGACCCGGCGCGGCGCCACGGCGACTGGCGCGCCCTCGACGAGGCGGCGCTGGCGGACCTCGTCTACCTCCTGGAGGGCCTGTGAGGCTCCGACGGGCGCACCTGATCTACGGGCTCGCGCTCGCCCTGGTCGCCGCGACGGCCGCCACCGCGCTCGCCGCTCCGTGGGGCCCCGAGCGGATCGTCCTCTGGCTTCGTGGGACCGGCTGGTGCGGCCTGGGCCTGCTCGCGGCCTCCCTCGTCGCGACGCCGCTCGGCGCCGCCCTCGCCCGCCTGCCCCGCGGGCCCAAGGCGGGGGCGATCGGCGCAGCGCGGCGCGCCTTCGGGATCGGCGCGGCCGCCTGCGCGGCCCTGCACCTCGGCTCCGCCCTCGGCACGGTGCTCTCCCGCTCCTGGGGTCGCGTCCTCGAGGTGCCGTGGCTGCGGGCTGGCGCGGCCGCGGCGCTGATCCTCGCCGCGCTCTGGCTCACGAGCTACCCGCGCGCGGTCCGCCTGCTGCGCGTCCGCCTCTGGAAGCCCCTCCATCGCCTCGCCTACGTGGCCGGCGCGCTCGCCCTCCAGCACGCGCTGCTCGCGCCGATGTCGGCCAAGGGCTGGCTCCTGGCCGTCGGCGGCGCGGTGCTCGTGATCGCCCCGCTCCGCCTCCTCGGTCCGCGTCGGCCCGCGCGCCTGCCCCGGCGCGACGGGCCCGACCCGTCCGAGGTCACAGCAGGCTGAAGCAGCCGGTGACCCGGATGTTGTCGATCGTCGCGCTGTCGCTGCCCGACGCGGAGAAGAAGTCCTTGCGGTAGGTCCACCGCAGGGTGTGGTTGCCCGAGCCGATCGGGACGCTCGCGGCGCCCGAGACCGTGCCGGGCCAGGTGGCGCCCGCGGGCACGACACCGTCGATCGCGAGCTCGAGCCGGTCGCCGCTCGCCGCGCTCACCAGGTAGTCGAAGCTCACGGTGCCGGCCGCCCGGCAGCTCACCCGGATCTCGAGCGTGGACGCCCCGTTGTCCATCGTGCGACCGCTCGTCGCGCTGAAGGTGCCGCCGATGGGCGACATGCTCTGCACCGTCCACTCGGGCGTGAAGGTCGTCCACTCGCCCACGAAGCCGCCCGACTCGAAGTCGTCGACGAAGTCGCCGGTGCCCACGCAGGCCCCGCCCGTGCAGACCCCGCTGCTGCAGTCGGAGGCGACGGCGCACGTCTGCCGGTCCCGGCAGCCGCGGCACTCCGGCCCGCCGCAGTCGCGATCGGTCTCCATCCCGTTCTCGATCGCGTCGTCGCAGGTCGGCGCGGCGCACGCGCCGTCGACGCAGCGGAGATCAAGGCAGTCGTTGCGGCCCGAGCAGGCCCCGCCGGTCGGGCAGCCGTCGCAGATCGGTCCGCCGCAGTCGACGTCCGTCTCGCGGTCGTTCATGCGCCCGTCCTCGCAGGTCGCCTCCTGGCAGACGCCGCCGCGGCAGGAATCGCTCGAGCAATCGTCGTTGTCTACGCAGCGAGACTCGTCGGGGCAGTTCGGGCAGGAGCCGCCACAGTCGATGTCGCTCTCGTCCTGATTCTGCACGCCGTCGTTGCAGCTCGGCTCGGCGCAGGTCTCGTTGATACACGCGCCGCTGCGGCAGTCGCTGCCCTCGACGCACGATTGGCCCAGGTTGCACGCGGGGCACGAGCCGCCGCAGTCGCGCGCGGTCTCGTCGCCGTTCTGCCGTCCGTCGAAGCAGTCCCCGCCGGGCGGACCTGCGTCGAACCCGCCGCTGGCGTCGCGCGGCGCGCCCGCGTCGAAGAGCGGAGTCCCCGTGTCGCAGCCGGCGAGCGAGAGCGCCAGCGTGAGCCCCATGGTCCAAGCTCGTTGCATCCGCCGAGCGTAGCCCTCCGCCCCGCGCGAATCGAGATCATAGCGCGACGCCGTCCCACGCCTGCAGCCAGCCGCGGACACGCTCGACCAGCTCGCGCGGGCGCGTGGTCTTCTCCAGGAAACCGTCCGCCCCGCCCTGGCGCGCGACCTCGGCGATCCGGGCCGCCGGCAGCGCCGACCAGAGCACCACCCGGGTGCCGCGTAGCTCCGGGTCCTCGCGGATCAGCTCGAGGACCGAGGCGCCGTCCAGACCCGGCATGGTGAGGTCCAGGATGACCAGCGCGGGCCGGAGCTCGGCGAGGCGCTGCAGCGCCCCGTACCCCCGCGTATGCGAGTCGACGCGCGCGCGGGTACCCCGGAACGCCAGCTCCAGGAGCCGCACGAGCGCCTCGTCGTCGTCGATGACGAGGATGCGGGGCGGCTCTGGCGGCGTCGGGGAGGAGCCCATGGGCACGTTGGCCGGAGGGTAGGTGCCACGTGGCGCGACCGCCAAAAGGTCGGCGCGCACGAGTTCCGCGTCGCGGCGCGCGAGCGTTGATATACTCCCCGCATGAGCGACGCGCTCGGCGCCTACGCACCCCTGATGGTCTCCGCCGCCGGAGACACCCACATCGGGGGCCGAGAGCACAACGAGGACGCCGTCCTCTTGCGCGACGATCTCAGCCTCTACGCCGTCGCGGACGGGGCGGGCGGGCACAACGCGGGCAACGTGGCCTCCGTGCTCGCGACCACCACCGCCGCGCACTACTTCGAGTCCACCCAGGAGGCCGCGTCGAGCGCGCCGGCCTACGACGAGATGGGCCTGTCCTGGGCCGCGCGCCGGCTCGCGACCGCTTTCCAGCGCGCCAACCAAGAGGTCCGCGAGGTCGCCGAGTCGTCCGATCGTCGCAAAGGCATGGGCACCACGATGGTGGCCGCGTACATGGACCTGCAGCGCTCGACGCTCGTCCTCGGTCACGTGGGCGACAGCCGCTGCTACCGGCTCCGCGACGGCCGGCTCGAGCGGCTGACCCAGGACCACACGCTCATCAACGACGTCCTCGAGATCCAGCCCGACATCGACCCGGACCGCGCGGCCGCGCTGCCGCGCAACGTGATCACGAACGCGCTCGGGATGGAGGACCGCGTGCGCGTGTCGGTCCGCACCTACGAGGTCGCGCCGGGCGATCGGTACCTGCTGTGCTCCGACGGGCTGACCGACGAGGTCGACGACGGGCAGATCCAGCAGGCGCTCCAGCTCTCGTCCGGCTCCGACGAGGCGGTCCGGCTCTTGATCGACATGGCGAACGAGGGCGGCAGCCGCGACAACATCGCGGTGGTCGCGCTCTACGCGTCGGTGAACCCCGGCGCGGGGCGCCTGCCCGTCGCGCCGGTCCCGCCGCGGCGGCGCTACGTCGAGGAGGACCCGTCCGAGGAGATCCTCGTGACCGAGGACGAGGAGGAGACCCTCCTGCTCGTCGATGACGACGACGAGGAGCGTGAGCTCGAGGTCATCGTGATCGAGGACCCCGACGACGAGGACGCCCCCCTGATCGAGATCGTCCGCGACCGCCCCGCCACCGACGCGGGCCGCCGCCGCCGCGCCGACGAGACGATCATCAACCGCCGCGACAGCTGACCCGCGGCGTCTGACCGCGCGAGGCGCTACGCCGCCTCGACCGCGCGGAAGGCGCCGCGGAGCTCGAGGCAGCTCGCCGGCCGATCGTCGGGGCGCCGCGACAGCGCGCGCATGACCGCGAGGCAGACCTCCGACGGGACGGCCGGACGGAGCTCGCCGAGCGGGGCCGGCTCGGAGGCCATGGCCCGGAGCACCGCGTGGATCTCGCCGTCGCCGATGTCGTGGGGCGGCCGGCCCGTGAGCACCTCGTAGATCGTGGCCCCCGCCGCGTAGATGTCCGAGCGCGGGGTCGGCTCGTCGCCGAAGAGCTGCTCGGGCGCCATGTACCCGACGGTCCCCACGACGATGTTGTCCTCGGTGATCCGGCTCATCGGGTCGGCGAGGCGGCGGCTGATCCCGAAGTCGATGAGCTTCACCCGCGGCGGGGCGCCCGGCGGCGAGACGAGCTGGATGTTGGACGGGTTGACGTCGCGGTGGACGACCCCGTGCTCGTGTGCGACCTGCAGCGCCTCGAGGATCTGGGCCGCGATCGAGAGGGCCTCGTCGAGCGGGAGCCAGAAGCGCTCCCCGAGCCGCGACGCGAGGCTCCGCCCCGACAGGCGCTCCATCACGAGGAACGCCGAGCCCCCCGGCAGCGGCCCCGCGTCGGTGACCCGGACGATCGCGCGGTGCTGGATGCCGCCGGCCAGGCGCGCCTCCCGGTACATGCGCTCGCGCTCGGTGTGCGCGTAGCCCGGCTCCGGATCGAGCAGCTTGAGCGCGACCTCGTCCTCGGTGACCGTGTCGTAGCCCTCGTACACGACCGAGGAGCCCCCCTGGCCGAGGACCTCCCCGAGCACGTAGCGCTCGGCCACGGCGGTGCCGGGCGGCAAGATGACGCGCGACTTGGTGCGGCGGTAGCTCACGTCATCCCGATCTTTTTGCAATCGCCGTTCCCGCGCGCTTCGGGACGGATCGCAAGACGGGGGCTCCGATCTGGGCGGTCCTTGCACAGTGCGACACAGATGTGACGTCACAGGGCTCCCGGCGGACGGCCGGTGAGCTCGGGGCGGTGGGTGGACGCAGGTCGCGCGAGGGGCTAGACCCGCCCGGCGGAGATCGCGATGGTTTCAGCGTGAGGCATCGGCTTCGAGATTGGCGTCGCGCGGGACGAGGCGATGCCGCGTATCGTCGAGGAGCGCTCGGCGCCGAGATCGGCGTCGAAGACCGCGATCAAACCGTGGCGATCTGTGTCGGACGGGTCTAGCGGTCGGTCGATGCGCGACTTCGAGATCCTGCGCGAGGACCCGCCGGTCGCGGTCGACGGCGGCGAGCGGTACGGCCTCACGGTGCGGGTGCCCGCGGACCTGCGCTACCTCGAGGGGCACTTCGAGGGCAACCCGATCGTCCCCGGCGTGGCCCAGCTCCTGCCGCTCGTGCTCGAGCCCGCGAGCCGTGTGTGGCCCGACCTCGGCGCCCTCCGGACGCTGAGGCGGCTCAAGTTCAAGGCCGCCCTGCGCCCCGGTGACACCCTCGAGGTGCAGCTCACCCGACAGGCCGAGAAGGTCCGCTTCGAGCTGCGCCGCGACGGCGAGCTCTGCACCCGCGGCGCGCTCACCTTCGGCTGAGCGCGGCTCGGACCGACGATCACCCTGGTGGAGCGCAGGCGGGTCGGGTAACAACCACCCCCGTGCGACGCCTCCTGGAGAACGCGCAGATCGTGGACGGGACCGGCGCGCCGGCGCGGACCGGCGCCATCCTGATCGAGGACGACCGCATCGCGGAGGTCGGCGCGACCACGCTGGCGCCCGACGAGGTGCTCGACGTGAGGGGCGCGGTGGTGGCCCCCGGCTTCATCGACATGCACTCGCACTCGGACTTCAGCCTGCCGGGCGCCCCCGATGCGCCCGAGAAGATCCTCCAGGGCGTGACGACCGAGATCGTCTGCAACTGCGGCCTGGGCATCTTCCCCTCCAACGCGCGCGTCGAGAAGTTCTACGAGCTCATCTCCCCCGTGATCTTCGGGGAGCCCAGCGCGGGCTGCTACGAGGACCTCGACGCCTTCGCCGCGGCGCTCGAGGACCGCGGCGTGTCCGTCAACGTCGCGTGCCTCATCGCCCACGGAAACGTCCGCAACGCGGTGATGGGGATGGAGGAGCGGGAGCCCACCTCGACCGAGCGCGCGGCGATGGCCGAGCTGACCGAGGCGATGATGGCGCAGGGCGCGTGCGGCCTCTCCACCGGCCTCGTCTATCCCCCGGGCGCCTACGCGGGGACCGAGGAGATCGTGGAGCTCGCGCGGGTGGTCGCGCAGCGCGGCGGCTACTACGCGACTCACATGCGCGACGAGGGCGCGCGGGTGCTCGAGAGCGTCGAGGAGGCGCTGCGCATCGGGCGCGAGTCCGGCGCATCCGTCCAGATCTCACACCACAAGGCCGCGGGGCGCTTCAACTGGGGCAAGACGAAGCGGACCCTCGCGCTCGTCGACGCGGCGCGGGCCGAGGGCCTCGACGTCCACAGCGACGTCTACCCCTACACGGCAGGCTCCACCGTGCTGAGCGCGATGTTCGTGCCGCTCTGGGCGTTCGAGGGCAGTCAGCACGCGCTCCTCGATCGGCTCCGCGACCCGGCGACGCGCGCGCGCATCGTCGAGGACAGCAAGACGCGCATGCTCGGCTTCGCGCGGCTCCCGGGCTGGCTCGACCGCTGGTTCCCCAAGCGCCTGTTCCTGCCGCTGTTGCTGCGCGAGCTGTCCCGGGTGATCGTGATCAGCTCGACCAAGCACCAGCACCACTACGAGGGCAAGACCCTTCACGAGATGGCGCAGATGCGCGGTCAGGATCTGTACGACGCGATGCTCGATCTGCTGGTCGAGGAGGACGCGGCGGTGGCCGCGATCGCGCACGTGATGGACGAGGGGGACGTGCAGCGCGTGATGCGGCACGAGGCGACGATGATCGGCAGCGACGGCTTCCCCCAGCGCGAGGGCAAGCCGCACCCCCGCACCTTCGGCACCTACCCGCGCGTCCTCGAGCGCTACGTCCGCGAGCTCGGCCTGCTCACGCTCGAGGTCGCGGTCCACAAGATGACGCAGATGGTCGCCGACAAGGTGGGCCTCCCCGACCGCGGGGTGATCCGCGAGGGGGCGCGCGCAGACCTGGTCGTGTTCGGGCCCGAGCGGATCCACGACCGGTCGAGCTACGAGGATCCGAAGCGCTCGCCCGACGGGATCGACCACGTGTTCGTCAACGGCGCGTGGACAGTGAAGGACGGCGCGCACACGGGGGCGCGGGCCGGGCGCGTGCTCCGGCGAGCGAGCTGAGCGGCGCGATGGGCCGCCTGCGCTACGGGCTGGAGGGCGTCGACGAGGCCGCGATCACGCGCGCGATGGATGCGCTCGGGGCGCCGCTCCTCAACCTCGCCGCGGGCCCCCGGGAGCTGACCTTCGGCCTCGCAGAGTGGCAAGCGACGTTCCGTCCGGGAGACCACGTCGAGGTGCGCGGGCACGACGCGGAGGGCGTGGTCGAGCGCCTCGCGTCGCACCTCTCGCTCGGCCCGCCGCTCGCCTGCCCGCCGGAGGCGCCGGCGCCCGAGGCTCCGGCGCCGCGCCGCCCGCGCCTCGCGGAGACGGTGCGCGCCCGGGCGCACGTGATCGACGGCGAGCCGTCGGTGCGGCTGCGCGACGTCCGCGACGGGCGCGAGGCGGTGATCGACCCGGCGGTGTGGGACGTCCTGCGGCACGCGGACGGCACGCGGGACCGCGACGCGCTCACCCTGGCCGCCGGGCGCTGGCGGAGCCTCGACGGCGTGGCGCGATGGCTCGCGGACGGCCTCCCAGCGCCGCGCTCGGCGCCCCCGGTCGCGCCGGCGGTCGCGGCGGCGAGACCGATCGAGGCGCTGCCGGGCTACGCGCTGAGGTGCGACGGGTCCGGGGGCTGCTGCGGCGCGTACGGGGCCGTGCCCTTCACCGCGGAGGAGGCAGCGCGCGCCGAGGGGCTCGTCCCGCTCGGGCTGCCCAGGCCGCTGCGCTTCACCCCCTACGACGCGGGCGGCGACCGGCTCGCCCCGGCGCAGGTCGACCGATCCTGCGTGTTCTTCGCGCCCGAGGTGGGGTGCCGGATCCACGCCGCCGGGGGCGCCCGCGCCAAGCCCGCGCCCTGCCAGCTCTACCCCGCGACGCTGGTCGACGACGGCGTGGCGGTGAGGCTCTCGGTCGCCCCCGAGTGCGCCTGCGCCTTCGAGAGCGCCGACCACGATCCGGCCGACGGCGTGCCGCTCCTGCCGCCGGGCATGGCCGCACCGCCTGCCCGCCCGCTCCCCGAGCCGGTCCCGCTCAGCCCGGACCGCGCCGCGCCGCGCGCCGAGCTCGCGGCGTGGTGCGACGCGCTCTTCGCCCACCTCGAGGACGAGCCCCGCGACCTGGCCGCGTTCGCGAACGGGCTCGCCGCGCGGATCGACGCGCGCGGCCTCGACCCGGACCTCAGCCGGGCGCCGCTCGTCGAGGCCCCCCTCCCGCCCGAGCTCGCGGCGCGCCTCGCCCGCGCCGGCGCGGAGTCGGATGCCGCGCGCGCGGTCCTGGCGTGGGCGGCGACCGCGGCCGCGGCGAGCGGGTGGCCCGAGCCCGCGCACCCCGAGCGGGAGCGGTTCTATCTGCGCGCGCTCGCCTGGGGCCGCCGGCTCGCGCCCGCGGGTCGTCCCTTGAGCGCGGCGCTGCGCGAGCGGGCGGCGCGGATCCGGCTCGCGCGAAGCATGGGCGCGACCCCCGCGCCTGCGCTCGCCCGGGCCCCGGCCCACCCGCTCGCCGCGCTCGAAGGGGCGCTCCGCCACGCGAGCTTGCGCCTCACCGACCCGCCTCAGGGCGAGGGCTGATCGGCCACGTCGTCCATCCGGACCGCGAGGCGCGCATGGCCGCCCGGCTCGATCGTGACCGTCCGCGTGCGCTCGGTCCCGAGCACCGGGTTCACCAGCCGGATGGTGTGTCGGCCGGCGGCGATCGGCACGTTCGGCCGGGGCGCGTTCTGCGCGAAGCGGACTCCGTCGATGTAGATCTCGGCCCAGGGCCGCGCCGCGATGTCGATCGTCCCCGGGGCGCCGGTCGACGTCGGCGCCCTCGGGGGCGACACGCCGCGCCTCCGGCGATCGGGCCGGTCCACGGGATCGTCGGGCGGCGGCGTCGCGGCCGCCTCGCGTCCCGGCTCCTCGCCGGGGCCGTCCCCGGGGGCCTCGCGGGGAGCCTCGCGGGGAGCCTCGCGGGTCGAGTCGCTCGCCGCGGTCTCGGTCGCCTCGAGAGGCGCGTTCGTGTCCGCCACGGCCACGTCACGCACCGCGACCGGCGTGACGGGCTCGCGCGCGAGGTCCCCGGCCTCGCCCGCGGCGTGGCCGGTCGAGGCGGTCGCGGGGCTCGACGCCCGGGCCTCCGCCGGGCCGGGCAGATCGGGGTCCGCGCTGGACAGACCCCAGGCCACGCCGAGGCCGCCGAGGGCGAGGAGCGCGACCGCGGCGATCCACGCGCGGGACCTCGGCGGCGGCGCCCCACCCGCGGGAGGCGGCGGCCCGCTCGCGAGCAGCGTCACCCCCTCCGGCGAGACCCCCGCGCTGAAGAGCGTCTCGATCTCGCTCGGGTTCGACGGCTGCGTCGGCGCGTGCGCGTCGGCTCGCCCCTGGCCAACCAGCGGCCGGAGCTCGCGCGAGTCGAGCACGATGTGGCAGCCGTAGCTCACCTCGACGATCCGACGCGCGACCTCCCCCGCCTCGGCGGGGCGCGCGTCGCGATCGGGCGCGAGCAGACCGGTCACCAGCGCGTCCACCTCGGGCGGGACGCCGGTCGCGTAGGCGGACGGCGGGCGATAGTCCATCCCCTCGAGGGTCGCGTCGGCCGATGGATCCACCATGCCCTTCCACGGCCGCTGCCCCGCGATCATCTCGTACAGGAGGAGGCCCACCGCGAAGAGGTCGGCGCGCCCGTCGAGCGGGTCACCGCGGAGCTGCTCCGGGGCCATGTAGAGCGGCTTGCCCGCGACGAGGCTGGCGCGGCCCTCGTGCTTGGCGAAGGCCGCGATGCCGAAGTCCGTGAGCTTCACGATGCCTTGACGGCTGATCATCACGTTCGCGGGGCTGACGTCGCGGTGCACCACCCCGCCGGCCTGCTCGCCTTCGCCCTCGAGGCCGTGCGCGCACTCGAGCGCGCGTGTCACGTCGAGCGCGATCTGGAGCGTCTGCGCGAGGGTCGGCCTCTTTCCTTTCTCGGCGAGCGAGGCGAGGATGGCGTCCAGGCTCTGCCCGTCCACGAGCTCCATGACGAGGAACAGCTCGTCCCCGTGCCGACCGAAGTCGAAGACCTGAACGATGTTGGCGTGCTGAAGGCGCGCCGCGATCTGCGCCTCGCGGATGAACCGCGCCGCCATCGCGTCCTGCTGCGCCCACTCGGCGCGGATGCGCTTGATCGCGACGAGCTTCTCGAAGCCGTGGGGCCCGACCGCGCGCGCCTTGACGACCTCGCCCATCCCTCCGACGCCGAGGGGCGCGAGCACCTCGTAGCGATCGAAACGCGCGTTTGCCGGCATCGTGCCTGGGCGCAACGTACCACAGCGATCGCCCTGGTCCTCGCCGCCCTCGCGGTCGGCTGCGGGGGGGCGGCGGAGGTCGGCCGGCGCACGAGCGTGCTGCTCGTCACGAGCGGCGAGGGGGCCAGCGAGAGCCGCGTGGGGCGCGCGCTGCGGGCCGAGATCGACGCCCGGCCGGACCTCGAGGAGGCGAGCCTCGCGCGGCTCGCGACCCTCGCGGCGCGCGATCTGCCGCGTTCGACCGAGGCCGCAGAGCTGGAGGCCGATCGGCGGCTCGCCCAGGCGGAGGCGGCGTTCAGCGAGTTCGACTACGCCGGCGCGACCACCGCCCTGCGCGAGGCCCTGGAGCTGCTGCGCCCGCTCGCCGCCCGCGCGGCCGGGAGGCGCCGCCTGGCCGACGTCCACGTCCGGCTCGCGCTCGTCTTGCAGGTCCACGGCGAGGAGGGGGCCGCGCTCGACGAGCTCCGCACCTGCCTCCACGTCGACCCCGAGTGCGCGCCCGACCCCGCGCGGCACCCGCCGGAGCTGATCGCGCTGTTCGCCCGCGTGCGCGCGGAGCCCGATCCCCGAGCTTCGCTCCGCGTGGAGACCACGCCAGCGCGCGCGCACCTGACCCTCGACGGCGCGCGCGAGGCGGAGTCACCGACCACCTGGGAGGACGTCTCGGTCGGCCGACACTACGTCACCGTGTCGCGCGACGGCTTCCTCCCCGAGGTGCACGTCGTCCAGGTGTCGTCGGGGGAGCGGACTACCCGCGCGCTCGCGCTGACGGAGGGCCCTCCCCCGCTGCGCGCGTCGGCCGCGATCCGCGCGCTCGAGGGCGCGGGTCCGGACGCCGAGCGACGCTGGCGGCGCGAGGCCGCGACCCTCGCCGAGGCCGACGTCCTGCTCGTGCTCCGCCTGGCCGCCGGCGCCCGGCTGGCCGCGTTCGACGGCCGAGGCGCGCCGCTCGGCGAGCCGCGCGACGGGGACCGCGCCGACGCGGCCCTCGCCCAGGGCTTCCTCGAGGAGGTGCTGCCGGCGCCCTCGCTGCCGTTCTACGGGCAGTGGTGGTTCTGGACGCCGATCGCCTTCGTGGTCGCGGTCGGGTTCGCCGCGCTCACCTTCGCGGTAGTCAACGTCCCGGACGTGCAGCTCCTCGGCGGCGAGGTGATCCGTGAGTGAGCGCGGCCTGCTCCTCGCGCTCGCGCTCGCGCTGGGCCTCGCGAGCTGCGGCCCGCGGCGGGTCGAGATCCGCTTCCATGTCCCGGCCTACTGCGGCCCGCCGCTGATCGGCGACGGCGGCGCTCCCCTGGACGGCGGAGCGCGCGGCTGCCCGCTCGCCGACGTGCGCTCCGTCGAGACGCGACTGGTCCGCGTGGACGGCGTGGTCGCGGTGACCGACTGCGTGCCGACGCCCGGGCTCTGCGACTTCGACGACCTGCGCGAGATCCGCTTCCTCACCCGGGCGGAGCCGTCGGACGGGGTCGAGATCGAGATGACCGGGTGGGACCAGCCCGCGTGCGGCCGCGCCGACCCGGCCGCCGATCGCGCGGCCGCGCTGCGCGTGCGCTGCGAGTCGTTCGGCGACTCGGTCGTCGAGCTGCCCGCGGTCGACCAGGTCGACGTGTGGTGCGACTGCCCGCTCGGGAGCGAGCTGCCGCCGTGACGGCTCAGCGGGCGCGGACGCGCACGGGGTCCAGGCGGAAGAGCAGGACGGTCTCGTAGCCGTCGACGATGCGCGGGTCGCGCGTGCAGTCCTCGCCCTCGATCACCGTGACGCCGTCGCCGTCGACGCAGCGGGCCACCGCGCCGGGCGCCGCGGCGGTCGAGGTCGAGACCAGCTCGATGCGCTCGAGCCCGTCTCCGTCGAGGTCGACGCCCGGCTGGTAGCCCTCCGCGACCAGGCCCGAGAGCGCGCGGGTGTCCGGCGGGAACTCCGGGTCGACGACGTTGGGCCCCTCCACCAGCTGGAGCGCGAGCGCGCTCGCCGGCCAGACCGTGCGCGCCTCGGCGTCGACGAGCCGCAGCCCCGCCTCGCCCGGCGACCCCGGCCGCGCGCGAGAGCCCTCGACCTCCGCGCTCAGGCTCCACCAGCGAGGGAGCGCGCCGAGCGCGACCACCCCCGGCACCTGGAAGTCGCCGAGGTTGATGCGACCGTCCAGCGTCCGCCCCTCCAGGAACACCGGGCCCGAGACCTGAGGCTCCCGCTCGCCGTCCTCGGACGGCCGGAAGCTGAACGGCTGGATGATTACCTCCCCCGTCCCCGCGCAGAGATCGCCCGACACCGGCGTCCCGAACAGGACCTCCAGCTCGCCGAGCCCGCGACCGCCCTCCGTCCGGGCGTCGAGGTGGAGCACCAGCGAGCCCACACCCGCCTCGCACCCGATCGCCGCGAAGCTCGCGTCGAGCCGCTCGCCGAACAGCTTGTCCGCCGCCCACTCGCCGAGCTGGCTCGCGGGGTGGAGGTAGGCGCGGCGCAAGACGAAGTGCGTATCGATATCCTGCGCGGGCAGGTCCGGGGTTGCGCAGCCGATCAGCGCGGCGAGGCCGAGGGGCATGAGCGCGCGCGGCTCCATCGCGGCCATCATAGCGGCTCGGCGCCGTCCGCCACGAAGGCGGCCGCGCTCCGGGTCGGGCGGGTGAGCGCCGAGACGACCGTCAGGAGCGTCACGTTGAGCGCGAGCCCGTAGAGCCCGGCGTGGAGCGGGAACGGCCGCAGCTCGGGGACCGCGACGAGCAGGGTCGTGAGCGCCGAGCCTCCGAGCAGCCCGGCGAGCGCGCCCGCGCCGGTGGCCCGCGGCACGTAGAGCGCGGCGACGAGCAGCGGCATGAACTGGACGACCGCGCCGTAGGCGCTCAGCAGCAGGAACACCAGCGAGCCCTGGTAGACCACCGCGACCGCGTAGGCGGCGAGCATGTAGACGACGATGAGGACCCGGATCGCGCGGACCTCGCCGGCGCCGCTGAGTCGTCGCGACAGCGCCGCGACCCAGCCGTCGCGCACCGTGATGGACGCGACCGCGTGCACCATCGCGTCGCCGCTCGACATCGACGCCGCGAGCGCGCCCGCGCAGAAGAGGCCGACCAGCCACGGGCTCAGCTCGAGGTGCATCAGCAGGTGAGGCAGGATCTGGTCGGGGCGCTCCGGCGCCGGGCTGAAGCCGACCCCCGCGAAGCCGATGAGGAAGAGCGGGACGAGGAAGACCTGGAACGTCGGGTAGAGCACGACGGTGCGCTTCAGGGTGCGCGTGTCCTTGGCGCTGAACGCCTTCATGAAGAGGTGCGGCCACGCGCTGAAGCCGATGATGCTGACGACGATCGCCGAGCTGTACTCGCCCCAGTGCCACGGCTCGCCGTCCGCGGTGAGCCCAGGCGCGCGCAGCAGCTCGGGCCGCGACGCGGCGAGCTCCGTGAACATCTCGTGCACACCTCCGAAGCGGAGGTACGGCAGGTAGAGCCCGAGGCCCCACGCCAGCAAGATCATGAAGATCCCCTGGAACGTGTTCGTCCACCCCACCCCGAGCACGCCGCTCCGCAGGACGTAGACGAGCACGACCGAGTAGACGATGGCCGCGCCGGCCGCCTCGCCGATCGCGCCGTCGGTCACGGTCGCGAGCACGATGCCCGCGCCCTTCATCTGGAGCGCGAGGTAGGGGACGAAGGCGACCGCGCTCACGAGCGCCATCACCCCCGCGAGGGCAGGTCGATCGAAGCGGGCCGCGATCATCTCGGCCTGGGTCACGAAGCCGCGCCGCTTCCCGAGGCGCGCGGCGCGCGGGCCGAGGAAGTAGAAGGGGACGAACCCGAGCGCGCCGTAGCCCAGGATGTAGAACGCGGCCGCGCCCTTGGAGTAGGCCCACCCGGGCAGGCCGAGGAACGCGAAGGCGCTGAAGATCGTCGCGCCCGTGATGAAGTACATCAGGACGAGGCCGAGGCTCCGATCGCCGGCGACGAAGCCGACGCTGCCCTCGGCCTTCTTGCCGCCCGTCCACGAGCCGAGGACCACGCAGGCCGCGAGGTAGGCTCCGGCGACCCCGAGCACGATGAGCGCGGCCGAGCTCATCGGAGCCGGTGGTAGGCGACGAGCACCCCGAACGTCAGCCCGACCCAGCCGAGGTTCCACGCCAGGGCGAAGGGCAGCCCGAGCACGAGGCCGTCGGCCCACGCGCCGGCGAGCGCGAAGCCGGGCCACGTGATCGCCAGGAGACAGACCGCCGCGTACCCGGCCAGCCCGACGTCGAGCGCGCGCCCCCGCGCCGTCCGCGCGTTCGTCACCGCGCCGGGAGCGGCGTCAGGCGGCTCGCCTCGCCTCATCGGCGGCGGCGGAGCGCGACGAGACCCAGCAGGCCGATCGCGGCCGCGATGGGCCCCACCGGCGACCCTGGCGCGGCGCGGCAGCCGCAGCCTCCGTCGCCGCCGCTCAGCTCCTCGGGCGGGCCGTCGTCCTCGTCGACCGTCGGCCGCTCGGCGGCGGGCTCGGCCTCGGCACTCTCCGCCGGCCCGCGCTGCCCGGCGTCGACGCACCGCCTCGCGCGCTCGCACGTCGAATTGACGTTCAGGCAGGTCCCGTCGGGCTCACAGCCCCGGTCGCGCGCGCTCGGGACCTGCTCGCCGGTCGCGCTCGCGACCTGCTCGACGCAGAGCCCGATCGTGTCGGTCGAGCAGACGAGCCCGCCCTCGCAGTCGGTGTCCGCCTCGCAGCTCGTCGGCTCGCACGAGGTGCTGAAACCGCGCTCGCCCTCGACGCGGTGCACGCGCCCCATGGAGCCGCGCGGGCACCGGAGGTCGGACGGGCTCGGAGGGGCGATGTCGGCCGCCGCGACGGCGGGCACGAAGAGGATCAGCAGGGGGACGGCGAGCCGGAGGTTGCGCATGGCCCGGTTGTACCGCATCCGCGCGCGCACCGTCCGCGGACGCGCCGAGCCACGATACATGTCACACGTAAACTTGTCACATATCCATCCCCGACGCGCGGGCCCAGCGAACCGGCTCACCCGCCGACAAGATGTCAAAACGCGCCGTCGCGCGCCTCCGGCGTGAACACCGAAGGGGCGCGGCGAACCGAACCGAACATGCGTCCGGCTCCGCTGCTGTGGCTCGGTCTCACCACCCTCCTCCCCGCGAGCGCGCTCGCCCAGACGAGCTTCGACACCCCGCTCGACCCGCGCACCTCCCGCCCCGTCCGCGAGACCCCCGACTGGGTGCAGACGCTGGAGGCGACCGAGGGCACGCCGCCGTGCGGCGAGGACGACGACTGGGGTCGCTCCACGCTCGACGGCGGGCTCGCGTCGCGCGGTCGCCCCGACGACCTGCCCTGCCGTACGGTGTGGGACCGGACGATCCGCTTCGAGCTCGGGCTCGTCGGCGGAGGCCTGACCGAGCGGAGCGACGGCGCCTGGGGAGGCCTGTCGGTGTCCCTCGGCCTCCGTCTCCACGAGGCCTTCAGCGCCTACTACCTCTCGCTCCTGATGTTCGGCGCGTGGGATCGCGACCCGGGGACGACGGTCGAGGTCGCGGCGTACAACGCGTTCCTGTTCGAGCTGTCGTTCGTGCCGCGCCTCTCCCTCGCGCTCGGGCCCTCGATCGATCTCGGCGCGGGCTGCGACATCGGGGTCGGCCAGGCGGAAGACTCCTGTAGCTACGCGCCGTACTACGGGCTCCACTCGCGCGTGACGGTGGAGGTGGCGGAGACGGACTTCGGCGGGCTGACGCTCACCGGCGACGTGCACGCCACGCTGAGCGAGCCCGATCCGCGGGCGACGCTGCTCCTCGGGGTCGGCTTCCGCTTCTGAGCTCTGCCGCGCGGCCTCAGCGCGGGTCGAGCCGCACCGAGTCGAAGAGGCGCGCGCACACCGGCCGCAGCGCGCCGAGCCGGGCGCGGGGCGCGCTGCAGCTCACCATCCAGGCCACGCCGCGCTCGACCGCGATGCGCTGGGCCTGGACGTACCCGCCGTCGGCCCCCGAGCGCGCGATCTCGAGCTCATGCCCTGGCCGCCCCGAGAGCGCCGCCGGCCGGTCGGCGACCACCCGACCGCCCTCTCGGGCGCCCTGCGCGCGCGCGCCGGCCACGTAGTCGGCGAGCGATCCTGGCCAGGCCACGCGCTGGAGGCTGAGGGTGCTCGCGGCCCCGGGCTCGCGGAGCGCGAGCAGCACGCTGGGCGCTCCGCCGTCGATGCGCTCCCACCCCCTTGGGGCCTCGAGCCGCCAGCCCTCGCCCTCGTAGGTCGCGTGCGTGGAGCGCGCGGCCCGCCACCACACGAGCCCGCCCGCGGCGACGCCGCCCGCGAGCAGCAGCGCGGCGAGCCCGGCGACCACCGCGCCTCGCCACGTCCGCCGCGGGGCAGTGGCGGGGGCCGGCGTCCCGGTCGCGGGCGTCCCGGTCGCGGGCGTCCCGGTCGCGGGCGTCCCGGTCGCGGGCGTGACCGAGGCAGGCGTCGCGCTCGCGGGCGTCACCGAGGCAGGCGTCGCGCTCGCGGGCGTCGCGGCCGGGAGCGGCACGGCCATCGTGGCCGCCATCACGTCGATCCCCGGCGCCTCCGGGATCGACGCCCGCACCAGCGGCGCGAGCTCCGCCCGGAGCGCGGACGCGTGGGCCGGGCGCGCGGCCGGGTCCTTGGCGAGGCACCGATCGACGAGGGCCGCGAGCCGCGGCTCGACGAGCGGCGCGGCGAGGCTCAGCGGGACGTGATCGAGGTGCGCGATCGCGTGCAGCAGCTCGATCGGGCTCGCCCCGTCGAAGGGGCAGCGGCCGGCGAGCGCCTCGTAGAGGATCACGCCCACCGCCCAGACGTCGGCCGCCGCGGTGACGTCGTGCGAGCTCACCGCCTGCTCCGGCGCCATGTAGCGCGGCGTCCCGAAGATCTCGCTCGCCCGCGTCGCATAGGTCGAGCTCGAGAGCCGCGCGAGCCCGAAGTCGATCAGCATCACGCCCTTGTGGCGATCGACAAACACATTGTCGGGCTTGAGATCGCGGTGCACGTAGCCGGCCTGGTGGGCCGCGCTGAGCGGCTCGAGCATGCGCAGGACGAGCGGCAGCGCCCCCGGCCCGAGGTGCGCGCGCAGGGTCTCCCCCTCGAGCAGCTCGGTGACGAGGAAGAGGCGCCCCGTCGCCGGATCGAGGCCCGCGTCGAGCACCTCCGCGATCCCCGGGTGGTGGATGCGCGCCGGGGCCGCGGCCTCGCGCTTGAAGCGCTCCGCCTCCGCCAGCGAGTGCGCGCCCCGCCCGCCGAGCAGCTTGAGCGCGGCCTCGTTCTGGCTGACGGCGTGCCTAGCCCGGTAGACCTCGCCGAACCCGCCCGAGCCGATCGGCTCGAGGATCTCCCAGCGCCCGGCGACGATCACGCGAGGTTGTGAAAGACCTGCTGCACGTCGTCGTCCTGCTCGAGCATGTCCACGAGCTTGAGCACCTCCTCGGCCTGCTCGTCGCTGAGGCTGACCGTGGTGGTGGGGATGAACTCGGACGCGGTCTCGGTCGGCTCGATGCCGCGCTCCTCGAGCGCCGACTGCATCCGCCCGAAGTCCGTGAGCGCGCAGCGGACGACGATCTGCGGCTCGCCCTTGTCGTTCTCCGACTCGCCGAACTCCTCGAGCCCGTGGTCGATCAGCTCGAGCTCCAGCTCCTCGAGGTCCAGCCCGGTCGGATCGAGCCGGAAGACGCCCATCCGGTTGAAGCCGAAGGCCACGCTCCCGGTCTGGCCGAGCGTCCCGCCGCCCTTGTTGAAGCACACCCGCACGTTGGCGATCGTCCGCGTCGGGTTGTCGGTCGCGGCCACCGCCATGACGGCCACGCCGTGCGCGGCGTAGCCCTCGTAGATGTTCTCCTGGTAGTCCTCGGCGTCGGCCCCGGAGGCCCGCTTGATCGCGGCCTCGACCTTGTCCTTGGGCATGTTGACCGCGCGGGCGTTCTGGATGGCGCGGCGCAGCGCGGGGTTGCCCTCGGGGCTGGGCCCGCCCTGGCGGACCGCCACCGCGATCTCGCGGCCGACGCGGGTGAACGCCTTGGCCATGCGGTCCCACCGCTTGAACATCGTGGCCTTGCGGGTCTCGAAGATCCTTCCCATGGCCTGGTTGTCCCCGCAGACGGGCCCGCGCGCAACGTTCCAGCGGAGAACCCGCACGGCGCGGCGAGGCGGGCGGCGGCGCCTGGCCCCGCCAGCCGGCTTCGCGGCGCCGCTGACGGTCGGGCAAACTAGGCGGCGCCCTGCGTGGCCGCGCTGACGGGCTGGCTGACGGGCTGGCGAGCGCGCGCGTCGGTTGCTCCATCCACTCGGACACGAGCGGCCCGCCGCGGGCAAGCTCGAGGAGCTGCCGCCGGCGTCGATGGTGGAGGAGCTCGAGGACGCGTCGGCCTGGGAGGTCGTCTCGGAGCCGCTGGTCTGAGCCGCGCTCAGTCGGGGCGGGCGGCGTCGAGGAGCCAGGCGCGGAAGCGTGTCAGCGCGGGGCGCTCGTCGGCCGCGGCGGTGAGCCACCAGTAGGCGAGCGCGCTCGGGAGCTCGAGGGCGAAGGGGCGGACGAGGCGGCCGGCGGCGAGGTCGGCCGCGACGAGGGTGGTGCGACCCAGGGCGACGCCCTCCCCCGCGATCGCGGCCTCGATGGCGAGGTGGGCGTGGCTGAAGCGCGGGCCGGCCTCCGGGTCGACGCGGTCGAGGACGCCGGCGGCGTCGAGCCAGCGGGTCCAGCCAATGCGGCCGGGGTGCGCCCGGAGGACGGTGTCATGGAAGAGTCGTTGCGTGGCGAGGTCGGCCGGATCGCGGAGGCGGGCGCCGAGGGTCGGGCTGCAGACGGGGAAGATGCGCTCGTCGGCGAGCTTGGTCTGGGCGACGCCGGGGTAGCCGCCGGCGCCGTAGCGGAGGCAGGCGTCGATGCCGGCCTCGCCCGGGACGCTGAGGCGGTCGTCGGCGTCGAGGCGGACGCGGAGCTCGGGGTGGCGCGCGGCGAGGTCGGGGAGGCGCGGGACGAGCCAGCGGATGGCGAAGCTCGGCGAGCAGCTGAGGTTCACGACGTGGGGGCCGACGCCGCGGCGGAGTCGATCGACGCCGGCCCGGAGCGCGGCGAAGGCCTGGGTCGCCGGGTCGGCGAGGACGCGGCCGGCGTCGGTGAGGTCGACCTCGCGCGCGCGGCGCTCGAAGAGGGCGCAGCCGAGCTGGGTCTCGAGCGCCTTGATGCGGTGGCTGACGGCGCTCTGGGTGACGCCGAGCTCGGTCGCGGCCCGCGAGAAGCTGCGGTGGCGCGCGGCGACCTCGAAGGCCTCCAGGCCAGCCAGGGTCGGGAGGCTGGCCGGCGCGGCATTGTCATGAGGATCGCTCATGTGTGGCTGAGGATATCCCCTTTGTTTGGCTGGTCCCAGCGCCGCAGGTTCATGAGGAATCGGCGGAGGTGACAATGGCGAGCGGGGCGCGCTGGGAGCTGCTCGTGAGGACGAGCGTGGGGCACAAGGCGGCGATGGCGCTGAGCGGGGCGGTGCTGACCGGGTGGGCGGCGCTCCACATGGCGGGCAACCTGCTGGTGTTCGGAGGGCCCGAGCTGATCAACGGCTACGGGGCCGCGCTGCAGGGCGGGCCGATCGTGTGGATCCAGCGCGCGGTGGTCGGGCTGGCGCTCGCGACGCACGTGGCCGGGGCGTGGGCGACGACGCGGCAGGCGCGGCGGGCGCGGCCGGTGGGCTACCGGCGCGGGCTGACGACGCAGACGGCGACCGCGAGCGGGCGGTCGATGCGCTGGGGCGGGGTGCTGCTCGGGCTGTTCCTGCTCTACCACGTGGCCCACATCTACGGGCCGCTGCACGGCAGCTTCGTGCCTGGAGATGTGCATCACAACGTGACGCGCGGGCTGAGCGATCCGCTGGCCGGGTCGCTCTACCTCCTGGCGACGGTCGCGTTCGGGCTGCACCTCCACCACGGGACGTGGAGCCTGCTCCGCTCGCTCGGGCACGCGCGGCCGTTCGCGCGCGGGCTGCGGCGGGTCTCGGCGGCTTTCGCAGTGGCGCTGACGATCGGCTACGCGGCGCCGTGCGTCGCCGCGCTGATGGGTTGGCTGGGGTGAGGACTCACGCCTCCGCAAGCCTCACTGTCAGGAGATCGCGGGCTCGGCGGCCCCGACCCGACGCAGGCGCACGGGGACGGTCTTGTGGAACGGGGTCTTGGTGAGCGGGTCGCAGTGGTCGGCCGCGGTGAGCTCGTTGATGCGCGGGCCCGTCTGGACGCGGCCGCCGTCGGCGACGTGCGACAGGCCGTAGCCGTGGGGGAGCGAGAGCACGCCGGGGAGCATGCCGTCGTCGATCTTCACCACCGCGTCGACCGCGCCGCGGCGCGACTCCACCGAGACGCGGTCCCCATCCGCGAGGCCGAGCGCGGCCGCGTCCGCGGGGTGGACCCGGGCGGCTCCGTCGGGGTCGGTCCGGCGCCACGCGGGGTCGCGGTAGATGGTGTTGGCGTTGTAGGAGCGGCGCTCGCCCGCCATGAGCGAGAGGGGATAGTCCGCGTCCGGCGCGCGGGGCGTGAGCGCGCGGAGCTCCTCGAGGAGCGAAGGGATCGCGAGGTGCACCCGCCGGTCCGCGGTGCGGATCATCGACCAGCTCGCGTCGTCGGGGTGATGGCTCAGCACGAGCCCGTGCTCCGCGTCGAGGATGCGATCGAAGAGGGCCTCGCCGAGGCCCGCGCCGGTGTCCTCGATGCCCGCGCGCCGCACCGCGTCGGCGTGCTTCTGCGCGTAGTGCTGCGCCGCGCCCCAGAGCACCGCGGCCGCCTTCGTCCCCTCGGGCAACGCCTCGCCGAGGGTCGCGTAGAGGATCA
>JAUHXR010000147.1 GCA_030426845.1 Polyangia bacterium | reverse complement strand
GCTCGCGCCCCAGACCGACCAGGCCGCGCTGGCGGGCGCGATCGACGGGGTCGACGGCATCGTGCCCGGCCTCGGGGTGACCGCGCGCAAGCTCCTCGCCGCCCTGCCGATCACCGACGTGGGCGGCCACGCGGGGTTCCTGCGGACGCTCCTCACGCTGCCGACGTGGTGGCGCGAGTCGCGCGCCCGTCGCGTCGGCGTTCGCGCGCTCGCCGAGCGGGTGCCGGCCGATCTGCCTCCGGAGGAGCGCGCGCTCCTCGGCCCGGCGCTCGATCGCCTCGCGAGCCTCGCGGCGGGCGAGCCGCGCACGATGGCCGCGGCGACCCTGCTGCGCACCTGGCGGAGCCTCCACCGGCTGCTCGCGCTGCTGATGCTCCTCAGCGTCACGGTCCACATCGTGGTCGCGTGGTTCTACGGGTACCGATGGATCTTCTCCGAGTAGCGTGCGCGGTGGCGTGCGCGGCCGCGCTCGGGGGCGCGGCGCTCGGCCTGGCCACGCCGGCCGAGGCGCAGCTCCTGTCGCCGGGGCCGCTCTCGCGCGATCACGCCGAGGTCGACGGGGACACGAGCTGCGGGCGCTGCCACCAATCGGGCCGCCGGGTCTCCGCGTCGCTCTGCGGCTCCTGCCACGCCGACGTGACGCGCACCGTGCGGGCGGGCTCCGGGCTCCACGGCGGGCAGTACCGCAACCGCGACTGCGGCGAGTGCCACGTCGAGCACCGCGGCCGGAGCACCACCCTGGTGCGCTGGCCGAGCGGGTCGCGCGAGCGCTTAGATCACGGCCTGGCGGGCTGGGTCTTGCGGGGCGCGCACGCGAGCCAGGGCTGCGACGACTGCCACGACCGACGCAACTCCCGTGGACACCGCACCTTCCTCGGTCTGGCGACGCGATGCAGCAGCTGCCACGAGGACCCGCACAACGGGCGCTTCGGCGCCGACTGCCGGAGCTGCCACTCGGAGAGCCGCTGGAGCGCGGTCGACATCGGCGAGTTCGATCATGGGCGGACCCGCTATCCGCTCCGCGGCGCGCACCAGCGGGTGAGCTGCCAGGGCTGTCACGGGGAGCCGGCGCGCTACCGGGGCCTCGCCTTCGCGCAGTGCAGCGACTGCCACCGCGACCCGCACGCCGGCAGCTATGGCGGCAACTGCAGCGGTTGCCACACCGAGGCGAGCTGGAGCGAGCTGGGCGCGGTGCGCGAGAACCACCCGGGCTTGCGCCTCGTCGGGGGGCACCGGAGCACCGCGTGTACGCAGTGCCACGACCGCGGGGTCGATCGCTCGCCGTCGCGGGGGAGCGCGTGCGTCAGCTGCCACCGGCGGGTCCACGAGGCGGATCTCGGCGACCGCTGCGGGACGTGCCACGGCGCGATCCGCTGGCTGGGCCTGCCGCGGCGGATCGGCCTGCGGGCCCACGAGCGCACGCCGTTCCCGTTGGTCGGCGAGCACCTCGAGGCCGACTGCGACGGCTGCCACGACCCGGGCCGTCCGCGCGACGAGCGCTTCCGCCAGCTGACCTTCGACGCCTGCTCCTCGTGCCACCAGGACCCGCACCCGGGCGGCCTGACCGCGCAGGCGGGCGGCGACTGCGCGAGCTGCCACTCGGAGCGCGGCTTCGCGCCCACCACCTTCGGCTTCGCCGCGCACACCGCCGAGGCGACGGGCTTCGCGCTCGACGGCCTGCACACCGCGGTCGCCTGCGCGGGCTGCCACAGCGACGCGCGACCCCGGCTCGACTGGCAGGTGGCCGAGACGACCTGCGCGAGCTGCCACGACAACCCGCACGGCGACCAGTTCGCCACCGAGATGGCCCAGGGAGGCTGCGCTCAGTGCCACCGCACGAGCGGCTGGGACCGGCCGAACATCGACCACAGCACCTGGCCGCTCGACGGCGCGCACGAGCTCGTCGCGTGCAACGGGTGCCACTCGCCGAGCGAGGAGGACCGCCGGACCGGTCAGGGCGCGTCCTACCGCGGCGTGGCCCGCGAGTGCGCGGGCTGCCACGCGGACGAGCACGCGGGTCAGTTCACGCTGCAGGCGCCGCGACGTGAGTGCACCGACTGCCACAGCACGACCGCGTTCACGATCGCGGCCTTCGACCACGCGGACATCGCGGACTACCCGCTGGTCGGCCGCCACGCGGAGGCCGAGTGTGCGGGCTGCCACCCCACCGCGACCCTGCGCGGGGGCGACGAGGTAGTGCGCTACCGGCTCGGCTACCGGGAGTGCCGCGACTGCCACGCCGATCCGCACGCCGATCCGCACGCCGGTCCGCGCGCCGGTCCGAGTGACGGAGGTCCGCGATGAGGCGCGCCCTGCGACCGATCCTGGCGCTCGCGATCTTCGTCACGGTGGCGGCGGCCGGGGCGGTCGGCGGAGCGCAGCCCCGGGCGCGCCGCGCGCCGAGGGCGCCTCGGGCTCCGTCGAACCACCCGTCGTTCACCGACGACATCCCGTGCAGCGCCTGCCACACGCCCGAGGGCTGGGCGATGCCCGGCGGCAGCTCCGGGCAGGCGGGCGGCTTCGATCACGCGCGCACCGGCTTCCCGCTGTCGGGTCGCCACCTCGCGGCTGGCTGCACCGACTGCCACGCCGCGGGCCGGCAGGTGCGCCGGGACTGCGTGAGCTGCCATCAGGACCAGCACCAGGGCCGGATGGGCCAGGACTGCACGCGTTGCCACAACGCCAACGACTGGACCGACACGGACGAGCTCGAGGCCCACCGCCTGACCCGGATGCCGCTCACCGGGATGCACGCGGTCGCCGCCTGCACCGACTGCCACCGGCGGACGGAGGGGCGCGCCTACACCGCGGTGCCGAGCACCTGCATCAGCTGCCACGAGGCCGACTACCGGCGCGACGACATCCACCCGAGCCACGACGGGCGGACCGGCGCGGCGCCGTTCTCGCGCCAGTGCGAGGGCTGCCACCGCACGAGCGGCTGGGCCCCCGCGATCATCGACCCGGCGAGCCTCGGCCGCACCTCCGGCGGGCTCTCGGAGGCGGCGCCGCCGAGCCACGAGCTGCGCTTCCCCATCCGCGTCGGCCCGCACGCGGGCGCCGCCTGCGCGAGCTGCCACGAGAGCCCACGGGTCCCGGCCGCGGTGCGCTGCAACGGCTGCCACGCCCACTCGCCGGCGCAGCTCGCGGCCAGCCACCGCACGGTGCGCGTCGGTCCCGACGGGCGCGGCTGCCTCGGCTGTCACCCCGGAGGCGCGGCGCGATGAGCCGGCGCGCCTCGAGGACGCCGCACCTCGCGGTGAGGTGCGCGACGGCGGCGGCGCTCGCCGCGTTTGCCGTCGCGCTGGTCCTCGCGCTCGGAGGGAGCGCGGAGGCGCAGCGCCGCGGGCGCGGCCGGGGACGGGGCGTTCGCGTCACGGTCACCGACGTGGCCGGCGATCGCGTCTACCTGTCGCCGGGCACGAGCGCGGGCCTCCACATCGGCGCGACCGTCACGGTCGGCCAGCAGCGGCTCCGGGTCCTCGCGGTGACCGCCTCGCACGCGGTGGCGGAGCGCGGAGAGCGCGAGGTCTCGGTCGGGGCGCGCGGCCTCGCGCGGGTCCGACGCACCGCGGAGGAGGGTGGGGCCGAGCGGCTGCCGACCCCGCCGCCCGCCTCGTCCTTCGAGGGGCGCTGGCCCGAGGCGTCGCGCCCGGCGGACGGACAGTCGGTCGCGCAGGTGCCGCTCGGTGGCCAGCTCGGGCGCACCCGTCAGCTCACCTGGGACGTGATGGCGAGGGGCTACGCGTTCGTGCCGATCCGCGGCGGCGGCGACGCGATCGGGCGGGGCGAGCTGCGCGCGCGGGTGCACGCCCAGCCGTGGACCGAGCTGCCGCTGACCCTCGACGCCGACGCGTCCGTCCAGCTCTGGCTCGGCGACTCACTCGAGGGCGGCCCCGGCGCGCAGGCCCGCCCGTACCTGCGGGTGCGGGAGCTCCAGATCGCCTATGGGCAGCAAGACGACTTCTACGCGGCGCTCGGCCGGCTTCGCTACGCCGCCTCGACGATCGGCCAGCTCGACGGGATCCGCGTCCAGACGCCCGCGCTGGGGCCGCTCACCGTGGCCGGCTTCGGCGGCTTCGTGCCCGACCCCCAGACCGGCGCGCCGGCCTTCGACGTGGGCCGCTTCGGCCTCGAGGCGACGATCCGCGACGAGACCCACGAGCTGCGGCCGATGGCCACGGTGGTCGCCCACGGGTCGGTGTTCGACGGCGAGCTGGACGAGCGGCGCATCAGCGGCGCGTTCCACCTCTACCCCGACGAGTCGCACATCGGCGGCTACGTCGAGGTCTCCGCGTTCGACGCCGACAACCCGTGGGGCCTGCAGGAGGTCGCGGTCACCGCGGCGTCGCTCGACACCACCCTCCGCTTCGACTGGCTGCGGGTGGGCGCGCGGGCCTCCATGCGCCTCCCCGACCGCTCCAAGATGCTCGCCGCGCGCTACCCGTCGAGCTTCCTCTGCACGCCCCTGCCGAACCCCGACGGCGGGGAGGACCGCTGCCTCGGCTTCCTCGACATGCGCGTCATGGGGAACGTCGACGTCGGGCTCGAGATCGACGACGTCGCGCTCACCGTCGGCGGTACGGTCATCCACACCGGCACCCACGGCACCTTCGACCAGGTCGGCGCCTTCGCCGCGTTCCGGGCCACGCGGATCCTCGGTTACGGCCACCTCGACGTCTCGTTCACCGCCTCGAGCGGCTACTTCCTCGAGACGCTGGCGCTCCGCACCAGCCTCGGCGTCGCGGTCATCCCCGAGGCGCTCGACGTCTCGCTCCGCTACCGGCCGGCGCTCAGCCAGTACGTCGCCGACATCGACCCCTTCGTGGAGCACCTCTTCGGAGGGCGTGTGCTGATCCGCCCCATCCCCGAGGTCGACATCCTCCTCGACGCGGACGGGCTCGTCGGCCGGCAGGTCGACGCGTTCCTGGCGCAGCTCGCGGTGGCGTGGCACGGGAGCCTGTGAGCGCGCACGCGCGGCCTTCCCCGGGCTCGCCCGTGTCGATTACCCTACGCTCCCGCGCGAGGGCCTTTGGTCGACGAAGCACAGGACGAGCGATCGAACGGGCGTGAGCCCGCGTATCTCGAGGTCCCCGTCAAAGGGCGGCGCACCCCGCGCCGGGTGATCATCGATCACGTCCCCTTCGTGCTCGGCCGCGGCGACCACGTGACCCTCACCCTCTTCGAGGAGGAGGTCTCGACCGAGCACGCCGAGATCGACATCGGCCCCAAGGGCTACGTCCTGCGCGACCTCCAGAGCACCAACGGCACGTTCCTCAACGGGGCCCGGGTAAGCGAGGCGCGCCTCGTGAACAACGACGTCATCCACCTCGCCCACTTCGAGCTGCGCTTCCGCATCGGGCGGCCGCTTCGCCGGGCGCGCGCGACCCTGAACGTCGACGACGCCGAGCAGCAGAAGCTCATCCAGCTCGCGAGCGCGCTCAACGAGGTGCTCACCTCGGGGCAGCTCGTGCCCGTCTATCAGCCGATCGTCCGCCTCGACGACCGCTCGGTGGTCGGCTTCGAGAGCCTGGGCCGCACGGGGCGCGCGACCCTGTCGTTCGGGGAGATGCTCAAGCTCGCCGACCAGCGCGGGCAGGGCGACACGCTCTCGCAGGTCATGCGCGAGATCGCGCTGCGGCGACTGCCCGCCGAGCCCGGGTGGATCTTCTTCAACCTGCACCCGGCGGAGTTCCCCGACATCGCCGAGCTGACCCGGAGCTTCGACCTCATCGCGCGTCATGTGCACGGCGCGCAGCGGGCGGTCATCGAGGTCAGCGAGTCGTCGGTCACCGACCTCGAGCACATGGCGCGTGTCCGCGACGCGATCCATGGCCGAGGCCTCCTCCTGGCCTACGACGACTTCGGCGCGGGCCAGTCGCGGCTGATGGAGCTGTGCACGGTGCCGCCCGACTTCCTCAAGCTCGACATGGCCCTCGTGCGCGACATCGACCGCGAGCCGCACCGCGCGCGTCGTGATCTGCTGCGCGCGGTCATCACCTCGATGCGCGAGGACGACGTGAAGGTGATCGCCGAGGGCATCGAGCGCGAGGAGGAGGCCGCGGTCTGCGCGAGCCTCGGCTGCGTCTACGGTCAGGGCTACCTCTTCGGCTACCCCGCGCCCGTGGAAGACCCCGCGGAGCGGTGACGCGGATGCGGTATCCTCCCCGCGCCGGAGGAGCCGCGCCGACGATGCGACCAGACCGCCTATTGTTTGCCGCGGGGTTGGCCCTGGGCATGACCGCGCTCGGGGCCGCGCCCGGGCCTTCCGCGCTGGCTCCGACCGCGCACGCGCAGCCGCCCGAGGAGCCTCCCGGCGAGGAGCCGACGGAGGGCTCGCCGGCCGAGTCGCCCGAGGCCTCGCCCGAGACGGCCTGGTACGCGTCGCCGGGCGATCCGCCCGCGCCGGCCGAGGAGCCGCCCGCCGAGCCGGTGACCGACGAGGCGAGCGAGGCGGAGCCGGCGGAGGCGGGCGACCCCGAGGAGCCGGAGGCCGACGACGGCGGCTGGGAGTTTCGCCCGAACGGCTTCGTGCGCGCCGGCTACGAGTACGTCTTCGACGACCCCCGCTACGACTTCGTCGGCGACAATGCGGGTTTCGTGCTCGGGAACGCGCGCGTCGGGGTGGCGGGGCGCTGGCCGGCGCACGGCCTGTCGTTCCGGATCAACGTGGACGGCGCGGCGGTGACGAGCGGGCTCGCGAACACCCCCGAGGCCCAGCTCTCGGTGGCGCTCCGGGACGCGTGGATCCGCTGGGACTTCCTCGAGTTCCTCGGCGCGCAGATCGGTCAGTTCAAGATCCCGTTCATGGCGGGCTGGCTCGGGCGCGACGGCGCGCTCCCCTTCGCGAGCCGCGCGGTGGGCCTCGATGGCGTCGGCGTGGGCCGGGGCTTCGAGCAGTCGGGCATCGTCCTCGACCGCGAGATCGGCCTCACCCTCGGGAGCCCGGGCCCCGTCTTCGTCGCGGGCGACTTCGGCGTCGGCTACCACCTCAGCGTCTTCAACGGCAACGGCATCAACGAGGCCCTCAACGACAACGTCCGCCCCGCGGTCGCGGGCCGCGTCGAGCTGTTCTGGACCCGCAACGCCCGGATCGGCGCCGGGGTCCTCTGGAACTCGCGCACCGTGGGCCCGCTCCCCGATCGGCTCGACGAGGAGGACGTCGGCTTCAGCGCTGACCTCTCGGTCGAGGTGATCGGCATCGAGGTCTTCGGCCACTTCACGCTGCTCTCGACCAGCTACCCGACGAGCGGCCTCGATCCGCGGCAGCGCCTCGAGTTTCACGTGCAGGCCGGCTACGACCTGCCGTTCATCGAGTTCCCCTTCGTCGTCGGCTACCGGTTCGCCTACTACGACCCGTGGCAGTCGGGCGGCGCGAACGGGCCGGTGGACCTGTCGGCCTTCGAGCTCATGTACCACACCGTCGGGCTGCGGATGGAGCACCCGGTGGAGGAGGTGGGGCTCACGCTCTGGCTCAACTACACTTTCACGGTCGAGACCGAGGCGCGATCGCTCGACAACGATCGCATCGAGGCCATCGTCCAACTTCGGATCTAGCCGGCAATCGAACTTGCGCCGTCTCCTCGCCGTCTGCCTCCTCGCGCCGCTCGCGCTGTCGTGCGCGGCGGACGACCCGGGCTTCGCCCAGGCCCGCGTCGTCGTCGCGCGGCCCGATCTCGTGGGCGGCCCCCGCGCGCTCGGCGAGGTCGGCGACTTCCGGCTCGAGAACGACCAGCTCCGGGTGATCGTGCAGGGGCCCACGCACTCGCGGATGCTCGGCATCTACGGCGGAGGCCTCATCGACGTGGACCTCCAGCGCCCGCGGGGCGCGGGGGAGGGCGACGCGCAGGGCGGGGTCGGGCGCGACGCGCTCGGGGAGATCTTCCCGATCTTCCTCCTGCAGGCGGTCGCGGTCCAGGCGGTCGAGGTGCGGCGCACCGGCGCGGACGGTGGCCCGGCCCAGGTGGCCGCGATCGGCACCGCGGGCGACTTCGTAGAGCTCGCCGGCGTGCTGAACCGCCTGCTGCTCGGGAGCCACCAGAACTACCGCGACCCGCTCTCGGACCAGCGCCTGCGCTACGAGATCATCTACACGCTGCAGCCTGGCGCGCGGAACCTCGAGATCACGCTCTCGGTGACCAACATCTCCGACGGGCGGCTGACCTTCCCGACGCCCGAGGCCGAGATGCTCGCGATGCTCGCCGGGATCAGCGGCGACGAGCTGCCCGTGCCGGTGGGCGACGTGGCCGCGTTCAGCGCGTCCAGCCAGGCGTTCATCCCCGGCATCGGCTTCGACCTCCGCTTTGGCATCGAGGAGGCGGCCCGGACCGCGCGCACCTTGCCGGCGCTCCCCGGGGTCGCCGCGCCGTGGATCGCGACGCGCGGCGACGGGGTGAGCTACGGGCTCGTCGGCGCGCCGAGCGAGCGCAACTACGCGTACCTGAACCGCGACCAGTACGGCGCGGACGGGACCGAGATCGACCAGACCACGGTCTTCGTGCCTTTCGCGGCGGGAGGGTTCGTGACCGTGTTCTACGACGTCGCCCCGCCCGCGCTCGAGCCCGGCGAGTCGTTCGAGGTGCGCCGCCACCTCGTGGTCGGCGACGGGGACATCGGCTCGGTGCTCGACGAGGTGCACCGCCTCCAGGGGCGCGAGACGGGCCGGCTCGGCGGCCAGGTGGTGGACGAGGTGACGCGCGCGGCCGCGACCGACGCCTCCGTGATCGTGTACCGGCGGCACGCGGACGGGCGCCGGGTGATCTTCTCCCAGTACGACGTCGAGGCCGGGGGCGCGTTCGGCGGAACCCTCGAGCCCGGCGACTACAGCCTGCGCGTCGCCGGTCCGGGGCGGCCGCTGTCGGAGCCCCTCGACTTCACGATCCGGGCGGACCAGACCACCGGGCTCCGCGTCGAGGCGCGCTCGGCCGCCCGGCTCGTCGTGCGCGTGCAGACCCCCGAGGGCGACCCGCTGCCGGCGCGCGCGACCCTGATCGGCGCCTACGGCGAGGACCGCGTCGGGCAGGAGCCGCGGCGCTTCCTCTACGACCTCGCGGTCGGCGAGCACCCGCGGGTGCAGGATCTCGTGCCCGACGACGCGGACGAGGCGAACCGTCGCTACATCGAGGCCGAGGCCTTCACCGACGGGGGCGTGGCCGAGCTGTGGGTGCGGCCGGGCAGCTACGAGGTCGTCTCGAGCCGTGGCCCGGAGTACGACGTCGCGTCCGAGCGCGTCGAGCTGGTCGCGGGCCAGACGACGAGCGTGCTCCACCGCCTCGAGCGCGTGGTGGACACGACGGGCTGGATCGCGGGGGACACGCACCTCCACTCGGTCGGCAGCCACGACTCCGCGATGGGGCTCGACCTGCGGGTCCGCAGCGTCGCGGCGGAGGGCGTCGAGTGGGCGGTCGCGAGCGATCACAACTTCGTCTCGGACTACTCCGCCGCGATCGCGCGGACCGACCTCGTCGACTGGCTCCACGGGACGGTCGGCCTGGAGGTCACGACCATCGAGTCCGGGCACTTCAACGGCTATCCGCTCGACTACGACGTGACCTCGGTCGACCACGGCGCCATCGCGTGGGCCGACCGCCCGCCGCAGGAGATCTTCGACGCGCTGCGCGCGCTGGGCTCGCTCGGGCCGAGCGACACGATCGTCCAGGTGAACCACCCGCGGCAGCCGGTGCTCGGCTACTTCCAGCAGTACCGGCGCGACACCTTCGACATGAGCGAGCAGCCGCCGAGCCTCGCCGACCTCGTGCTCCAGCCCGAGGGCCCGGCCTTCCTCACGCCGATGGGCGGCTCGACCTTCTCGCTCGACTTCGACCTGCTCGAGGTCGTCAACGGCAAGCTGTTCCGCGACGTCCATCACTACCGCGTCCCGGAGTCGCTCCCGCCCGACGCGCCGGCCGATCTGCCCCCGCGCGGTACGGTGATCACCGGCGACGACGGGCAGGCGGTGTTCCCCGGCGCGGTCGAGGACTGGTACACGCTGCTCAACCTGGGGCACCGCTTCGTCGCGGTCGGGACGAGCGACTCGCACGACGCCAACAGCGAGGCCGGCTACTTCCGCACCATGGTCTACGTCGGGCACGATGACGTGGGGCGGCTCCGCGACGAGGAGATCGTCGCGGGCCTGCGCGCGCGCCGCGTGATCGCGACGAACGGGCCGATGGTCGACTTCTGGGTGGACGACCCGGAGCGCGGCCGGATGGGGCAGCGCCTGCAGGTGGACGACGCGACGGTGCGCATCGGCGTCAACATCACCGCCGCCCCGTGGATCGGGCTGTCGCACTTCAACGTGATCCGCAACGGCGAGATCGCGCAGGTCTACGCGCTCGAGCCGGACCGCGACTACGCCGCGTCGCCGTTCGGGGTGGAGCTCGAGCTGCCCCTCGCGGAGGACGCGTCGGGCGCGCCGATCGACAGCTGGTTCGTGATCGAGGTGATCGGCGCCCGCAGCATGTTCCCCGTGGTGCGGCCCTTCGAGGTCTCGCCGTTCCAGATCACCGAGGCGGTCAACTCGCTCACCGGCGGGGTCTCGCTCTTCGGTCCGGACCTCGGCAGCGCGACGCCGTCCGAGAACCAGCCCGTCACGCCCTACGCGCTGACGAACCCGGTGTGGGCCACCACCGGGCCGGGGGAGTTTCGGCCGCCCGGTCCGGTGCCGCGCGAGCGCCAGCTCCTGCCCGTCAACGACCCGGGCTACCCGCAGGGGCCTCGCCCGCCGCAGACCCGGACGGCCCACGCCGGCGAAGACCGGCCGCCCGAGCCCGCGCTCACCCCGTGGCTGTTCGGCCGCGACCCCACGATGCGCCACGATCTCGGCGCGATCATGCGCCGCGCCGCGCTGGGGCACACTCACTGATGCGGCGGTCCTCGGCCGCGGCGGCCCTCGCCCTCACCCTCGGCCTCGCCTCGTGGGTAACGCCCGCGGCCGGCCACGACTTCCCGGAGACGCGGCGCCTCGTGCTCTCGGCCGAGCCCGACGGCCTCGCGCTCCTCGTCGCCTACGAGCTGCGCCCCGGCCGGCTCGCGGACGGCCTCTGGGCGCGCTTCGACGCGGGGCCGGACGGGCGGGTCGGCACGGCGTGGGAGCGGCTCGCGCGCGCCCGGGTGATCGCCCCGCGGGTCGGCGGCGACATCGAGGTGACGGTCGACGGAGCGCCCGCGCGGCTCGCGCTCGTCGACCTCCAGTTTCCCGATCCCCCGGTCGAGGGCGGCCGCCCCGGGGTGGCCGCGATCGGCCTCTACCGGATCCCGGTCGTCGCAGCGGAGGGACCGACGCGCCTCACGATCGGGGTGCGGCGCGGCGGGGCGACGCTCGAGGCCCAGGCGGTCGCGCCGTGGCAGATCCGGGCCGACGGCCTGCCGCGGCGCGCCGGGGATCCGGTGCTCGGCCCGGGGCCGCTGAGCGCGGCGCGGCCGGCGGAGCTGTCGCTCCAGCGGGTGGCCGCGCCCTGAACCGAGGGCCCGGACCCGAAGGAGCGCGGCGGCCAATCGCCGTCCGAGGGTAAAGGTCCTGCAGGCGTTCGCCGTTGGTAGGGTGAGCGGCCGGCACTGGCCGCCGGGACCCCAGGAAGCTCCATGGACGCCTCCCTCATGTCGAACTCCTCGCTCCACTCCGAGCCCCGCCCGCGCGTCCTCGTCATCGATGACACCGCGGAGGTCCGACGCTCCATCGCCCGCACGCTCTCGAGGTACGGGATGGACGTCGACACCGCGGCGAGCGGCGAGGAGGGGCTCGCGCGCATGTGCGAGGTCCCGCCCGACCTCGTGCTCTGTGACGTCAACATGCCGGGGCTCGACGGCTTCGGGGTGCTCGAGGCGATCCGCCGCGACCCTGCGCTCGGCACCACCCCGGTGGTCCTCATCACCGCGCGCGACGACCGCGCCAGCGTACGCCGCGGGATGGTCAGCGGCGCGGACGACTATCTCACCAAGCCGTTCACGGCCCAGGAGCTCGAGGAGACCGTGCGGGCTCGGATCGAGCACCACGGCCGGCTGAACGCGAAGTACGCGACGCAGCTCCAGCAGACCGCGGACGCGCTCTGGCAGGCCCAGCACCACGACCTCGAGACGGGGCTCCCCAACCGGGTCGCGTTCCGCTCGCACCTCGAGGCGGCGGAGATCGGGCCGTCGCCGCTCGCCATCATGGTCCTCGACCTGGACCGCTTCGACCGTCTCCGCAGCGCGATCCACCTCGAGCAGCCCGACATCGCCGACACCGTCATCCGCGACGTCGCGATGCGCTTGCGTCACGTGACGGGCTCGGACGGCGAGGTCTTTCGCCTCGGACCGAGCCGCTTCGGCGTGCTCTACGCCGGCGCGCGCGACGCGATCGGGGCCGAGGCGATCGCGGACTGTCTCCTCGGAGAGGTCCGGCGGCCGATCGGCAACGGCGCGCTCGAGCTGCGGGTGACCGCCTCGGTCGGCGTCGCGATGTGGGAGTCGGGCTCCGAGGTCAGCCCGTTCACGGTGGCCGGCCACGCGGAGTCCGCGGCGGTGCACGCCCGCGAGTCGGGCGGCAACCACCAGTGCATCTACGACGCCAAGGCCCACGACGGCGAGTACAACCGCCTCGTCCTCGAGAGCTCGATGCACCGCGCGCTCGAGCGCCAGCAGTTCGAGCTGCACTACCAGCCGCAGGTCGGCGCGACCGACGGGAGCCTGCGCGGGGTCGAGTCGCTCATCCGGTGGCGTCACCCCGAGCTCGGGATGATCTCGCCGTTCCACTTCATCCCGATCGCCGAGGAGACGGGGCTCATCGTCGAGATCGGCCGCTGGGTCCTCGAGACGAGCTGCCGTCAGGCCGCGGCCTGGACCCCGGAGCTCCCCGAGCTGAAGGTGTCGGTGAACCTCTCTGCGGCGCAGCTCGTCGAGAGCCACCTCGTCGATACGGTGCAAGCCGTCCTGCTCCGCACCGGGCTCGCGCCTGCGCGGCTGAAGCTCGAGCTGACCGAGACGATGATGGTCCAGGCGGGCGAGACCGCGGCGCGGAACCTCTACGCCCTGCGCGAGCTCGGCGTGGGCCTGTCGATCGACGACTTCGGGACGGGGTACTCCTCGCTGAAGAACCTCCGGGCCTTCCCGGTCGGCGAGGTGAAGATCGACCGCTCCTTCGTCCGCCACGTGCCGGAGGATCGGGACAACTGCTCGATCGTCTCCTCGGTCATCGAGATGGCTCACAAGCTCGGGCTGCGGGTCATCGCCGAGGGCGTGGAGGACGAGCACCAGCTGGCGTTCCTTCGGCAGAAGGGCTGCGACGACATCCAGGGCTACTACTTCGCCAAGCCGATGCCGGCCGACGAGCTGATCCCCTGGGTGCGCGGCCGCGTCGCCGCCTGAGCGCGCTATCCTCCGGGCGTGCTCCGCCCGACCGCTGCGCTGCTCCGCTCTACGAGCCGGTTCGCCTCGACGCTGCTGTCGACGACGCTGCTGTTGACGACGCTGCCGTTGACGACGCTGCTGTCGACGACGCTGCTCGGCTGCGGCGATCCGCCCACCCCCGACGCGGGGATCGACGCCGGGGTGGACGCCGGGCGCCGGGTCGACGCGGGCGCGGCGGACGCGGGCGTCCCGGCCACCGGGTGCGACCTCTGGACCGGCGACGCGGGCCCCGCGCCCGGCGACGGTGGCCCGGCGCTCGATCCCGCGGGCTTCCCGGCCGCTACCGGCCCCGGCGCGCCGTCGGTGGCGTTCGACGAGGCCGCGCTCGGCCAGCCCTGCGCCTACCTGCCGGTCGGCCCGACGGACGAGAACCACCACAACACCGGGTTCTTCCTCGACGGCTACCTCGTGCGGCCGTGGGCGCACGAGCGCGGCCGCGGCGGCATCGCGGTGTGGGACCTCTCGAGCCCATGCGCGCCCTCGCTCGTCGCCAACGTCCTCGACGACCAGATCCGCGAGACGCACGCGACCGGCCTGTCGCGTATCGGGGGCCGCTGGATCTCGGTCGCGTCGCTGACCGGCGTCCAGATCTGGGACCTCGCGGACGTGACCGCGCCGCGGCGGGTGATCGACTTCGCGCTGCCCGAGGTGTCCTACCCGAACGCCTACGAGCGCACGGTGATGAGCACGTTCTGGCAGGCGCCCTACCTGTACGTCGGCGCCTCCGACAACGGGATCTACGTGGTCGACGCGACCGACCCGAGCGCGCCGACCCTCGTGTCGCAGTTCAAGACCGAGCCCGAGTTCCGCGTCGGTCAGGTCATGGCGGTCGGCACCCGGCTCTACGCGTTCAGCAGCGAGGGCGCGGTCGCCGCGGTCCTCGACGTGCGCGACCCCGCGAGCCCGCGCCAGATCCCGGGGGGGACCTACTCGATCACCAACGGCGAGACCGATCGGCTCGGCCGACCGGTGCCGCTCCCCGCCTACTTCGGGATGGTCAACGGCGGCTACACCTACCACCCGCGCATCGCGTTCGGCGGCTTCACGATCTTCGACGTCTCGGACCCCACGCGGCCGACCTTCGTCGGCGACCTCACCATCGACGGCGCAGACGGAGGCTACGTGTTCCTCCACGAGGGCTACGCGTTCGTCGGGCTCAGCGCGTTCGGCGCGCGGGTCGACGTGCGCGACCCGACGAACCCGCAGATGGTCATGCGCTTCGACCAGACGGGTGACGTCGACACGCTCACGCCCTACGGCAACGTCGTGGTGGTCAGCGTGGACGACGACGCGATCGACGGGCAGGCGAGCGCGGTGGTGCCGTTCCAGGCCGCGCCCGACGCGCGGCCGCCGCAGGTCAACATGGTGGTCCCGGTCGACGGCGCGGTGGACCAGCCGCTCAGCGCGCGGGTCGGGCTCACCTTCGACGAGTTCGTGGCGATGGAGTCGGTGTGGGCGGGCTCGGTCCTCCTGCGCGACGTGGCCACCGGGGCGGTCCGCGAGGCGCACCTCAGCGGGCAGGAGGGGGTCGTCAGCCTGTGGCCGGTCGCGCCGCTCGCGCCGAGCACCACCTACGAGGTCGTCGTGCCGGCGGGCGGGGTGACCGACCTGAGCGGCAACCCGCTCGCCAGAGCGCACCGCTCCACGTTCACCACCGTCGCGTGCGATCGGTGAGCTCGCGCCTCTTCGCGCTCCTCGCCGTCGCCGCGCTCGGCTGCGGGACGTCGCCCGAGGTCGACGCCGGGCCCGACGCGGCCGTCGACGCCGCGGGGGCGGGCGCGCTGAGCGTCACCCTGCGCGGCCCGGCGCGCGGGTTCGTCGGCGAGGAGCTCTGCGTCGAGGCGGAGGTCGCGGGCGCGCGCGCGCCGCGCTTCGCTTGGAACGACGGAGACGGCGGGGTGAGCGAGACGGACGCGCCGCGCCTGTGCGTCACCTATCCCTTCGTGGGCGCGCGCACCGTCGGGGTCACGGTGCGCGACGACGGTCGGGTGGCGGACGCGGTCCTCACCGTCCCGGTCGTGCTCCGGCCGGCGAGCCCGGCCCCGACCGCCTCGAGCCCGATCGTCTACGACGCCGAGGGCGGCCGGGTCTGGGTGGTCAACCCCGACGCGGACACCGTCGCGGTGATCGACGCGGGCGCGCTCACGCTCGAGGCCGAGGTGCCGGTCTGCGCGCGCCCGCGCACCCTGGCGATCGCCGGGCCGAGGGTGGCCGTCGCCTGCCAGGGCTCGGGGGAGGTGGGCTTCCTCGAGCGCGCGACCCTCGCGGTCGAGGCGCCCACCGCGCTCGGGCCCGGCGCGGAGCCCTACGGCGTGGTCGCCGATCCGCGGGGTGGCGCGATCTACGTGAGCGCGCGCGACGGTCGGGTGATCGCGCTGGCGCCGGACGGCCGGGTCCTCGGCTCGGTCGACGCGGGCTTCGAGCCCCGCGGCCTCGCGGCGCGTGGCGACGGGGCGATCCTCGTGACCCGCTGGCGGAGCGAGGCGGCCGGGGCGACGGTGACCACGCTGCGGGCCGAGACGCCGGGATCGCTCGCCGTGGTCGGTCCGACGCGGCTCCCTCCGGAGGGCGAGGACAGCGACACCGACAACGCCGGCGTGCTCGGTTTCCTCAATCAGGTCGTGCTCACGCCCGACGGAGGGCGCGCCTTCGTCCCCGGCCTCAAGGCGAACGTGGTGACGGGCGATCACCTGAGCGGCGCGCCGCTGACCAGCCAGACGACGGCCCGCGCGGCCTTCGCCGAGCTCCTCCTCGGCCCAGGCGCGGCGCAGGACAGCTTGCGACACGCGTTCGACGATCTCGACTACGCCTCGGCGGTGGTGTTCAGCCCCTACGGCGAGCGCGCCTACTTCGCGATGCAGGGCGCGCAGACGATCGTGGCGGTCGACGGCTACGACTTCTTCACGGTGGGGAGCGTCCGCGACGTGGGCGAGGCGCCGCAAGGGCTCGCGATCTCGCCGGACGGGTCGCGCCTGTTCGTGCAGGCGTTCTTGTCGCGGAGCGTGCGCGTCTACGACGTTTCCGACCTGCGCTCGGAGCCGCGGCCGCTGGCGGACATCCGCACCGTGGCGACCGAGCCGCTCGCGCCGGAGGTGCTCGAGGGCAAGCGCATCTTCTACCGCAGCCGTGACCCGCGGATGAGCCGCACGGGCTACCTCTCGTGCGCGAGCTGCCACCTCGACGGCGAGGGCGACGGCCTCGTGTGGGACTTCACCCAGCGGGGCGAGGGCCTGCGCAACACGATCGAGCTCCGCGGCCGGGCGGGGGCGGCGCCGCTCCACTGGACGGCCAACTTCGACGAGGTGCAGGACTTCGAGCACGACATCCGCGGCGGACAGGGCGGCACCGGGTTCCTGGACGACGCGGTGTTCCACGCGGGCGGCCGCGACGCGCCGCTCGGCGCGCCCAAGGCGTCGCTCTCGTCGGAGCTCGACGCCCTCGCCGCGTACGTCGCGAGCCTGGACGCCTTCGGCGCCTCGCCGCGGTCCGGCGCGGCCGACGTCGACGCGGCGGCGCGAGGTCGGGCGATCTTCGACGACCCGACGGTCGGCTGCCGCGCCTGCCACGCTGGGGCGGAGTACACCGACAGCGCGTTCGGGCCGGGCGGCGACCCCGTGCTCCACGACGTGGGCACGCTCGGCCCGGGCTCCGGCCAGCGGCTCGGCGCCCCGCTCACCGGGCTCGACACGCCCGGCCTGCGCGGGCTCTACCGCACCGCGCCGTACCTCCACGACGGGCGCGCGGCCACCGTCCGCGACGTCCTGACGACCCACAACCCCGACGACCGCCACGGCGTGACCTCGGGCCTCTCGGCCGCACAGCTCGACGACCTCGAGGTGTTCCTGCTGAGCCTCGACGACCGCGCCCCATGAGCGAGCTGACGTTCGCCCTCGGGCCGACCAACACGGGCAAGACGCACCGCGCGGTGGAGCGGATGCTCGAGCACGACTCGGGGATGATCGGCCTGCCGCTTCGCCTCCTCGCGCGTGAGGTCTACGACCGGGTCAGCCGGCGGGTCGGCGAGCGTGCGGTGGCCCTCGTGACCGGCGAGGAGAAGCGAGTCCCGCCGGCGCCGCGCTACTGGGTCGCGACCGTCGAGGCGATGCCGATGGACGTGACGGTCGATCTCCTCGCGGTCGACGAGATCCAGCTCGCCGCCCACCGCGAGCGCGGGCACGTGTTCACCGATCGGCTGCTCCACGCGCGCGGCCGCCGCGAGACGTGGTTCCTCGGCTCCGACACGATGGTGCCGCTCGCGACCGCGCTCTTCCCGCGCGCCGACGTGATGCGGCCGTCGCGCCTCTCGACCCTGCGGCACTTCGGCAAGAAGGGCCTCGGCGGGCTGCCGCCCCGCAGCGCGGTCGTCGCGTTCAGCGCGGACGAGGTCTACGAGCTGGCTTCGCGCCTGCGGGTGCGGCGGGGTGGGGCGGCGGTGGTCCTCGGCGGGCTGTCGCCGCGCACCCGCAACGCGCAGGTCGCGCTCTATCAGGAAGGTGAGGTCCAGCACCTGGTCGCCACGGACGCGATCGGCATGGGGCTCAACCTCGACCTCGACCACGTCGCCTTCGCGTCGCTGCGCAAGTTCGACGGGCGGGACAGGCGGCGCCTCACCGACGCGGAGCTCGGCCAGGTCGCGGGCCGCGCCGGGCGCTACCGGCGCGACGGGACGTTCGGCACGCTGAGCCCGCACCCGCCGCTCGACCCGGAGACGGTCCGCGCGATCGAGAGCCATGACTTCGCGCCGGTGCGGCGCATGGTGTGGCGCAACGCGGACCTCGACTTCGGCTCGGTAGACGCGCTCCTCGCCTCGCTGGCCGCGCCCGCGCCGGACCCGCGCTTCGTCCGCGTCGAGCAGAGCGACGACTTCGACGCGCTGCGCGCGCTGGAGGCGCGTCCGGAGATCCGCGAGCGCGCGACCGACGAGGACCGAGTGCGCCGACTGTGGGAGGTCTGTCAGATCCCCGACTACCGCAAGCTCCTTCTCTTGCGACATGTGGCGCAGCTCGGGGAGGTGTTCGTCCAGCTCGTGGACCGGACCCGCCTCGACCCGGACTGGGTCGAGGCGAACGTGCGGCGGATCGATCGGATCGACGGCGAGGTCGACACCCTCACCGCGCGGCTCGCGGCGATCCGCTTCTGGACCTACGTGAGCCACCGCCCGGGCTGGATCGACGACGCGGACGGCTGGCAGGCGCGGACGCGCGCGATCGAGGACCGGCTCTCCGACGCGCTCCACGCGCGGCTGGTCGAGCGGTTCGTGGAGCGAGGCCGCCGGACGAAGCGCCGCGCGGCCGCGCCCAGGGTCGAGGCCTCCGGCCCGTTCGCTCAGCTCGGCGCGCTCCTCGAGGCCGAGCACGACGAGGCGGAGGCGCTCGCCGAGGCGGCGGTTGACGCGCCCGCGGAGGCGCTCGAGGTGACGCCGCGCGGCGCGATCTTGCTCGACGGCCGCGCGGTCGGCCGGCTGCGTGGAGGCCGTGAGCTCACCTCGCCGCAGGTTCGGGTCGAGGGGATCGAGGGGGCCGGCGCGCGCGGCCGGGTCGAGCGGCGCCTCGTCGCGCTCACCAAGGACCTTTTGCACGAGCTCGCGGGGGAGGCGCCCGCGCGTGGAGACGCCGCCGCGCGCGGGCTCGCCTATCAGCTGGCGCAGGGCCTCGGGGCCGCGGCGCTCCGTGACGTCGCGCCTCAGCTGCGCGAGCTCGACGAGGAGGCGCGGCGCCGGCTCGGGCTGACGGTCGGGCGGCGCTTCGTGTACCGCGCCGCGAGCCTGACCCCGCGCGGCCTGCGGCTGCGGGCGGCCTTCGTCTACGTGTTCTTCGGCGCGGAGCACGAGGTGCTCGCCGAGTCGCTCCCCCGGGCCGCGCTCGAGGGCGCGGCCGCGCTCGCCGCCGGCTACGCGCGGGTTGGCCCGCGGCTGGTCCGCGTCGACGTGCTCGAGCGCGCGCTGGGCGAGCTCCGCGCGCTGCCGGTCCCTTTCGCTCCGCCGCCCGCGCTCGCCTCGAGCCTCGGCGCGGACGGGGTCGATGGCGGGCGGGCTCGCGCGATCTGGGGCGCGCTCGGCTACGTCCCGGACGACGAGGGGCGCCTCGTTCCCAAGCGCCGTCGACGGGCGCGGCGACGCTGATCACGCCGCGGCCGAGGGGCCCGTCACAGGACGGTCGCGGCGAGCTCGGCGAGCTCGGAGCGCTCGCCCCGGCGCAGGGTGATGTGTCCGGCGATCGAGTGCCCGCGGAAGCGGTTCACCGCGTGGACGAGCCCGTTGCTCTGCGCGTCCATGTACGGGTTGTCGATCTGGTAGGGGTCGCCGGTGAGCACGATCTTGGTGCCCTCGCCCGCGCGCGAGACGATCGTCTTGACCTCGTGCACGGTGAGGTTCTGCGCCTCGTCGACGATCAGGAACTGATCGGGGATCGAGCGGCCGCGGATGTAGGTCAGCGGCTCGACCTCGATCATCCCGAGGTCGAGCATCTCCTGGTGGCTGCGGCCGTTCTTGCGGTCCTCGCCGGTGAGCCCCATCAGCAGCTCGAGGTTGTCGAAGATCGGCTGCATCCACGGCTGGAGCTTCTCCTCGATGTCGCCGGGGAGGTAGCCGATGTCGCGGCCGAGCGGGAAGACCGGGCGCGAGACGAGCACGCGCTGGTACTGCTTCTCTTCGTGCGCCTTGCGCAGCGCGGCCGCGAGCGCGAGCAGCGTCTTGCCCGTCCCTGCCTTGCCCACGACGGTCACGAGCTTGATCCGGTCGTCGAGCAGCAGGTTCAGCGCGAAGGCCTGCTCGAGGTTGCGTGCGGTGATGCCCCAGACCCGGTCGCGCTTCTTCGGGAGCAGCTCGGTGATCTTGCCCGTCGGATCGACGCGGCCGATCGCGGTGTGGCTCGAGTTGGCCTGGTCGACCATCTGGACGAACTGGTTCGGCTGCGCCTGCGGCGGCGCGGCGTGGCGCCCCTCGCGGTAGATCGCGTCGATCTCCTCGCCCGTCAGCTCCACGTCGATCACGCCCGTGTACAGCTCCTCGAGCCGTGTGCGGTCGTGCTCGTAGTCCGCCGCGACGAGCCCGAGCGCGTCCGCGCGGATGCGCAGGTTGACGTCCTTGCTGACGAGGATGGTCGGCTCGTCTGGCTGGGCGTCCTTCACGTCGAGCGCGACCGCGATGATCCGCGAGTCCGCCTCGTGGCTCGCGATGGAGAGCATCGGCGGGAGCTCTCGGCCGGAGAAGGCGACGCGCAGGCGGCCGCCGTCGGGCAGCGCGACACCGTCCGCGAGGTTGCCCTGGCTGCGCAGCTCGTCGAGCGTGCGGCTGACCCCGCGCGCGGAGCGGCCGAGCTCGTTCATGTCGCGCTTGAACTTGTCGATCTCCTCGACGACGTAGATCGGCAGGACGACGTTGTTCTCCTCGAACGCGTAGAGCGCGCCGGGATCGTGCAGCAGCACGTTCGTGTCCAGGACGAAGTTCTTGACCATTTCGTCTCCGAGCTTGGAGAGGGCGATCGCGTCGCTGTGCGTCGAGGCGGAAGGACTGGAGGAACTGTGCATTCGTCAGGCCGGCTCCCGGGAAACCAGCTCCAGTTGGCCCGGTCGAACCGCCGATGCAAGCACAACCTTGCGCGCCCCGCGCTGGCGGCGGAGGCCCCGGAGGCTCAACCTTTGGAAATGACGAGGGAAGCCCCAGCTGCCGCCCCGGCGCCGAGGCCTCGGTGAGCCCCGGGTGAGGCGTCGCGCGACGATCGCGCTGACCCTCGGGATCGCCCTCGGCTGCGGGGGTGGCGGGCCGGCGCGCGAGGCCCCCGCGGCGCGGCCGGTGGAGGCGGTCGAGCGCTCCGTCGAGAGCGGCGAAGCGGAGGTCGACGACGCGCGCGCGACGGCGGCGACCGCGCAGATCGCCGCGGCCGAGGAGCCCGTGGCGCCGCGGCCCGTGATCCGGGCGCGCCTCGAGGACGAGGAGGCGATCGACGCGGCGGTCCGGCGCGCGCTCGCGGACGGGGCGGCGCCGGGCGCGGTGGTGGTGGTCGGGCGCGGGGACGGCGTCGTGTTCGCCCGCGCCTATGGGCGGCGCGCGGTCGACCCGGTGAGCGAGCCGATGACGCTCGACACCGTCTTCGATCTCGCCTCGATCACGAAGGCGGTCGCCACCGCCACGTGCGTGATGGTCCTCGTGGAGCGTGGCCAGCTCGCGCTCGACGACCGGGCCTCCGCGCACTGGCCCGCGTTCACGGGAGGGGCGCGCGAGCGCGTGACGATCGCGCAGCTCCTCACCCACACCGCGGGTCTGCCGCCGGTGAACCCGCTCCGCGACTACGAGGGGACCCGCGCCGAGGCGCTCGCGCGGATCGCGCGCGTCGAGCTCGCCTCGCCGCCTGGCGCGCGTGTGCGCTACAGCGACCTCTCCTTCGTCGTGCTCGGCGAGATCGTCGCGCGCGTCAGCGGCCGCCCGCTCGACGTCTTCGCCGAGGAGGCGATCTTCGCGCCCCTCGGGATGCGCGACACCGGCTACGCGCCGCCGGCCGCGCGATGGGGGAGGGTGGCGCCGACCGAGCGCGCCGCGCGGCGGGGCGACGTGATGATCCGCGGGGAGGTCCACGACCCGCGCGCGTGGCGGCTCGGCGGCGTGGCGGGCCACGCGGGGCTCTTCTCGACCGCCCAGGACCTCTCGCGCTTCGCGCGCGCCCTGCTCGGCGGCGGCGAGCTGGAGGGGGCACGGATCCTTGCGGCGGCGACCGTCGCGCAGATGACCGCGCCGCGCGCGCTGCCCGGCGGCTCGCGTGCGCTCGGCTGGGACGTCGGCCGCGCCGGGATGAGCGCGCGCGCGTTCGGGCACGGCGGCTTCACCGGGACGAGCCTCTGGATCGACCCGGCGCGGGACGCCTTCGTGATCGTGCTCTCCAACCGCGTCCACCCCGACGGCGGGGGCGACGTGCAGCCGCTCGTCCGCGCGCTCGGCCCGCTCGG
>JAUHXR010000146.1 GCA_030426845.1 Polyangia bacterium | reverse complement strand
AGCGCAGATCGGCGCGCAGGCGCGCGACGCGGGCCTCGTCCTCGACGTCGATCGGCGGCCGCACGCGCTGGACGGCGCAGAACGCGCAGCGCTGGCCGCAGGGCGCGTCGATCGCGAGGTTCAGCACAGCGTCGCTCGCCGGCGCCTCGTCGGGGGCGGGGAGCCGCGGCGCGTCCAGGCTCTCGCCGACGCCGGGGAAGTCCACCTCGAGCGGCGCCGCGTCCCGCAGCGCGAGGAGGAACGCGAGGAGCGCCAGCACCCCGGCCGCCCCGGGCGGCTCCCGGCCGCCGGTCAGGTAGCTCATCTGCAGGCTCGCCCCCGCGCCGAACGCGGGCGCGCCCTCGCGGCGCCGGCCGAAGGTCACCCGCAGCGGGGCCTCGCCGTCCTTGCGCAGGTCGAGCACGAGCTCGAGGGTGGAGCCGAGCGCGTCGGAGATGTGGGAGGTGGGGTAGACGCCGTGTGCGCGCCAGCCGTCCGTGACCTCCTCGCCGGGGCGCACCTCGGGCCCGAGCAGGGCGAGCAGACCCGCCGGATCGAAGCGCAGCCGCCGGGGCTCCGTCGAGCGCCCGAGCGCTTCGGCGATCGTCCTCGCGCCCTCGGTCAGGCGCGCGTCGATCGGGGCGGCCAGCCCGTGCACGAGCTCGCGGATCGCGAGCCGCCGCGCCTCGCTCCGCTCGGCCACCCGCCCGCGGTAGCGAACCGCGACCCGGTCGAGGACGAGGAACGCGCGCTCCGCCTCCGACCGCCGCACGACCGTGATCTCGACCCAGTCGGGGCTGGCCTCGAAGCGCGCCTCGAACCGGTCCGGGTCGGGCAGGCGGAGCGCGACGCACCGAAACCGGGAGGTTGGCGGCAGGACGAGCCCGTGACTCACGCGTCCCGCTCCAGCGGGCGGAGCTCACCGACCCCGAAGCGCTCCGCGTAGCCCTCGGGCAGGCCCGGGCACCGCGCGCGCGCGGCGCAGCCGTCGCAGACCGCCGGGTGGCGCCGCGGCGCGATCGGCCAGGCGCGGTCGTGGAAGCGCCCCATCACGCAGCGCGGGAGGCCCGCGAGGAACGCCTCGACGCCGAGGCCCCGGGCGGCGTGGATCGCCGCGAGCGCGCTCGGCGCGGCCATGCCGAGGCGCGGATGGACGGCGGTGTCGAGCGGGCCGTCGTCGAGCGTCACCACCCACCGACGCACGGCGCGCGCCCGGAGGAGGCGAGGGAGCTCGCCGAGGACCCGCGCGTTGGAGCGGGTGAGCCGCGTGGTCACACGGAGCTCGAGCCCGAGGCTCCGCCCGGCGGCCAGGGCGGCGAGGGCGTCGCGGAAGCCGCCGGGCGCGCCGGCGACCCAGTCGTGCACCTCGGCCCGCGCGCCGTGGAGCGCGACGGTCAGCGCGCGCTCGCCCCGCGCCACCGCGCGCTCGGCGTCGGCCGCGCCGGTCGCGACCGCGCTGGCCTCGACCGCGCTGGCCTCGACCGCGCTGGCCCCGCTGGCCTCGTCCGAAGTCGCGCCCGCGGCGGACCCGCGGTCAGCGGGTCGGGACGTGGAAGACGCCACCCGGGTTGCGGGCCCGTCGCTGCGCATGGGTCAGCAGCTCCTCCGGGGGCCGCGCGCCCGCCTCGAGGCGCCGGTCGAGGGCCCGCGCGAGCGCCTGGACCCCGAGGCCGCGGAGCTCGTCGGTCGCCCGGTCGCCGTGGCCGCGGTTGCTCAGGTGCAGGGCGAGAGACCCGGCGGCCGCGATGGGGCGGGCGCCCTCTGGATCGACGCGGAAGATCTCCACCACGAAGGGGGTCGCCTCGCCGGTCGCGCGGCTCGGCGACAGCACGACCGGGATGGCCCCGGCGCGCACGCCGTAGACCCGCACGATGCGCCAGTGGTCTTCGAGCGGGGTGCCCGGGGAGAGCCCCTCGAACAGGCGCCGCACCTCGTCGCTGGGCTCGCTGAGCCCGTGGGCGGCGACCGCATCCGGCCGCTCCAGCGGCTCGTAGGCGTCCGGCCGATCGACGGCCTCGTCGTCGCGCGCGCTCGCCTGATCGGCGGCCGGCTGAGCCGCGGCGGACTCCAAGCCGGAGAGGCCGGCCGCGGCCGTGGTGGCTGCGGCGCCGAAGCCGACCAGCGCGCGACGTCGACCGAGGCGGGGTGGGAGGCGGGGCGGGCGCTCTGCGTCGCCCTTGGAGGATGTGCTGCTCGCGCTCAAAGGACCTCCGACGTCTCCCAGGTTATCGGTGTCCGAGCGAGCCGGTCAAGCCAGGTCCCCACATGCGCGCCGCCGGGCGGGTGACGAGCGCCCCGCGTCCTCGGGCCTCGGCATGGCTTCTCGGCAAGCTGCTAGGCTTGCCGCGTGACGGCGTCCTCGAGCATCCGCGTCGGCGGCACGATCGTCTGTCAGGCCCGCGACATCCTGCGCGAGACCTGCGGCGCCGAGGTGTTCGAGCCGGCGGTCGCGAGCGTCCCCGAGCCGGTCCGCGAGGAGTATCTCTCCGCGACCCCGATCAGCTGGGTCCGGGTCTCGACCCTCGAGGCGGTGGTCGGCGCCTGCGCGGCGCGGTGCGGGCGCGACCCGCTCGACCTGAACGACGAGGTGAGCCGGCTGGGGACCGAGCGCGCCTTCGGCACCGTGTGGCGCGTGTTCCTGCGGTTCACGACCGACGCGGCGCTCATCTCGAGGACGCCCGTCATCTACGCGAAGACCTACGATCGGGGCCGCATCGTCCCGCGGATCACCCAGCCCGGGGTCGCCGAGGTCGACCTGGTCGAGCTCCCGTCGCCGCCCGAGTTCATGGTCCGCGGGCTCGGGACCGGCATCCAGACGACGCTGCGCTGCGCGGGACGTGACGACGCGCGAGTGCGCGTCGAGTCGACCGCCGACGGCGTGCGCTACCACTGCCGGTGGGCTCCCTCCGCGCTTCGCTCGGCGAGCTTCGCGCGGGGGCCCTGAGCGATGGCGCTCCTCGACGTCATCCTGGGCTACGACTGCAACCTCGCGTGCGACTACTGCACCATCACCCCGGCGATGCGCGCGCGGGCCCTCGACACCCGCGAGGTGGTCGCGGCCATGCGGCGCGCCCGCAAGCTCGGCTACGATCGCGTCTCGTTCACCGGCGGCGAGCCGACGATCCGCGCGGACCTGCTCGGCCTCGTCCGGGCCGCCCGGCGGCTCGGCTTCGAGGAGATCAAGCTCCAGAGCAACGGGCTCCTCTTCGCCGAGCCCCGGAACGTCGCCCGCCTGGTCGACGCCGGCGTCGACCGCTTTCACCTCTCCATCCACGCCCATCAGCCGGCGGCCTACGAGGCGATCGTGCGCCGACCGGGCACCTACCGCGCGATGCGCGCCGGCCTCGAGGCGCTGTGCCACGCGGGCCTCGATCCGGTGGTCGACGTGATCCTCAAGGAGGACACGTACCGGGCCCTGCCCGACGCGGTCGACTGGGTGGCGGACCGCGGCGCGCGCCGCGTCGACCTCTGGTTCGTCTCGCTGACCGACGGCAACCGCGACAACCTCGCCTCGATGCCGCGGATGACGGACACGCTTGGCGCGATAGAGTCCGCGGCCGAGCGCGCCGAGGCGCGCGGCGTGACCGTCCGCTCCCTCCACATCCCGCGCTGCCTCCTCGGGGGGCGCGCCGGGCTCGCGTTCGACCCCGCCGCCGACCGGGTGCGGGTCGTCAGCCCCGACGCGGAGTTCGAGCTGAGCGAGAGCCGCCTGACGCCGCAGGTCCACGTCCCGGCCTGCGAGGGCTGCCCCGACCGCGGCGCCTGCCGGGGGCTCCGGCGGGACTACCTCGAGCGGTTCGGGGACGCGGAGGTCGCGGAGGCGCGGGGCCGCGCGCCGTCGGTCGCGCCGACCCGGCTCCCGGTGGTCCAGACGTGAGGATCGGCGTCGATCTCGGGGGCACCAAGATCGAGGCGATCGCGCTCGCTCCGGACGGCCGCGAGCTCGCGCGCCGCCGCGTCGCCACGCCTCAGCACGAAGGCTACGAGGCGATCGTCGCCGCAGTTGCCGGGCTCGCGCGCGGGCTCGAGGAGGAGCTTGGGGCGACCGGGACGGTCGGGGTGGGCACTCCGGGCGCGGTCTCGTCGGCCACCGGCCTCCTGAAAAATAGCAATACTGTTTGCCTCAACGCCCGACCGATCGTCGACGACCTGAGCCGCGCGCTCGACCGCGAGGTCCGCGTGGCCAACGACGCGGACTGCTTCGCGCTCAGCGAGGCGGTGGACGGCGCCGGCGCCGGCGCGCCCACCGTGTTCGGCGTGATCGCGGGGACGGGCGTCGGCGGGGGGCTCGTGGTCGAGGGGCGGCTCGTGCGCGGACCCAACGCGGTCGCGGGGGAGTGGGGCCACAGCCCGCTGCCGTGGCCGCGCGACGACGAGCGGCCCGGTCCGCCCTGCTACTGCGGGCGCCACGGCTGCGTGGAGACGTGGCTCGCCGGGCCGTCGCTCGAGGCGGATCACGCGCGCGTGACGGGGGAGCCCGTTCCGCCGCCCGAGCTCGCGGCGCGGGCGGCGGCGGGTGACGCGGCCGCGGCGGCCACCCTGGACCGCCACGCCGACCGCTTCGCGCGCGGCCTCGCGACCGTGATCCACGTCGTCGATCCCTACGTCGTGGCGCTCGGCGGCGGCGTGTCGAACCTGCCGGGGCTCCCCGAACGCGTGGCGGCGCGCCTGCCCCGGTACGTGTTCGGGAGCCGCCTGTTCGAGGGCGGTGCGTCCGGCGGCGAGGTGCGCACCCGGGTCGTGCGCGCGGTTCACGGCGACAGCGGCGGCGTCCGAGGCGCGGCGTGGCTCTGGCCGGCCGATCCCGCGCGGTGAGGGGCGCTCAAGGCGTGAAGGGGACGAGCGTCGGCGCCGGGTAGAAGGCGAGCTCCTGGTAGATGCCGCGACCGTCGGTCGTCATGATCGTGCCCCAGCAGTAGACCTCGCTGCTCGACGCCGCACAGCCGCTGTGGATGCTCATCGCGACGTGTTGCATCGACCCTGGGCTCGAGGCGACCACCATCGGCGTCCCGCGCGACGTGTTGGGGAGTCGCGCCCCGTCGCCGAGCTGACCGTTGCTGGTGTCGCCCCAGCAATAGACCTCGCCGTCGGTGATCGCGCAGGTCGCGTAGCTCGTGCCGATCGCACGGACGGAGCCGGCGAGGGCGCTCACCGCGTCGCCGTCGTCGTACCGGTTGGCGAAGTTGCTCTGGGTGGTGGTCGGACCGAGCTGCCAGTACTCGTTGTCGCCCCAGCAGTAGACCCCCCGTGAGGCCGCCGTGGTGCTCCCTGCGCAGCACACGCGGCGCCCGCACGCGAGCTGCGTCACGTCGCGGAGGTTCGTCGCGTTGTCGGTGGCCAGCGTGATTGGCGGGCCCGGCGAGAGGAAGTCCGTCTGGGTATCGCCGCCCGCCTGGAAGCGGACGTTGTCGCCCCAGCAGCGGACGGTCGTGTCGGCGAGGATCGCGCAGGTGTGGTCCTTCCCCGCGCGAACCGCGGTGACGGGCTGGCCGAGGTCCACGGTCACGAAGCCGGTGTGGGTCGCGGCGTCGCCCTGGCCGAGCTGGCCCTGGTCATTGCTGCCCCAGCACGAGACGGTCTCGTCGGTGTGGAGCGCGCAGGCGTGGGACTCCCCGATCGTCACCTCCTCGACGCCGGTCAGGCCGACGTCGGCGGGCGACGAGAGGACCGAACCGCCTCCGGGAACGAGATCGGCGAGGTTGTGGCCCCAGCAGAAGACCGCGGTCGTGTCGAGCACCGCGCAAGTGCGGTCGCCCTCGGCCGCGATCTGGCGTGCGGGGCGCGGCAGGGTCACCAGCTCGGGTGCGTCGATCGAGAGATCGGCGGCGGGGCTCACCTGCTGGCGGTAGTTCACCCCCCAGCAGTACACGTCGCCCCCACGCAGGACGCAGCGGTGACCGTCGCCGGCGGTGAGCTGCTCGATCGCGGGGAGGCAGGCGTCCCCGCAGCCCCCGTCCGGCGTCGTCCCCCCGTCCGGGCCAGCGTCGAAGGGCGGGCCGGCGTCGAAGGGCGGGCCAGCGTCGAAGGGCGGGCCGGCGTCGAAGGGCCCCGCGTCGAACGGCGGGCCCGCGTCGCGCCCGACCGACCCGTCCGGGATGGAGAACTGACCGAAGTCGGCCACGAGCGAGCACGCGCACGCGGGGGTGACGAGGAGCAGGAGCGCGAGGCGAGGTAGGCGAGGCATGGACGGAGGTTCCGACAGGGGATCCGTAGCATATCCAAGAACGGCGCTATGCTGCTTGGGGTTGATGAGCGCCTCTCCCGAGCCCCACCCCGGCTGCCCGCACTGCGGCGCGACCCACACGGCCGGGGAGCTGGTGTGCCCGCAGACGGGCTGGCCGATGGCGGAGCCCGGCCTGATGGGGCAGACGGTCGATCGCTACCGGGTCGATCGCTGGCTCGGCGGCGGCGGCTTCGGCGCGGTCTACGCGGCCGAGCACACTGTCATGCGCCGGCCGGTGGCCCTCAAGGTGCTGCACCCCCAGCGCGTGAAGTCCGAGGAGGCGGTGCGCCGCTTCTTCGAGGAGGCGAAGGCCGCCGCGGCGATCGGGAGCCCCCACATCGTCCACATCTACGACGCCGGCACCACCGCGCGCGGGATGCACTTCCTCGCGATGGAGCGCATCGAGGGTTGCTCCCTTCAGGAGGCGCTCGCCGCGCAGCCGGTGATGCCGCTCCGGCGCGCGGGCTTCATCACCCTGCAGATCCTCAAGGCGCTCGCGGCGGCCCACGCGGCCGGGATCGTGCACCGCGACATCAAGCCGGGGAACATCATGCTCGAGGGCACCTCCGCGGATCGCACGCGGATGGATGACGTCGTGCGCCTCGTCGACTTCGGGATCAGCAAGGTGCCGCGCGACGACCTCACGGTGAAGACGCGGACCGGCGTGACGCTCGGGACCCCCGGCTACGCCCCGCCCGAGCAGTACCTGTCGGCCGCCGACGTGGACGCGCGGGCCGACGTCTACTCGGCGTCCGCGGTGCTCTTCTCCATGCTCACGGGGGAGCTCCCGCACGCGCGCTGCGACTCCTACGAGGAGCTCGTCGTGAAGGTGTGCACCGAGCCCGCCCGCAAGCTCGGCGCGCTCCGGGACGACCTGCCGGCCGCGCTCTGCGCGCTGGTGGACCAGGGGCTCGCGATCCGGCCGGAGGACCGCGTGCCGAGCGCGAAGGCCTACGTCGCCGGGCTGTCCGTGGTGCTGGAGGGGTACCTCGACGACGTGGAGGAGGATCCCGAGACGGGCACCGTGCGGCCGGGCGCGTGGAACCTCGGCGCGGCGAGCACCGTCAACCTCGCCGAGCTCGCCGAGGGCGTTCCCGGAGCGCCCATCCCGAGCTACCGGGCGCCCAGCACCCAGCCCGACGAGCCGCGTCCCATCCCGCTGCGGCGCGGGGTGCTCGTGATGGTCGGCGCGATGCTGCTCGCCTCCGGTGTCGGCGCGGCGGTCGTGCTGGGAGGGCCGGGGAGCGCCGAGGAGCCCGCCGGGCCCGCGCTCGAGTCGACCGCGGAGGAGCCCTCGCCGGAGCCGACTCCTGCGTCGACGAGCGGGCCGAGGAGCGTCCCGACGACCGTCCCGACGACCGTGTCCGCCCCGCCGAGGCGGCCCCCCGAGACGACGCCGCTGCCCCCCGAGGTGCCCGAGCCCACGAGCGCGCCCGATCCGGCGCCGGCCCCGTCCGTCGCGTCCCGCCGTCGACGGGCGGTCGCCGCTCCGTCGACGCCTGCGCCGCAGGAGCCGCCGCCCCCGACCGAGGCAGACCCCGGGCCCGGCCTCGCGCGTCAACCTCGCGTGCTGGTTCCCTTCGACCCGTAGCGGCGCGGGAGGCCGACCGGTGGGCGGTTGAGCGCGTCCGCTACCGGGCGAGTCGACGGAGCAGGAAGTCGAGCCCGAGCAGCGCGTCCTCCGCGCCCATCGTGATGCCGATCCCGTTCGGGTAGCGCTGGTGGGTCGCGGCGTCCGGGTTCACGTGGATCACGCGGGGGCGCTCGGCGACCTCGTCGGGCCACGAGAACCAGAGGGTCGTGCCGATCACGAGGTAGACGTCGACCGGGGTCTCGAGGAAGCGCTCGTAGCGCTGCGCGCCGACCGGGTCGGGGAGGAACGCGGGGTCGTGGTCGAGCTGGATGCGCGGCCGCGCCGCGGCGCCGCAGAAGGGGCATCGCGGCGCCCCGCGCGCCCGGAGGGTCTGCGCGTCGATGTCGGCCAGGGGTGCGCGCGGCTCGTGCCACGCGACCGGGCGGCAGGCGTCGACGCACTGGAGGTCCCACACGCTGCCGTAGCGCTCCCAGAGGCGGTGCTCGTCCAGGCCCGCGCGGCGGTGCAGCCCGTCGATGTTCGTCGTGAGGACGAACGCGTCGTCGGCCCAGCGCTCGTCGATCCACCGCGTGATCACGGCGTAGCCGGCGTGGGGCTCGGCGGTCCGCATGATGCGGCGCACGTGCTCGTGGAAGCCCCAGGCCTGCTCGGGGTCGCGCTGATAGCCGTCGAGGTGCGCGACCTGCTCCGGCCGCACGCCGCGCGACGTGAACGGCTCGAAGTCGCGCCACTGGCCGCCCTCGTCGCGGTAGGTCGGGACGCCGCTGTCGGCGCTCATCCCGGCCCCCGTCGACACCAGCACGCGTCGCGCCGCGTGCAGCGCCCCGGCCGCCTCGCGGAGGACGCCGAGCTCCTCGTCCAGTGCGTCGCTCACCGTCCCGAGGGTAGCCGCGCAGGGGCCCGGCGTCTGCGATCGACCAGCATCGCTCGCGCGCGCGGCTGCTACGATGCGGCCGTGCCTCGCCTCCTTTGCCTCGCGATCCTCCTCCTCCTGGTCCCCTCCCTCGCGTCCGCCCAGCAAGCCGACGTGGACCGCGCGCGCGCGCACCACGAGGCGGGCGTGTCCTACTTCGACCAGGGTCGCTACGAGGAGGCGGCCGCGCAGTTCCGCGAGGCCTATCAGCTGTCGGGCCGCGCTCACCTGCTCCTGAACGTCTCGCGGGCGCTCGAGCTCTCGATGCGGCCTGGCGAGGCCGCGGACGTGCTCGAGGAGTACCTGCGCGCCGAGCCGGGCGCCGCCGACCGGGTGACCCTCGAGGGGCGGATCGCCCAGCTCCGGGCGCGGGCCGCCGCCAGCGACCCGGGGGGCGGCGGGGATCGGGCCCCGACGCCTGAGGCTCCCGCCGGGGCCGGGCCGGACCTCGTCGGCCCGGTCGTCCTGCTCGCCGGCGCGGGGGCGACCCTCGTCGCCGGCGTCGTGACCGGCCTGGTCGCGCTCGATCTGCACAACTCGGTGGCCGCGCGCTGCGACGACGGCGGGGTGTGCCCGCCCGACGCCCGCGCCGACATCGACACCGGCGCCGCGCTGGCCCTCACCTCCGACGTGCTCTTCGGGGTCACCGGCGCGCTCGCCGCGGGCGGCCTCGTGTGGCTGATCGTCGCCCTCGCGGACGGCGGTGACCAGGAGGCGGCCCAGGCCGGCCTCGCGTGCGACGCCGCCGGCTGCGTCGGCTCCGTGCGCGGCACGTTCTGACGACGAGCTCTGACGGGGAGGTCAGCGCCGCTCGGGGCTGCTACCCTGTCGCCGTGCGCCCCTCCTCGCCCGCCGCCCTCTACCTCGCCCTGGCCCCGTTCGGGCTGATCGCGGGGGTCGGCGCGTCGCTCGCGTGGACGAGCGGCGAGACCGCGGTGTTCCTCCTCGGCTTCACCCTGCTGCTGAGCCCACTCGTGTGGGCCGCGTGCTGGCTGGGGCTGACGCGCGAGCACTGGATGTTCGCGCTGTTCACCGCGGCGGCCTGGGCCGCGATCGTGCCGGGCGCGTGGGAGGCCGAGGCGCGCTTCGCGGCGCAGCGCTTCGAGGAGCAGCGCCCCGCGCTCGAGGCGGTGGTGGCCGGGCTCGGGGGGGCCGCGCTCGACGCGACGCCCCGCCCGCTCGAGGTGTCGACCGCGCTCTCGCCCTTCGGCGAGGCGTGGGCGGAGGACCGCGGCCACGGTCCGATGGTGTGGTTCCTCCGGCGCCGCGATCAGGCGTTCGTCCACGCCCCCGGCGGCGCAGCGGAGCTCGGCCCGTACACCGCGCGCGCCTGCCGACCGCTCGCCGAGGGCTGGTTCGACTGCGCCCTGTAGCAGCTGCGACGATCGGGTCACCGCGTCCAGGTGCAACTCCGGATCAGCTCGCCCTCGCTCCCGTCGCACATCTGCGTGTAGGTGCGGCCACGGCCGCAGCCCTCGACGCGCACCGTCTTGCCCGTCCCGAGCGCGTCCACGAGCGTCCGCGCGCGCAGCGCGTCCGCGGGGCAGCTCAGCTCGACCTCGGCCCGACGCAAGAGCGCGTCGTGGCTCGCCCCGCAGCCGAGGAGGAGGCTCGCGATCACGAAGGCCCAGCGCCGCACCGCCGGAGGGTAGCAGCGAGCGGGCGCCCCGCGTCCGATCGACGGCGCGCTTGACGCGCCGCGAGGCCGCCCCGATCGTTTGAGCCGAGGAACCGTTGGGCAGCAACTCGAACTTCAGCGTCGCCGTGCACGCGCTGGTCATCCTCGCGGTGCGGCAGCGGCTGACCACATCGAGCTTCATCGCCGGGAGCGTGAACACCAACCCGGTCGTCGTGCGGCGGGTGCTCGGGATGCTCGTGAGCGCCGGGTTGGTCCGCTCGGCCCCCGGCAAGCGGGGGGGCTTCGAGCTCGCGCGCCCGGCCGACGCGATCCGGCTCGCCGATGTCCGGGGGGCGATCGAGGACGCCCCGGTGATCCGGATCCACGCCAACCCCGAGAACACCACCTGCGCGGTGAGCTGCAACATCAAGCAGGTGCTCGGCGAGCTGGGGGAGCGGGTCGAGGCGGCGGTCGACCAGGAGCTCGCGCGGACGACCATCGCGGACGTCGCGACCGCGACCGCGTGATTCGCAACTTTGTGGGTTGCGGAACCGGAGGTCGGACACATGATTCCGCAACCAACACGGTTGCAGGAATGGAGAGTCCGACATGCGTCGATTCGAGAACAAGGTGGCGGTGGTGACAGGGGGCAACAGCGGCATCGGCTTCGCGGCCGCGAGGCGGCTCCGAGACGAGGGTGCGACGGTCGTGATCACCGGCCGTGACCCGGCGCGGGTGGCCGCGGCGGCCGAGGAGCTGGGGGTGGTCGGGCTGACCGCCGACGTGAGCGACGTCGCGCAGCTGCGGGGGCTGTTCGATGAGGTGAGGCGGCGCTTCGACCGCGTGGATCTGCTGTTCGCAAACGCGGGCGTCGCGTTCTTCGCCCCGCTCGGCGAGGTGACCGAGGAGCTGTTCGACTCGATCACCGGCATCAACCAGCGGGGCCTGTTCTTCACCATCCAGGAGGCCCTGCCGCTGCTCTCGGAAGGCGCGTCGATCGTGGTCAACACGTCGGTGGTCAACGAGAAGGGCTTCGTCGCGGCGAGCGTCTACTCCGCGTCCAAGGCGGCGGCGCGCAACCTGGTGCGCGGGCTCGCGGCCGAGCTCGCGCCGCGCGGGGTGCGCATCAACGCGGTCTCGCCTGGCCCGATCGACACGCCGATCTTCGGCAAGATGGGCGTGCCCGAGGGCGACCAGGCCGCGATGACCCAGGGCTTCGCGGCCCAGGTCCCGCTCGGTCGCATGGGTCGGGCGGACGAGGTGGCCGCGGCGGTGGCGTTCCTCGGATCCGTCGACGCCTCCTTCGTCACCGGGGCCGAGATCCCGGTCGACGGAGGCCTCGCTCAGGTCTGACGAGGGCTCAGGCGGCGCGCGCGAGGGCGGCGCGGACCTCGGTGACGACCCGCGCCATCTCGGCCTGGATCGCCGTCACGCGGGGGGCCAGAGCGGCCCCCTGCGGCGCCTCCTCGAGCGCCTCGCAGAGGCTCGCGAGGCGGATGGCGCCGATGCTCGCGGCCGAGCCGCGCAGCCCATGGGCCTCGCGACGCAGCTCGGTGTCCCCCAGCCGATCGAGGCTCCTCGCGCGCGGCGGGGCGTCCTTGAGGTAGAGCTCGAGGACGTCCACGAAGACCTCGGGCCCGATCTCGTCGAGCATGTCCACGAGGCTGCCGAAGGCCACCGGGTCGAGCGCGGGGGGCATGACGTGCCCCAACGGACGGCGCGGTCAGGCCTTGAGGGCTCAGGTGAGGACGCGCGCGGGGCGCAGCAGGTCCTCGGGCGCGATCAGCCAGGGGGGCTCGGGGGCGCCCTCGAGCTCGTAGAAGCCGCCGCAGAAGCACGCGTGGGGGCAGCCCTCGCACACCGGCTCGCGCCGACGCCGCTCGGCGAGGTAGGCGGCGAGGTTCACCGTCTCGTTGTTCACGAAGACCATGTGACGTGAGAGCTTCGCGAGGTCCCCCTCGAGGTGCGCCTCGTAGCCGGGCATCAGGCAGAACGGCAGGTTGATGACCTGGATCTTCATGCGCTCGCGCCACGCGTCGATGAGCCGCATGACCCCCTCCGCCGCCGCGCGCGTGTCCGGCGCGACCCACTTGGTGGCGCGACCGAAGGGGGTGAGGAACTGGAGGTTGATCCACCGCAGCGAGAGATCCCACGCGAGCTGCGTCAGGGCCTCGAGCTTGTCGTGGTTCCCCTTGGTGATCGTCACGTTCATCCCGAGCTCGACCCCCGGCGGCGCGTGCGCGACGCAGCGCCGGATGCCCTCGACCGTCTGGTCGAACGCCTCGGCGACCCCCACCTGCTGCGCGTGGGTGCGCGCGTCGGGCCCGTGCACGCTGAAGAGGAGCGTGGTCAGCCCGCTCGTGACGAGGGCCCGCGCGTAGTCGTCGTAGGCGCAGCGGCGCCCGTTGGTCGTCACGTTGACGCGCTCGTAGCCGATCTCGCGGGCGTAGCCGATGAGCGACAGGAGCTCCGGGTTGAGCGTCGGCTCGCCCCCGTCGAAGTCGACCATCGTGAGCCCGCGCTCCCGGTAGAGGGCGAGGTGCTCGCGCTGCCGGGTCGGGTGCCCGTCGACCTGCGTGCGTGTCCCGACCGCGCAGAAGGTGCAATGGTTGTTGCACGCGTAGGTCACGTTGACGATCAGCTTGTCTGGCCCGCGCGACGCCTCGAGGCGGCGCTCGAACGTCCAGCGGAAGCGCTCGAGCGTCTCCGCGTCGACCGCGGCTCCGGGCTGGCTCGGCACGCGCTGAAAGCTCGGGCCCCAGTCGTCGACGACCGGGAGCTGGCGCCCGCGCGCGAGGGCGGTGCCGGGGAGGGGGGTCGCGTACTGCACGGCGGGTTCGGCGCCGAAGCGGTCGAACAGCTCGAGCGCGCGCTCGAGGGTCTGGTTGATCTCTGGCGCGGTCTCGCCGGGGAGGCCGATCATCCAGTGGACGAGGAGCGGCACGCCGGCGTCCTTCGCGTGGTCCGCGCAACGCTCGATGTCGGCGAGATCGAGCTGCTTGCCGACGACCTCGTCGAGGACGCGCTGGCTGCCGCTCTCGGCGCTCACGCTCACCGTGGTCACCCGGCCGCGCATCCGCGCGAAGTGCGAGGCCTCGAGGTAGTCGGCGCGGAAGCCGTTCGGCACCTCGAACGCGAGGTCATGGGCCTCGATGGCGTCGAGCACCGCGTCGAAGTGCGAGCGGCGGACGTTGACGAGCTCGTCGAGGATCGCGACGCGGGTGGCGCCGTGGTCGGCGAGCCCGCCGATCAGCGCGCCGGGGTCGGAGCGGCGGCGCTGGGTCTTGGGCTCGCCGGGCGCGCGGTCCGGGTTGGAGGAGCAGTGCGCGCAGGCGAACGGGCAGCCGCGCGAGGTGATCGCGGGGAGGGTGCGCCCGTCGATCGGGAAGTGCCAGCGCGGCCGCCCGCTCCGGGCGGTGACGCGGGCGAGGAACGCGTCATGGGCGTCCAGGTCGACGAGGTCCCACGCGGGCGGCGGCAGCGCGTCGAGGTCGGCGCGGGCGCCGCGGTGGACGCCGCGCGGGGGCTCCGGGCCCGCCAGGAGCGCGGGGACGGTGACCTCGGCCTCGTACTTCACCCAGGCGTCGGCCTCGGGGTAGGCGTCGAGGACGGCGTCCGACTCGACGTAGTGCTGGCCGGACTGGTAGGCGTCGGCGAGGAGCAGCGGGGCGCCCGGCCCGAGGATCGCGCGCACCCCCCGCAGCGTCGCGGCGAGGAGGGGATCGCGGTGGGGCGGCCGGTGGAACGGGGTGATCGTGACCACCGCGGCGTCGTAGGGCGCCCCGGCGGCGGCCGCGTCCAGCACGTCCTCGAGGGGCGCCCCGAGGTGCCCGCGGCCGTCGCGTCGCCAGTGCAGGGTGGACGCGGGTAGCGCGAAGGCGTCGACCAGGGTGACGTCGTGCGCCGGCCGCAGCGCGCCGGCGAGCTGGACCGCCCCGAGGTCGCTGAAGTACGGGTAGTCGATCCAGTCGCGCGCGATGCTCACCGGCGGGCTGACCAGGAGGACGCGCCGATCTCGCTTGGGAGCCACCGCCTCGAGCGTAGCTCGTCCGCGGCTCCGCGTCGCGGGGCGCGGGCGGGCGGCGCCGAGGGCGTTGTGGCGGGCGGCGGGTTCGCGCACACTACGCTGACATGGACGCCGAGGGCCGGGGGGACGAGGACGCGCCGAGCGAGGGCGGCGTCGCGGGGGTGGCGCGCGGCACCGAGGCGGGCGTACGCGCGGACGAACGGACGCGCGAGGCGGACGAGCTGCCGGCCGACGCAGCCGACGCCGACGAGCACGAGCACGAGCACGAGCACGAGCACGAGCACGAGCACGGCGCGGACGGCGACGAGCACGGCCACGACCAGGACGACGACGAGGACGACGACGAGGACTGGGCCTGCGAGCGCTGCGGGAGCTTCGGCGAGCTCCAGCTCTACGGGGAGCAGGCGCTGTGCGAGGCCTGCCTCGACCGGCTGCCCCCGGAGGTGCGCGGCGAGCGCTCCTACCGCGCGCTCCTCTCGCTCAGCGGCAAGATGCTCCTGCGGGTGATCCTGCCCGGCTGGCTTCTCCTGTTCGTGTTCGAGCTCCCGCTCCAGCTCGGGCTGGCGGTCTATCCGCTCGAGACGGTGGGGGCGTCGCTGGTCACCGCCGCCTACAACCTGGTCGTCGCGGTGCTGGCGAGCGGCGCGATCCTCGTGATGGCTCAGCGCGTGGTCCTCGGCGAGGCCCTGCGACCGATCGACGCGCTCCGCCGCGCCGCGTCGCGCTGGGGCGCCCTGGTGGGCACCGGCCTGCTGGTCCAGCTCTCGGTCAGCGCGTTCACCCTGCTCCTCATCGTCCCCGGCGTCGTCCGCGCGCTCTCGCTCTTCGTCGCGCTCCCGGCCGCGCTCCACGAGGAGCTGCGCGCGACCCGGAACCTCGACGAGTCCGGGCGCCGGATGCGGGGGTTCCGCCTGGTGGCGTTCGGGGTGGTCCTCACGCTGGGCGGGGTGTGGTTCGCGCTCCTCGTCCCGATCGCGTTCGGGGTGGGCGTGCTCGAGGTCGTCATGGGCATCTACGGACAGCCGGCGGCCGACGTGGTGCTGACCGTCCTGACGGATCTCGCGGTCCAGCCGCTGACCATCGGCATCCTCTGCGTCCAGGCGGCGGCCTACGCGATGACCCTCTTCGAGCCGGACGAGGACGACGCCTGACCGTCGAGCCGCTCACCGATCCGCGCTACCCTGCACGCAGATGCTCACCGAAGAGGTCCACTCGGCCGGGGTGGCCGAGGCCAAGGTCGCGCTCCACGAAGACGCGGCGCACGAGAAGCGGAACTGGGTCCGGCTGACCTACGACTGCAACAACAAGTGCGTCTTCTGCCTCGACTCGCTCGCGCACGACGGAGAGATGCGCGACCCCGAGGAGGTGAAGCGGCAGATCCTCGAGGGCCGCAAGAAGGGCGCGACCCGGCTCATCCTCTCGGGCGGCGAGCCGACGATCCACCCGCGCTACCTCGACTTCATCCGGCTCGGTAGGCTCGCGGGCTACCGGCGGATCCAGACCGTCACCAACGGCCGGCTCTTCGCGTACCAGGAGTTCCTCGACCGCTGCCTCGCCGCGGGCCTGCAGGAGATCACCTTCTCGCTGCACGGCCCCAACGCGCGGGTCCACGACGCGCTCGTCGGGGTCAAGGGCGCGTTCGAGCAGGAGAGCGCGGGCCTGCGTCGCGCGCTCGACGACGGCCGACCGATCGTGAACGTCGACATCGTGATCAACCGCGGCAACATCCGCGTCCTGCCGGAGATGCTCGACACGTTCTACGCGTGGGGCGTGCGCGAGTTCGATCTGCTGCAGGTCGTCCCCTTCGGGAGCGCGTTCAAGGAGGGGCGCGACATCCTCTTCTACGACCTCGAGGATCACGCCGAGTCGATCCGCTACGCGCTGGAGTTCAGCGAGCGCGACGACGTCCACATGTGGTTCAACCGCTTCCCGCCCCCGCACCTCGAGGGGTTCGAGCACCTCATCCAGGACCCGTACAAGCTCAACGACGAGGTCCGCGGCCGCAAGGAGGAGCTCACGCGGCAGCTCGAGACGGGCGAGCCGCTCGAGTGCCGCGAGCCGGAGCGCTGCCGCTACTGCTACCTCCAGCAGCTCTGCGACGTGCTCGAGGAGGTGCAGACCCGCGCTCACACCCACGCCTTCGAGCGGGTCGCGCTCGACCCCGGCTTCGAGGCCGCGATGCCCGCGCCCTTCGGCGGCGACCCGGCGTCGGCGCGCCGGGCGGACGACCCGCGCCCGGTCGACAAGCGCCGCCTCCCGGTCTTCGGCGGGCCCGACGGCACCCTCGAGCACCTCCCGCTCGAGGAGCGGGTCGCGCGCGCGGGGGCCACGCGCTTCTTCGTGCGCGCAAGGGACGTGGCGGAGGCCCAGGCGCAGCTCGCGCGGTTCGCGACCGTGACGGCGGTGGAGCTGGCGCTGGACGACTACGCGGGCCTCGAGGCGTCCGGGTTGCCGGTGGTGGCGGCCGAGGCCGCCGACGTCGCCCAGGCCGAGGCGCTGCTCGCGCTGGACGCTGGCTTCGAGGTGGTGGTGCGGCTGACGCGCGAGACCGGGGCGTGGCTCGAGGGGCTCGACGCGCTGCCCTCGCGCCTCGCGATCCGCCAGCCGAGCTACGAGCGGCTCACCGAGGCGAGCGAGCGGGACGTCGATGCGCCCGCGCTGTTCGCGCGCCTCCGCGCGGACCACGTCCCGGTCGAGGGCTTGCCGGCCTGCGTGATCGGGCGCGCCCCGCGCACGCCGCCCGCGACCCTCGACGCGGCGATGATGCGGCCAGACGGCCGGCTCGAGATCTTCCGCTACGCGCGCCGCTACATCCTCGACGGCTACCGCAGCAAGTCACGGCGCTGCCGCAGCTGCGTCCACGACGCGACCTGCCGCGGCCTGCACATCAACCAGGTGCGGGCTCACGGCTACGCCTGGCTGACGCCGGTGACGCCCGATCAGCTCGGAAGCCGGTAGGCGAAGCCGCCGCTGAACGTCCAGCCGTCGACGCCGACGGCGCCGTCGTCGGGGAGGTCGAAGTACCACTGGTGGTGGACGCGCGCCTCGAGCACGAAGCCCGCGCCGACCTCGTAGCCGAGCCCGCCGCCGACGCTCAGGGCCCAGGTGTCGACCCGCCCGGCGCTCGTCGGCAGGGTGATGCGGCTCCCCGCGACCTCGGCGTGGGGGACGAACCCGAGGAAGTTGATGTCCGGCCGGAGCTGGAGGAGCACGCCGCCGCCGAAGGACGCCTGCTCGGCGAGGATGTCGAGGGCCGCGAGCTGCACGTAGCCGCCGAGCTCGAACGGGCCCCAGAGCCGGAACGCGACCTCCGTGCGGATCCGCGGGCGGACCTGGGTCTGGTTGGACTCCTCGACCGTCATCGCGCCGGCGACGAGGCCCACGTGGCCGATGTCGGCGGCGGCCACCGCGGGCGACGAGAGGGCAGAGACGAGCAGGAGCGAGGCGAGGTGGCGGCGCATGGCAGCAAGAGCCTAAACAGGCTCTGTGCCAGACGCGGAATTCCCCGAGAACGCGGACCGACGATCGTGAGGCGTCGACCGTGGTTCACGGTTCGATGAGACGGCTATCTCCCCGCGCGTGAACGGGAGGTCACGCTCGACGTCGGTCAGGGCGTGTCGTAGAGGCCGTTGCTCAGCTCGATCGCGTACTCGGCGCAGTTGAGCATCGAGCCCTGCCGGCGGCGCACCCGGAGGAAGAACGGCGCGCTGTCGTTTTCGCACTGGCTCACGTCGTTCACCGGCGCGGCCCCCGCCGCGTAGCAGGGGCACTGGCCGGTGAGGGTCCCCGAGATGCTCTGGCGGAAGTCGGTCGCCCAGCTGAAGTCGGTGAAGCCGGGGCTCGCGTCACCGCACTCGAAGGTGCCGTCGCACGCGCCGCGCATCACGTGAAACTCGAAGGTGTCGTCGGGGTTCGCGGTCATGAGCGCCCGGACGTGGAAGTTGTCGCAGGACGTGTCGGCCTGGTCGACGGCGCGGAAGCGGTACCAGACCTCGCGGTCGTCAGGCATCACGTTGCCGCGCACGACCATCATCGAGCCGTCGTCGGTGAGGTTCCCGAGGTCGATCGCGTCGGCGCAGCTCAGGCCCTGGTCGATCGCCGGCATGGCCACGCACTCGCAGCCCGCCACGGTGCGGTCGAGGTCGAAGGTGCCGGCCGGGCAGCCGCAGTTGCCACCCGAGCAGATGCCGCCGCCGGGGTAGGACTCGCAGAGCGTGGCCGGGTCGCCCTCGTCGGCCATCATGTCGCAGTCGTCGTCCTCGCCGTTGCACTCCTCGGTCTGACCGGGGAACACGTCGGGGTTGGTCTCGTCGCAGTCCATCGAGGCGGGAGAGCCGTCACCATCGACGTCCACGTCGCCGGGGACGCAGCGCCGGTTGTGGCAGACGTCGCCAGGGCGGTCGCAGGTGCCGTCGCCGCGGCAGGCCGGGTAGTCGCGGCAGGTCCCGTCGTCGCAGTACTGGAACGCGTCGCACACCACGCCGCCGCACGGCTCACCCGCGTCGCCGGTGCCCGGGCCGGCGTCGTCGTCGCCGCCGTCGCGTCGCGGGCCGGCGTCGCGCCGCGGCCCCGCGTCGCGGGTGGTGCCGGCGTCGTCTCCCGAGCCGCTCGCGCAGCCGGCCGCCAGGCAGGTCATCAAGAGCGCGGCCCGAGAGCTCCAGCGGAGCGTCAGACCGAGGCGACCGTGAAACAGCTCGCGCATAAAGGGCCTCGGCAGCTTATCACCAGCTCTCCGGCCGCTCCAAGCCCGCGGCCTCAGCGGCCGCGCCGACCGCGGTAGGGCCCGCCTCGGTGGGGGTCGTGGCGCGGGGGAGGGTGGCAGCAGCAGCAGCGCCCGTGATGCTCGCCATGTCGGTGGGGTCCGCCATGTCCGTGGTGTCCGCCATGCCCGTGGTGTCCGTCATGTCCGTGGTGTCCGTCATGTCCGTGGTCCCGCGGCGGCGGCGGAGGCGGGGGGCCACCCCAGCGCTCCTCGAGCGCGCGCACGACGTTCTCCGTCGTGAGCCGCACGATGAGGTCGACGATGCGGCCTTCGTCCTCCTGGAACGCGCAGCGCGCGGCCTCGTCGGAAGGGGCGCACGGGGAGTCGTCGCCGTCGCGCGGCGGCGGGCCGAGGCGGCGCTCGAGCGCGTCGAGGCGCGCGAGGATCTCTTCGAGTCGATCGTCCATCTCGCGAGGGTAGAGCACCCGAGCGCGGCCGTCCGCCGCGGGCCCCCGCGAGGGATTGGTGCTACCAGCGAGCGGCGATGGGCGCGGGTGGCGTGCGAGCGCGGATCTGGTTCGTCGACGTGGTGCGCCTCATCGCGTCGCTCCAGATGATCAACGGGCACACCCTCGAGGTGCTCCTGATCGACGCGGCGCGCGACGGGGTGATCTACGAGCGCTACCAGTGGGTTCGCGGGCTCGTGTCGGTCGCCTTCCTCACCGTCGCGGGGATCGCGTTCCACCTCGCGACCCTCGCGCGCTTCGAGGCGCACCGATCGAGCCGCGAGGAGGTCACCCGGCGGTTCCGTCGCGCGGGCGTGCTGCTCCTGCTGGGCTACTTCCTGCGGTTCCCGGGCGCCGCCTTCGGGGACGACCCCGTCGCGGCCGCGCGGGCGTGGCAAGCCTTCTTCCAGGTCGACGTGCTCCAGACGATCGGCGTGACGTTGTTCCTCCTCGAGGTCGCCACGGTGCTCGCGCGACGGCCCGGTCAGGTGGTGGCCTTCGCGGGCGCGGTCGGGGCGCTGCTGGTGGGCGCGGCCCCGTGGCTCCAGGGCGTGGGCCTCGAGGGCGCGCGCTACCCGTTCGCGAGCTACCTCACACACGCCGGCGGCTCGCAGTTCCCGCTGCTCCCGTGGGCCGGGTTCATGCTGCTCGGCGTGGTCGTCGGCGCGGTCGCGATGCCGGACGGCGCGCGGACCGCGAGCCGGGTCGCGGTGCCGCGCCTGGCCGCCGTCGCGCTCGCGCTCGCGCTGGGCTACCTGGGCCTGGACGCGCTCGGTCCGCTCGGCCCGGCCGGCGCTCACCCCGCGACCGCACCCGCCTTCTCGCTCCTCAGGCTCGCGACGGTGGTCGGCGTCGTCACCGCCCTCGGCGTCCTCTGCGCGCCGCTCCGCGGCCTGCCTCGCCTGCTTCGCATCCTCTCGGCCGAGACGCTCTTCGTCTACGTGTTCCACCTCTGGGTGCTCTACGCCGGCGTCACCGGGATCCAGGTGCGCTGGGGGCGATCGCTGTCCCTCGGTCCGTCCCTCGCGGCGTCGGCGTCGATGATCGCGCTGACCGTCACGGCGACCCTGCTCTGGCACCACCGCGCGCGGCTGCTCCAGGCCGCCCGGGCTCACCTCCTCGGGCCGTCCGAGGCCCGCACGGGGAGCTGACCGCGCGGCGAGCGCGAGAGTCGAGGCGCGACTTGATCTACCCTGGGGGGGTCTTATCGCTTACCGCCGAGCCTTGGGGGGAACCGTGTCTCGACGCTCGCTCGCTTTGCTTCTTCCGCTCCTCGCGACGCTCCTCGCCGGCTGCCCGGTCGAGCGCCGCGTCCTCCGCGTGATCGTGCGATCCGACTGGCTGCCCGGGGTCGAGGCGGGCTCGCTCAACGTGACCGTCAACGGCGCATCGCCAACCAGCGTCGGGCTCCAGCGCGGGGAGGACCTCTTCCGGGGCCGCGACGTGCTGGTCGGCGGCTTGTTCGGAGACGAGCACCGCGTGAGGGTGGAGATCCGCGACCTCGCCGGGGCGCCGCTGAGCTCGCGGGAGGCCACCGTGACCGCGCCGAGAGGCGAGGGCGTGGTGGAGATCGTGCTCCCGCGTGACTGCCGCGGGGTGACCTGCGACGCGGGACAGACCTGCGTCGACGGCACGTGCGGCTCGCCCGCCTGCACGGCGAGCGCGCCCGAGCGCTGCGGCCCGGCGGAGTGCACGCGGGACGCCGACTGCGCCTCCGGCGTGGGCTGCGCGGTGGGGTTCTGCGACACGGGCGTCTGCCTGTTCGCGCCGGGCAACACCCTGTGCGCGGCCGAGGAGCGGTGCGACCTCGACATGGGCTGCGTCGAGGTCCCGGACCCGAGCGTCGAGGTGCGTCTGTTTGGCGAGGCCGAGCTGGTCGCGGGGGGCACCACGCCGGTGACCTTCGTCCTGAGCGGCCCGTGGGAGTCGGGCCAGCGGATCGGGCTCGCGATCGAGGGCGGGCAGATCTTCGCCAACGATCTCGAGGGATCGCTCCTCGTCCCTGGCTCGACCCAGCTCGCGCCGATGGAGGTGCCGGCGACGATCGTCATGGACTTCGACGCGCCCGTTGGCCAGACGGTGACCTTGGGCGTGGGCGCCGCCCTCGTCACCGGGACGGTCGACTTCCTCGTGGTCGACCCTCCGCTCCGCCCGGTGGACCTCCTCGGCGAGGTGGAGTTGCAGGTCGCCGATGGCTTCGGAGTCACCATCGCCAGCACCCCGGCCGACGAGGAGATGTACGCGGGGCGCCTCTCCCACATCGCGGCCCCGGCGGCGGCCTCGCGGTTCTTCAACCCGCTCATCGCCCTCGGCCCCGACGCGGCGACCGGCGCGGTGCTCTCGGTCCTCGACGGCGTGGTGGGAGGGGTGCCGCTGACCGCGACCGGCGATCCTCTGCCCACGCGCGAGCTGGCCCAGATGATCGTCACCGATCGAGGCTCGCATCAGCCGGACCGCCTCGCGCTCTGCTCGCGCGAGGCGTCGTCCAGCGCGCTGGTGCTGACCGGGCCGTCGACGGCGGCTCGGAGCGGTGACAGCGCGCCTTGCTTCGGGGTCGCGGTCGACGTGCGGGGGCTGCTCGGAGCCGTCGGGGCGATCTACGCGCAGCGCGGGGAGGAGCTGCGGCGCCTCGAGCTCGGCGGCCGTGAGACGCCGGTCGGCACGCTGCCGCCACCGGGCGATGGCGGCGGCTACGAGCTCTACCTCCCGAACGAGGAGCGGTGGACGGGGGGCCTCTACCTCGTGTCGAGGTCGGCGACCGGGGTCGGGCAGGTCGAGCGCGTGCCCTCGATCGCCGAGCTCGGTGCCCCCGAGCCCGTGCTCACCGGGCTCG
>JAUHXR010000145.1 GCA_030426845.1 Polyangia bacterium | reverse complement strand
GTACGCCCGGCGCGGCCGGCGAGGCCCCGCGCGCAAGCTCCTCCGCGCCACCGGCGACGCCGACGGGGTGGAGGAGCTCCGCGAGGAGGTCGAGACCGCCCTCGAGGAGGTCTGAAGTGAGCGCGCCGCGGCCTGCGGAGGGCGCTCGGTGGCCGGAGCTGAGCTGTCGGAGCTGAGCCGTCGGGGCTCAGCCGCCGGAGCGGCGGAGCTCGGTGAGGACCAGCTTGGCGATCGCCTTGAGCGTCTCGAAGACGCCCTGGCCGGTGACCGCGACCGCGTCGAAGTCGGGGACGCCCTGTGGGTTGAGCATCGCGCGGAGCTCCTCGCTGGGCGCGATCGAAGGCATGTCCCGCTTGTTGTACTGGATGACGTACGGGAGCTTGTCGAGGCTGTAGCCCTGCTCGGCGAGGTTGGTCCGCAGGTTCTCCATCGACTCCATGTTCGCCTCCATGCGGGCGATCTGTGAGTCGGCGACGAAGACCACGCCGTCCACCCCCTTGAGGATGAGCTTGCGGCTCGCGTCGTAGAAGACCTGGCCGGGCACCGTGTACAGGTGGAAGCGGGTCTTGAAGCCGCGGATCTCACCGAGGGCGAGCGGCAGGAAGTCGAAGAAGAGCGTGCGCTCCGTCTCCGTGGCGAGGGAAATCATCTTGCCCTTCGCCTCGGGGTTCGTCTTGTTGTAGACGTACTGCAGGTTCGTCGTCTTTCCGCACAGGCCGGGCCCGTAGTAGACGATCTTGCAGTTGATCTCGCGGGACAGGTAGTTGATGAAGGACATCGGCGGCTTCAGTCGTTGAAGAGGTTGTCGATGTCTTCGTCGGTGATCTCGGCGAAGGGTGTCTCGCGCGCGGGGTCTTGCACCTTCTGCAGCAGCGCCTCGAAGATGCCGTTGAGCTGCTCCGAGGCCTTCTTCACGCGAAGGCGGACCAGGCCCAGGCTCGTCTTGTTGTCGAAGATCACGACCAGGATGACCCGGTTGCCGACGAGCTGGATGTGGATGTTCGACTGCTCGCCCTCGTGGAACTGAGTGGTGAACTCGTTCTCCCGGAGGAGCTTGGCCATCCCCCCCGTCGCGGCGATGTTGCCGGCGGTGAGCGAGGCGAGCGAGGTGGTGTCGAGCTCAGTGTCGCCGGACGCGGCGATCAGCTGACCGTTCTTGTCGATGATGAAGACGACCCTGGCGTTCGCCTCCTTCACCAGACGATCGACGATCGCCTGGATCTGGTTGAACTCCTCCTCGTACATCACCATCTGCGGGTTCGTCATTGGCTCCTCCGCAGGTCACGGGTGGGGGGGCCCACCGGTGCCCGGTTCGGGGACGTTGGTACCAGAAACGGTCGACCTCGGTAAAGCTGAGTCGTCACCGACCCCTCCGGAGCCTCTGGCGGGCGATCCACTTCATCGCCTCGAAGAGGGGGACGGGGAGGGCGCTGAGGCCCAGGACGACGGCCCACTCCGCGCCGGTCAGGCCGAACGTCAGGAAGACGGGGTGGAGCGCCGGGACGAAGAGGGTCACCGCGTGGACCGCGAAGCTCACCGCGACGGCGGCGAGCAGGGCGCGGTTCTCGAGGAGCCGCGACAGCGCGCTCCGGACCCGGCTCCGGCAGTTGAACGCGTGGAAGAGCGGCGAGATCGCGAGGACCGTGAAGGCCATCGCCCGCGCGCGCTCCAGGGCGGCCGGGCCCTCGGCCGCGATGACCCCGGGCGCGAGCGTCGGGAGCCAGAACAGCGAGAGCGCCGCCCCGCCCATCACCGCGCCGACGACCAGCATCATCGCGAGCCCGGCGGCGTCCACGATGCCCTCCTTCGGGTCGCGCGGGCGCTCGTCCATCTGGGCCGGGTCCGGCGGGTCGATGCCGAGCGCGAGCGCGGGCAGCCCGTTGGTCACGAGGTTCACCCAGAGGAGCTGGAGCGGGGTGAGCTGGGGCATCCACTCGAAGAACGAACCGACGATCACCGCCAGCACCAGGCCGGCGTTGCTGCTGTTCAAGAAGAAGATGAACTTCTGGATGTTGCGGAAGATCGCGCGGCCCTCTCGGATCGCCTCGACGATCGAGCGGAAGTCGTCGTTCGCGAGGACCATGTCGGCGGCCTCGCGCGCGACGTCGGTCCCCGCCTTCCCCATCGCGACGCCGATCTGCGCGTCGCGGAGCGCGGGGGCGTCGTTCACCCCGTCACCGGTCATCGACACGACGTGCCCGCGCCGCTTCAGCGCCTTCACGAGCCGCAGCTTCTGCTCCGCGCTCGTCCGCGCGAAGACGGCCACGTCGTCGATCCGCGCCGCGAGCGCCTCCTCGTCGAGCTCGGCCAGCTCCGGGCCGGTCAGCGCCTCGGCGCCCTCGCGCCACACCCCGAGCTCACGCGCGATCGCGACCGCGGTGAGGCGGTGGTCCCCCGTGATCATCTTGACCTCGATGCCGGCGCGCTTGCACTCCTCGATCGAGGCGCGCACTTCGCGGCGCGGCGGGTCGATCATCCCCACGAAGCCGAGGAACACGAGGTCCTCCTCGAGCGCGTCCGGGGTGGCGTCGGGCTTGAACGCGAGGGTCAGGACGCGCAGCGCGCGCTCCGCGTGGGCGTCGTCGTCGGCGGCGAGCGCGGCGCGCTCCGCGTCGGTGAGCGGGCGGATCCCTGCGGCGGTGAGCGCGCGCGTGCAGCGCGGCAGGAGCGCGTCGGTGGAGCCCTTCACGTAACCGATGGCGCCGCCGTCGGGCGCCTCGACGAGCACGCTCATCCGCTGGCGCTCGCTGTCGAAGGGGAGGGTCTTGACGACCTCGCCGCCGTCGAGAGCGCGGGCCCGGTCGACCCCCCGCTTGCCGGCGAGCACCAGGAGCGCGGCCTCGGTGGGATCGCCGATCACGCGCCGGCCGTCCTCGGACTCCTCGAACTTGGCGGTGTTGCAGAGCACCCCCGCCGCGAGCAGCCGCTTCACCGCGGCCGGCGTCTCCTCGAGCGCCTCGGTGCTCCCACGGAGGCGCAGCTCGCCTTGCTCGTCATACCCCTCGCCGGTCACCTCGTAGGCGGCGTCCACCGTGTGGATCGCGCGCACCGTCATCTCGTTCTGCGTGAGGGTGCCGGTCTTGTCGCTGCAGATGACCGTCGCGCTGCCGAGCGTCTCCACCGCCGGGAGCTTCCGCACGATCGCGCCGCGCTCCGCCATCCGCTGCATCCCGAGCGCGAGCGTGATGGTGGTGATCGCGGGCAGGCCCTCGGGGATGGCCGCGACCGCGAGGCTCACCGCGGTCAGGAGCAACACGGTCCAGGGGCGACCGCCCTGCAGCATGCCGAGCGCGAAGAGCAGCGCGCTGAGCGCGAGGCAGACCGCGAGGATGATCTTGCCGAGCCGCTCGAGCCGCGCCTCGAGCGGGGTCGCGTCCTGATCGCTCTCGCGGATCATCGTGCCGATGCGCCCGAGCTCGGTGCCCGGGCCGGTCTCGACCACCAGCGCCCGCGCGTGCCCGCGGCTCACGGCCGTCCCGAGGTAGGCCATGTTCGCGCGGTCCCCGATCGTCGCGTCTGCGTCCGGCTGCGCGTCGGCCGCCTTGCTGACGGGGGTGGACTCGCCGGTGAGCGCGGCCTCGACCGTGGCGAGCTCCGCGGCGCGCAGCAGGCGCACGTCGGCCGGGACGGCGTCGCCGGCCTCGAGCTCGACGACGTCGCCCGGCACCAGCGCCTTCGCCTCGATCACGGTGACGGCGCCGTCCCGGAGCACCTTCGCGCTGGGCGCGGCCATCCGCTGGAGCGCGTCGAGGGCCGCCTCCGCGCGCCGCTCCTGGAAGAAGCCGATCAGCGCGTTAACGATCACGATGAGCAGGATCGCGATCGTGTCGGAGAAGCGCGCGAGGCCGCCGCCCTCGCCCTCGCTGAGCGCGACGCCCAGGGCCACCCCGGCCGCGACGAGGAGCGCCCCGACGAGCGGGTCGGCGAACTGGCGGAGCAGCCTCACGAGCGCGCTCGGCCGCGGCGCCTCCGGCATCGCGTTCGGCCCGTGCCGTTCGAGCCGCGCCCGGGCCTCGTCGCTCGTCAGCCCGCGCTCGCGATCGCCCTCGCGGCGCTCGAGCGCCGCCTCGGCGGTCATCGCGTGCCAGACGGGCTCGGTCATCTCGAGGCGTGTACCGCGCCCGCCCCGGCGCCTGCAACGTCGCCCGCGCGGTCGAGGACCCCGAGGCAGTCGCGCGCTCCATGCCGCCCGGCCGTTGCCCGCGTACGCTGCTACGCTTCCGGCGCGGGGCCTCGCGCCCCAGAAACCAACCCGTGCTCGCGATCCTCGGCCGGCTCCTCGCCAACCTGCTCCGTCTCCTGACGGCGCCGCTGTTCCTCCTCACGCGGCTCGGCCTGCGCCCCCGCGCGCGCTGGGTGCACCTGCGCCTACGCTCGAAGATCGTCGAGATCGAGCGGCCGGTGCCGTTCTTCGTCGACTGGTTCCCCCCGCTCGCCCAGCGCCGGCCCACCTCGCTGGCGCTGATCCGGGAGCTGGTCGATCTGGTCGAGGCCGACCCTCGGGTCGAGGGCGTGGTCTTCGACGTGCCACCGCTCAGCGCGGGCTGGGCCACCTGCCAGTCGCTCCGGGAGCTGCTCCTGCGGCTGCGCGCGGCCGACAAGAAGGTCGTCGTCTACCTCTCGCAGGGCGGCGGCAACCGCGAGCTCTACATCGCGTCGGCGGCCGACCGGATCGTCGCCAGCCCGGTGAGCCAGCTGAGCCCGCTCGGCCTCGCGGCGAGCGTGACCTACGTGAAGGGCCTGCTGGACAAGGCCGGCCTCGAGGTCGAGGTCCACCGGCGCGCGGAGTACAAGACCGCGGCCGAGCCAGCGGTCCGCGAGTCGATGAGCGAGGAGCAGCGCGAGCAGACCGAGGCGCTGCTCCGCGTGATCGACGGCCAGCTCCGCGCGGCCCTCGCCGAGCGACCGGGCCTCGACGCGGAGGCGGTCGAGGGGCTGTTCGAGGACGCGATCCTCGGCGCGGAGGCGGCCCGCGAGCGTGGCCTCATCGACGCGACGGGCTACGAGGACGAGCTGCCGACCTGGCTCTCCGACGATCGCTCGGTCACGCCGGTGGTCCGCGCGCCGCGGTACTACCGATGGCGGAAGATGAGCCTCTTCGGGCCGATCACCCCGCCGCGGGTGATCGCGGTCGTGCCCGTCCATGGTGCGATCCGCGGAGGGCCCCCGGGCACCCCCGGCGGGCGCCAGCTCGAGTCGACGGTGGCGAGCCTCCGCGCCGCCCGCCGCAACCCCTTCGTCGCGGGCGTCGTCCTCCACGTCAGCTCTCCGGGCGGCTCGGCCCTCGCGAGCGACCTGATCCACCGTGAGGTCGAGCGCCTCAAGGAGCTCAAGCCGGTGGTCGCGAGCTTCGGCGACGTGGCCGCGAGCGGCGGCTACTATGTCGCGGCCTGCGCGGACGCGGTCGTCGCTCAGCCGCTGACCATCACGGGCTCGATCGGCGTGGTCAGCGCGCGCCTCGTGCCCGAGGCGCTGATGGATCGCCTCGGGGTGAAGGTGGACACCGTCCGGACGGCGCCGCACGCCGACATGCTCCAGCGCCCGGGCCGCCTCGCGGAGCGCGAGGAGGCGATCCTCGAGCGCGAGATCGACGTCTTCTACCGCACCTTCGTCCGCCTGGTCGCGGCCGGCCGGGGGCGCCCCGAGGACGAGATCGAGCCCCTGGCGCGCGGGCGCGTCTGGGCGGGCGCGGACGCGGCGGACCGCGGGCTCGTCGACCGCCTCGGCGGCCTCGACGTGGCCTGCGACGAGGTGCGCTCCCGCCTCCGCGGCAAGCTGAGCGAGCGGGCGATCGCGGCGCTCCGCCCGCAGGTGATGCAGGTCCGTCTGCTGTCGATCCCGCCGGCCGAGCCGCGGCCCGTGACCGAGGAGGCGGCGCTCGCCCTGCTTGGCGAGGTGCACCCCGCGGGGGCCGAGCTGTGGCGCCTCGCGCGAGGCGGAGAGCGGGTGCTCTGCTACGCCGGCGATCTGCCCGAGATCACCTGACGCCGCCGCGCGTCAGGGGCTGCACACGCGCGTTGCGAGCGCGCGCCGGGCCGAGTTAGGGTCGGCCCGATGACGACGGGAGTAGGTTCGATGCGACAGACCATGGCCATCCTGGGGTGCGCGTGCGCCCTCGTCCTCGCCGCGTGCGGCGGCAACAGCGTGAACATCCCGGAGGGGCCGATGCCCCAGGGCGGGTCGTTCACCGGGGTCTGGCACTCGCCCCAGTACGGGACGATGCAGATGGTCCAGACGGGCAACAACGTCATCGGCGAGTACACCAAGGACGAGCGCACCGGTCGCATCCAGGGCACCGCGCGCGGCAACGTGCTCCGCTTCCAGTGGAGCGAGGAGCGCGAGCTGGTGGCGGGCCGCCCGGTGGTCACGCGGGGCCGCGGCTACTTCGTCTACGCGATCGGCGAGGACGGCGACCACTACATCCGGGGCCGGTGGGGCGTGGACGACGACGAGTCCAACGGCGGCGAGTGGAACGCGGCGCGCGACCGGCGCGCGCGGCCCTCGCTCTCGAACGACGGCTCGGGCTCCTCCAGCGGCGGTGAAGACAACTTCGAAGAGTTCGACAGCGCCGACGACTCGGGCGGCTCCGGCTCGGGGTCCAGCTCGGGCTCGAGCTCCGGCTCGGACGACGACGCGCTCGATCTCGACGGCCTCTGAGCCTTCGGCGGGGGCCTCGCCGCGGCCGTTGGCCTGAACGTCCGCGTTCAGTGAGGGAGAGGGCTGTCCGGAAGTTGCGCGATGGCCATCGTCAGGGCGCGATTCCTCCGGTATTCTCCCGTCATGCGCCATTTCGCCTTCGGCTCGGTATTGCTTGCGTGTGTCCTCTGGCTCGGTCTCGGCTGTGATCCCGGGGGCCCGCCCCCCTCACGTGACGGGAGCCCGGGGGACGCGGGCGTGGCCGCCAGCGACGCGGATGGCGACACGATCTCGGACGCCGACGAGGGCGCCCGGGACGGCGTCGACACCGACGGCGACGGGATGCCGGACTTCGAGGATCTCGACAGCGACAACGACGGCATCGCCGACGCGGTCGAGGCGGGCGACGCCGACCTCGGGACGGCCCCGGTCGACTCGGACTCCGACGGCACGCCGGACTACCGCGATCTCGACTCGGACGGGAACTCGATCAACGACGCGGACGAGCTCGAGGGCGACGTCGACATGGACGGGACGCCGAACTTCGCGGACCTCGACGACGACAACGACCTTCTCGGTGATGTGCTCGAGCTCGCGGGCGTGCTGACGCCGCCGGCGGACTTCGACGGCGACGGCTTGGCGGACTTCCAGGATCTCGACAGCGACAACGACAACATCGCCGACACGCACGAGCAGGACATCGACAACGACGGCGACGGGGTCAAGGACCGCTTCGATCTCGACACCGACGATGACGGGATCCTCGACATCGACGAGGCGGGCGACACCGACCCGCGCACCCCGCCGGTCGACAGCGACGGCGACCTCGTGCCGGACTTCCGCGACCTCGACAGCGACAACGACGGCCTCTCCGACGCGGACGAGGTCACGACGTACATGACCAACCCGACCCTCGAGGACTCGGACGGCGACGGCGTCTCGGACCTGATCGAGGTCGGCGCGGGCACGAACCCCAACGACATCAACGACAACCCGATGGCGCTCGGCGACTTCGTCTTCGTGGTCCCCTTCGAGCAGGACCCGATGCCCCCGCGCGACACCCTCCAGTTCCGCACCAACCTCGCGTTCCTGGACGTCTACTTCCTGTTCGACGTCTCAGGGTCAATGGCGGGGGAGATCGGCGCTCTTCGGACGGCGGTGAACTCCATCATCGGCAACCTCCAGTGCATGGACACCGGCACCGCGTGCGGCGTGGACGCCGACTGCGCCGGGTTCGCCGGCGGCACCGAGGTCTGCAGCCCGTTCACCAACACCTGCATCGAGAACCCGGCCATGAGCTCCTGCGTGCTCAGCCCGTGGACCGGCGTCGGTCAGTACGAGGACCAGTACTGCCACGGCGCTGGGCCGGGGACTTGCGCGTCCGGTGTGACCAACGCCGCCATCCCCCCCGGCCTTAGGCTTCAGCCCGATCCCATGGCCACCGCGAGCACCATGGCCAACTGGCGCACTCACGGCGGGACGGAAGAGCTCTACCAGGCGCTCTGGGGGGTTGCGGACCCGTCAGCACCCAACGCGGTTGGCTGTGAGACCCTTGGCGCAGGCGAAGTTGGATGCCCTGCGTTCCGCGAGCAGGCGGTCAAGATCGTCATTGCCTTCACGGATGAGGACAGCGACGGCACCGAGACGGTCACGCAGGCCGCCAACGCGCTGATGGCGGCGAACATCCGCATGATCGGGGTATGGAGCGGTACCGCCGGATCCGCAGCGCGCAACGAGCTTCGGGATGTTGTCCTGATGTCGGGATCCCTCGACCGGGCGGGCAACCCGCTCTTCTACGAAGGGGTGGACGGCGGCGTGGTCACGCCGGTCACCAACGCGATCAACGAGATCGTCGAGGGCGTGCCGATCGAGGTCACCATCGACGCGGTCGATCAGCCGGGTGACGCCGGCGATTCGCTCGTCTTCATCGACCGCCTCGAGACCAACACCTCGGGCATGGGCGGCTGCACCATGGCGATGACCGCGGACGCGAACCCTGCCGGCGACGGTGTCCAGGACACCTTCCCCTCGGTCTCGCCCGGCACGCCGGTCTGCTTCGACGTGGTCGCGCGGCGCAACGACTGCGTGATGGGCGGGCCCTGCGTGATGCCCCTGACGACCCCGCAGGTCTTCGAGGCGCAGCTCACCGTCTACGGCGGCGGCTCTCCCGTCGACCAACGCCGCGTCTTCTTCCTCGTGCCCCCGGTCATCGAGGGCCCCGGCGGTCCGGACTGATCGCGGCGCGCCGCGGCCCGCTCCTGGCGGGTCGCGGTCGGTCGCCACCCCGAGCGTTCTGGCCAGGCCTTGGTAGCCTAGGACTTTGGTAGCCTAGGAGCCGCGTGGCCTACGTCATCCGCACGCCGGAGAACGTGACGTTCGAGTTCGAGCTCGCCTCCATCGGGAGCCGGGCCCTGGCGTGGTTCGTGGACGTGCTCGTCATGTTCGCGTTGATCGCGATCGCGTCGCAGCTCGTCTCGCCGCTGCAGGCGGTGCTGGGTGGGTTCGCCAACGCGATCCTCCTCGTGATCGTGTTCCTCGTGCAGTGGTGGTACTCGGCGCTGCTCGAGTGGCTGTGGGGCGGGCAGACGGTCGGCAAGCGCCTCGTCGGGCTGCGGACGCTGTCGGAGGACGGGGTGCGGATCGGGTTCGTCCAGGCCGTCGTCCGCAACCTCGTCCGCATCGTGGACCTGCTGCCCGGGCTCTACCTCGTGGGCGGGGCCAGCGCGCTGCTCGACACGAACCGCCGCCGGCTCGGTGACCTCGCGGCCGGGACGATCGTGGTCCGCGAGCGGAAGGCCCCGGCGCCGAGCGCGGTCGTGCCGCCGTCCGAGCGCTACAACACCTTCGTCGAGGATCCGGCGGTGGCCCTCGCGTGCCGGCGGATCACCGCGCCCGAGCGGGAGGTGATGGTCGGGCTGAGCCTCCGGCGCGAGCAGCTCCCGCTGCCGGTCCGGCGCGAGCTGTTCGCGCAGCTCGCCGCTCATCTCGAGGAGCGGCTGGGGGTCGCGCGCCCGAGCTTCTTCAGCGAGGAGAAGTACGTGCTGAACCTGACCGCGGTGGCGCTCGGCCAGCGCGGGGCGGAGGCGCGCGCGTGAAGGGCTTCGACGTCAACCGCTTCGTCGCAGAGCGAAAGCCCGACTGGGAGGAGCTGGAGGACGCGCTCGCGAAGGTGGAGCGCGGCGGCGTCCGCGGCCTCGGGATCGACGGCGCCAAGCGCTTCGGCAAGCTCTACCGCGCGGTGTCCAGCGACCTGATCCGGGCCCGGACCGAGCTCGTCGACGCGTCGGTCGTCGACTACCTCAACGATCTCGTCGCCCGGTCCTACGCGCAGATCCACGCCGGGACCGGGGCGCGGGGGCACCGGCTGCTCGCCTTCTTCCTCACCGAGTTCCCGCGGCTCTTCCGCGCCGAGTGGCGCGCGATCACGCTCGCCGCCGCGCTCCTGCTCGGAGGCGGGGGGCTCGGCGCGGTGATGGTCGCGGTGGACGCCGACGCGCTCGGCGTGCTCATCCCCGAGCAGCACCAGGCCTGGACTCCGGAGGAGCGCATCGCGCAGGAGCAGGAGCGCGGGCCCCACAGCGCCGACGCGGCCGCGCAGTTCTCGAACTTCCTGTTCACCCACAACATCCAGGTGAGCTTCCTGGTGTTCGCGCTCGGGGTGACCTTCGGGATCGGGAGCGCGGGGGTGCTCTTCTACAACGGCGTGCCGCTCGGCGCGCTCGCGATGCAGTACCACCAGGCCGACCAGGACCTGTTCTTCTGGGCGTGGATCCTCCCGCACGGGATCCCCGAGCTCACGAGCATCTTCATCGCGGGCGGAGCCGGGCTGATCCTCGGCCGCGGCTTGCTGTTCCCGGGTCGCCGCCGCCGTCGCGACGCCCTCGCGGCGGAGGGGCGACGCGCGGCCCGGCTGGTGGTCGGGACGATGCCCATCCTGGTGCTCGCCGGCCTGATCGAGGGGACGATCAGCCAGCTCCACGAGCCGACCGTCCCCTACGTGGCGAAGCTGCTCTTCGCGCTCCTCGTGGGCGTCGGCCTCTACGCGTATCTCCTGCTCGCAGGTCGGCGCAGCGCGACGACCTGAGCTGTCGCGTTCGATACTCTCCGGCCTCGCGGTCTCGCGTTCCACTTGCGTCTCGCCAACGGTCGCGGAAGACTTCGCCGAGCCGAGTTGCCAGGAAGTTGACCCGCGCCGGCCGCACCCCGTACGCCGGTACCGAGGCAAGCACATGGGCCTACTTCAGGACATCTCGAGCCGATCCCTCCGCCGTGGCGCCGCGTCCTGGGTGACCGCGCTGCTTCCCAGCTCCCGTGTACGACCCCTGGACGATGCTGAGTTCTCGATGGAGCGAATGAACTGGGATCAGATCTGCGAGCGGGACGAGTTCCGCGGTCGCTGGGTGGCGCTCGACGACTGCCGCTACGACGAGGACTCGGGCCGCGCGGTCGAGGGCTCGGTGGTCGACGCCGACGACGACCTCGTCGAGCTGTGCTCCCGCATCCAGCAGTCGGACTACACGAACTGCGCGATCCTCTTCTGCGCCGAGGATGGCTCCCAGCAGTTGGCCCAGCGGGCCCGCTCGAGCGAGCCGGACGAGGACGAGGATCCGTTCCCGAACACCGCGCACTGAGACATCGCGCGCTGAAGCCTCGCGCGCTGAAACATGGCGCGCTGAAGCCTCGCGCGCTGAAACATGGCGCGCTGAAGCCCCGCGCACTGAAACATGGCGCGCTGAAGCCCCGCGCACTGAGGCCCCGCGCACCGGAGCACGAGAGCCCGGCGCTCGGGCTCGACGCTCTGCGCCCTCGGAGCGCCCAGCCCGACTGCGCCCAGCCCCACTGCGCCCAGCCCGACCGCGCCGAGAGGCGCTGGGCCGGAGACGCTGGCGCGGGCTCGGCCCCGGGCGTGGCTGGCGAGCCTCAGGGGGCCGGGCAGAAGCCGGGGCTGAACTGGCGGCGGGCGTCTCCGCCCGCTCCGACGCCGCGGAGCTGTCGGTAGAGCGCCTGGGCGCCGGGGCAGTTCCCGCGCTGCAGGAGCATCCCCACCTGGTTCGAGCCGCGCCGCGTGAGCTCCGACTGGAGCTCGCGGGTGATCGGGTGGTTGCGCCCGACCCGGCGCTGGGCCTGCTGGAGCGCCCGGGTGGCGCCCGCGAAGTCGTTGCGCCGCGCCGCGCCGAGCCCTACCGACACGGTGCGCCGCGCCTCGGACTCGTCGGCCGGGCTCGGACCGGAGCGCCGGCGCCGACCCGTCGTCGGGGGCGTCGGGGTCTCGGGAGGATCGGGCGGCCCGGTCTCGGTGGGAGTCTCCGGCGGGGTCGGGGTCTCGACCGGCGGGGTCGGGGTCTCGACCGGCGGGGTCGGGTCCCCCGGGTTGGTGGGCTGCATCGGCTGCATCACCTCGCCGGGCGTGGTCGGCACCATCGGGGGCGTCGTGTCGGTGGTCCCGGTGCCCGGGGGCGTGGTGTCGGTCGGAGGGTTGCTCGTGACGGGGCCATCGCCCTCGTCCTGGGAGACGTAATAGGCGAGGCCGGCCGCGCCGCCGACGAGCACGAAGAAGCCGATGACGCCGACCGCGACCAGCTTGCCGAGGCCGCCGCCGCTGGTCGCCGGCTGACCGCCGGTGCTGTAGCCCTGGTGGTAGCCGGCCGTCCCGGGGTGCGAGGCGTACCCTGGCGAGGTGTGCATGCCGGGCGCCGACTGCATGCCCGGCGCGCTCTGCATGCCCGGGGCGCTGTGCATGCCTGGGCCGCCGTGCATCCCTGGCGCGGACTGCATGCCCGGAGCGCCCTGCATGCCCGGAGCAGAGACCATCCCCGGCGGGTGCACGCCAGGCTGCGACCCATAGCCCGGCTGAGGATAGCCGGACTGCGACGGGTAGCCGGGCTGTGAGCCGTATCCAGGCTGCGAGCCGTACCCGGGCGGCGGCGTCGCGGCGTGGAAGCCGGGCTGCGACTGCGGCATCGGTCCGGGGGTCGGCGCGGGCGGTCGCGCCACGGACTGGCCGGTCTTCGGCATGATCGCCCCGCCCGCCGAGGTCGCCATCGTCCACGCCGAGTCCGCGTCCTGGTAGCCGGTGAACTCCTGCAGGAAGGTCAGGACCGTGTCCTGCCGCTCGTCGCGGTTCTTCGCGAGGGCGCGCATGACCGCGGCCTGCTTGTTCGGCGGCAAGGACCCGCCGTGGGGGGCCATTTGGATCGGTGTCGGCTGCGCGGTGAGGTGCTTGGTGGCCCACTCCCACGGCGTCGCCGCCTCGAACGGGAGCCGGCCGGTCAACATCTCGTAGGCCATGATGCCCAGCGAGTACACGTCCGAGCGCGCGTCGAGCTGCTGGCCGGAGAACTGCTCCGGGCTCATGTACGGAGGCGTGCCGAGCACCATGCCCTGCTTGGTGAGCTTGGCCTGGTTCGGATCCTCGGCGTCGTCGCGCTTGGCGATGCCGAAGTCGAGGACCTTTACGAAGTCGTTCTGACCGCCCTGGTCAGTCAGCAGCACGTTCTCCGGCTTGAGGTCACGGTGCACGACCCCGCGCTGGTGGGCCTCGTGGAGCGAGCCGCAGATCTGGATGATGATCTTGTCGGCGCGGGGGCCGTCGATCGCCCCGCTCTCCTGGAGCACGTCAGCGAGGGGCTTGCCCTCGATGTACTCCATCACGATGATCAGCGTGCCGTCGTCGAGCTCGCCGAAGTCGTAGAACTGGATGGTGTTCGGGTGCCGCAGCTCGATGACGGTCTCGGACTCGCGGTGGAAGCGCGCGACGAGCTGCGGATCGTTCGAGAGCTCCGGGTGCAGCGTCTTGATGGCCACCTTGCGCGTGGCGGTGCCCATCTTCTGCTCGGACAGGTAGACCTTGCCCATCCCGCCCTCGCCCAGGACGCTGATCGGGCGGTAGCGGCCGAGCAGGACCTTCCCGATGAGCGGGTCCCCTCCGGAGCCGTCATCCTCCACCTCGAGCATCGCGCCGCAGCTCAGGCAGAACTTGGCGTGATCCTCGTTATGATGACTGCAGCGCTGACAGACGCGTGCCATAGACGTGTCGACTTCCCTAGGGGTTACGCGGGTTCGACCCGGAGTCTACCCTTTGCTTTGGACCGCACAAAGTTGCATTGGACGGCAGTTGCGTAGCACCTCAAGCAGTCTCTCGGTGCGCGGGCTCGGGGTCGGCTCCTTCGCCCTCTCCCCACCACTGGCCCTCCTGCTCGCCTCATGGCTAGCGCTGCCCCTAACGCTCGCGGGGTGCGATGACATCCCGGACCCCGAAGACGCGGGGGTCGCGGCGCGGATTCACCCCGCGTTCGAGCCCGCGCCGGACCCGATGGACTTCGGGGCGATCCCCTTCCCGGACGACCTCTACCTGGACGACGACGGGCGCGTAGCGCTCGGCGCGCTGCCCGGGCAGGACGCGGCGTCGCCGCCCGCCTTCCCGGACACGATGCGCGTGGCGCTCGCCGATCTCGACGGCTTCTCCCCCAACGCGCCGGTGTTCTTCGCGTTCCCTCCGCACTCGCTCGACCCCGCGTCGCTGCCCGCGACCGTGGCGGCCAGCGCGCGGGAGGACAGCGCGGTGTTCCTCGTGGACGCCGACCCGGCGTCCCCTCAGGCGTTCACGCGGCGGCCGGTCCAGATCCACTGGCACGCGAGCCGGGGGCGCCTGGCGCTCCGACCCGCCGACGGTCACCCGCTCGTCCCGGGCCGCCGCTACGCCGCGGTGGTCACCACCCTCGTGCGCGACGATCGCGGGGCCGAGATCGGGCCGGCTCCGCTGTTCCGCGAGGTCCGCGACGCGAGCGCGCGGCCCGACGATCCCGTGCTCGGCGAGGCCCACGACCGCTACAGCGGCGTGCTCGCTTCCCTCTCGGCCAACGGCGTGCCCCGGAGCCGGGTGGCCGCGCTCGCGGTGTTCACCGTGCAAACCGTCCTGCCTGACATGCAGAGCGCTCGGGCGCGCGTGTGGGAGGGCGACGCGCCGACGGTCGAGCTGACCGCGGCCTACGCGGCGGGGCCCGAGCTCGACGCGATCCTCGGGACGCCGTCGGTGGCGGTGCCTGGCCTCGACGTCGAGGGCGGCGTGGTCCACGCCCACATCGGGCACCTGGTCCACGGGACCTTCCCGGCGCGCTGGTTCGCGTCGCCTCGACCGCGCGTCCACGGCCGCTTCGAGTACGACGCCGACGGCGAGGTGGTGAGCGCCGCCACCGACACCGTGCCCTTTACCCTGACAATTCCGAACGCGACGAGCGGCCCGGCGCCGCTCGTCATCTTCTGTCACGGCATCGGGAGTGAGCGGTCCAGCATGCTCGCGATCGCCGACGCCCTCGCCGCGTCGGGGTACGCGACGCTCGGGATCGATCTGCCCTTCCACGGGATGCGCGCCTCCTTCGACGTGGTCGACGCCCGCTCGGTCTACAGCGGTGCCCCGACCCCTGACGGGTTCGGCGATCACGTGGGCAACGCCATCTACCTCGACTACCTCGGCGTCCAGGACACCGACGGCCCGTTCGAGCCGTTCCACCCGACCTACGTCCGCGACATCCTGCGCCAGAGCGCGCTCGAGCTGATGACCGCGGTGCGGGCGGCGCGCGAGGGCGACTGGTCGGCCGTCCAGGCGGTGCCCGGGTTGGAGTCGTTCGCGGTCGACCCGGCGCCCATCGCCTTCGTCGGGGTCTCGCTCGGCGGGATCGTCGGCACGGTCTTCGTCGCGTCCGAGCCGGAGATCGGCGCGGCGGTGCTCAACGTCACCGGTGGCAACCTCGGGCACCTGGTCGAGCGCAGCGCTGGCTTCGCGCCGATCTTCCTGCCGATTCTCCTGCCGCGCCTCGGGGTCGACCCGGACACGGTCGACCCCATGGCGTACCCGGCGAGCTTCCACCCGGAGCTGGCGCTCTATCAGACGCTGCTCGACCGGGGCGACTCCATGTCCTTCGCCCCGCTGCTCCGCCGTCAGCCGCGCGACGTGCTCTTCCAGATGGCGCGCGACGACGAGACGGTGCCCAACTCCGCCACCGAGGGTCTCGCCCGCGCGGCCGGGGCGACGATCCTCGACGGCGAGCCGTCGTTCACCGATCTGCCGCAGGGCGCGACGCCCCTCGGGCCCAACCTCGATGTGGACTCGAGCCTCTTCGCGCGGAGCTTGTTCGCGTTCTCCCCCGCGACCCACGGGCTTCTCACGCAGCGCGCGGGCACCCGCAACGTGGTCGCGCCGCCCGAGCCGCCGTTCGAGCGGATCGCGCCGGTGCCGGTCGACAACCCGGTCGACGAGGCGGTTGCTCAGCTCGTCCATTTCCTCGACTCGTGGCGCGGCGGCGCGGCCGAGGTGATCGCGCCTTGATCGTCCGCCGGGCGCCATTGACCCCCCAGATGGGGGGTGGTTATCTTTCGTCCGCGCCGGCGCGCGGCGACCGTGCCGGAGGGCGGCACAGGAGGAAGCGACGATGAAGGGCGAACGCCGCAACCCCACGACGGTCTGGCTCCTGACCATCGCGACGTGCGGTCTCTACGGCTTCTACTGGTGGTATCTGGTCGGCAACGAGCTGAAGAACTACCTCGGCAAGGAAGACCTCAACCCCACCATGGACCTGCTCATCTCGCTGGTCTGCGGGGTGTACGGGATCCTCTACCTGCCCATCAAGTACGGGCCGCTCATCCAGGAGGCGCAGCAGCGCGCCGGCCTCGCGGACGCCGAGGACAAGGGGATGAGCCACACGATGTTCATGCTGCTCTGCTACATGGGCTTCAAGAACATGCAGGAGGAGCTCAACCGCGTGTGGGAAGCGGGCGGCGGCGCGCCGGCCACCTTCTGAGGTGGCGCACGAGCCGGTCAGCGCGGCGCCGCCGAGGCGCCTCTCGCTCAAGCGCCTCGCCTACGGGCTCACGCCGATCGCGCTCCTCGGGCTCTTCTTCCTGATGGACTGGCCCATCTGCCCGTCGCGCATCCTCCTCGGGGTGCCGTGCCCGGGCTGCGGCCTGACGCGGGCCTCGAGCGCGATGGTCTCGGGCGAGCTCGGCGCGATGCTGCGGTTCCACCCGCTCGCGCCGCTCGTCACGCCGCTCGTCTTGTTCGTGATCGGACGCTCGATCCTCGTCTACGCCGGCGCGATCGACCCTGGCTTCGACCCGCTCCGCAAGGTCCCCAACCGGGTCTGGGGCGGGTTCGTCGTCCTGCTGATCGGGCTCTGGGTCGCGCGGGCGTTCGGGCTGTTCGGCGGCCTGCCCGACCCTCTCGATCTGACCGCGGGGCTCGTCTACCGCGGCGCGCGCTACCTCCTGTCACCTCTCCTCGGCTGAGCCGGGCGCGAGGCTCGTGGAGGCTGCGCTCTTGGTCCCGCGGGGCCCGGGCCTCGGCGAGCGCTCAGAGCGGCAAGTTGTCGTGCTTCTTCGGCGGGTTCGTCAGCCGCTTGTCGCGGAGCAGCGCGAAGCCGTCGACGAGCCGCGCGCGCGTCTGGCGCGGGTAGAGGACCTCGTCGATGAAGCCGAGCTCCGCCGCCTTGTACGGGTTGGCGAACTTCGCGCGGTACTCTTTGACGAAGCGGTCCTTGGTGCCGACCGGGTCGTCGCTCTCGGCGATCTCGTTGCGGTACACGATGTTGACCGCGCCGTCGGGGCCCATCACCGCGATCTCGGCGGTCGGGTAGGCGAAGTTGAGGTCGCCGCGCAGGTGCTTGCTCGCCATGACGTCGTAGGCGCCGCCGTAGGCCTTGCGGGTGATCAGCGTGATCTTCGGGACCGTCGCTTCGGCGTAGGCGTACAGCAGCTTCGCGCCGTGCTTGATGATCCCGCCGTACTCCTGATCGGTGCCCGGGAGGAACCCCGGCACGTCGACGAAGGTGAGGATCGGGATGTTGAAGCAGTCGCAGAAGCGCACGAAGCGCGCGGCCTTCACCGACGCGTTGATGTCGAGGCAGCCCGCGAGGACCATCGGCTGGTTCGCGACCACGCCGACCGGGTGGCCGCCGAGCCGGGCGAAGCCGATGCAGATGTTCTGCGCGTAGTGCGGCTGGATCTCGAAGAACTCGCCGTCGTCGACGACCGGCTCGATGACGTCCTTGATGTCGTAGGGCTTCATCGGGTCGCGCGGGACGAGCGCGTCGAGCTCGGGCGCCTCGCGGTCGACCGGATCCTCCGTCGGTCGCGCCGGCGGGTCCTCGTGGTTGTTCGACGGCAGGAACGCCATCAACTCCCGCACGCTCGCGAGGCAGTGCGCGTCGTCCTCGCAGGCGAGGTGCGCGACGCCGCTCTTGAAGTTGTGGGTGCGCGCGCCGCCGAGCTCCTCCTGCGTCACCTCCTCGTGGGTGACCGTCTTGATGACGTCGGGCCCGGTGATGAACATGTAGCTCGACTTCTCCACCATGAAGATGAAGTCGGTGAGCGCGGGGCTGTAGACGGCGCCGCCGGCGCAGGGTCCCATGATCGCGCTGATCTGCGGCACCACGCCGGAGGCGAGCACGTTGCGCTGGAAGATGTCGGCGTAGCCCGCGAGGCTCTCGACGCCCTCCTGGATGCGCGCGCCGCCCGAGTCGTTGAGCCCGATCACCGGCACCCCGACGCGCATCGCGAGGTCCATGATCTTCGTGATCTTCTGCGCGTAGGCCCCGCTGAGCGAGCCGCCGAACACGGTGAAGTCCTGCGCGAAGACGAAGACCTTGCGGCCGTCGATGCGGCCGTGGCCGGTGACCACGCCGTCGCCGAGGATGCGCTGCTTCTCCATGCCGAAGTCGCGGCAGCGGTGGACCACCAGGCGGTCCATCTCGACGAAAGAGCCCGGGTCGAGCAGCAGGTCGATGCGCTCGCGCGCGGTGAGCTTTCCCTTGGCGTGCTGGCGCTCGATGCGCCTCGGGCCGCCGGCCTCGAGGGCCTTGAGGTTGAGCTCGTCGAGGCGGGCGATCGGGTCCGCGGGCGGGATCTTGGAGTCGACCGCCATCAGACCGACCCGAGCGCCTCGACGAAGCGGTCGAGGGACGCGCGGTCGTGCCGCTCGGTGACCGCCACGAGCAGCTCGTGGTCGCGCTCGGGGAACGTCCGGCCGAGGTCGACGCCGGCGAGGATCCCCTTGGCCGCGAGCGCCGCGATCAGCGGCGCGGCCTTGCCGTCCTCGCGCCGCACGACGAACTCGTTGAAGGTCGGCGCGGCGTAGGGGATCGAGTAGCCGTCGAGCTCCGCGATGCGGGCCTTCAGGTACTCCGCGCGGCTGAGGCAGAGGCGCCCGACCTCCTCGAAGCCGCGGCGGCCGAGCATCGCGGTGCGGATGGTGAACGCGAGCGCGATGAGCCCGTGGTTGGTGCAGATGTTCGACGTCGCGCGCTCGCGGCGGATGTGCTGCTCGCGCGTGCTCAGCGTCAGCACGAAGCCGCGGGCGCCGTCCGTGTCCACCGTCTCGCCGACCAGGCGGCCGGGGATCTGCCGGACGAGGTTCTTGTCGTCCTTGGTCGCGAAGAGGCCGACCCCGGGGCCTCCGTACTGGAGCGGGACGGCGAGCGCCTGGCCCTCGCCCACGGAGATGTCGGCCCCGGCCGCGCCGGGCGCCTTGAGGACGCTGAGCGCGTAGGGCTCGGAGGTCGCGGTGACGAGGAGCGCGCCGCGCGCGTGGCAGAGCTCGGCGATCTTCGGCAGGTCCTCGACGCAGCCGAGGAAGTTCGGGTAGCCGACGACGACCGCCGCGGTCTGATCGGTGACGAGGCGCTCGAGCTCCGCGAGGTCCGTCGTGCCGTCCGCCCCGAGCTTGGCCAGGTCGATCTGCGCGCCGGCCTCCTCCATCTGCGCGAGGTAGGTCTGCGAGGTCGCGATGTACTCCGGGTGGACGCCGGCCGACACCACCGAGCGGCTGCGCTTGGTGACCCGGCGCGCCATCAGGAGCGCCTCCGCGGTCGCGCTCGCGCCGTCGTACATCGACGCGTTGGCCACGCCCATGCCGAACAGCTCGCAGACCATGGTCTGGAACTCGAAGATCGCCTGCAGCGTGCCCTGCGCGACCTCGGCCTGGTACGGCGTGTACGCGGTGTAGAACTCCGAGCGGAGCAGGAGCTGATCGACCGCCGGCGGGATGTGGTGGTCGTACGCGCCGGCGCCGAGGAACGAGAGCGCGCGCGCCGCGTCGTTCTTGTTCGCCAGCTCGCCGAGGTGCCGCATGAGGGACGCCTCGTCGAGCGCCGGCTCGAGCGCGAGCGGGCGCCCGAGGCGCGAGGCCTCCGGGATCGGCGCGAAGAGGTCGTCGAGCGACGCGACCCCGATCGTGGCCAGCATCGACCGGATCTCGTCGTCGGTGTGCGGCAGGTAGCGCATCTGGCCCGCTTAGCACGTGGGCCCGTCCGCACCAGTGGCCGGACGCACGCTCCGAACCCGGCCCGCGGGCGGTCAGTCGTCGAGCTTGCTGAGGTAGGCCTCGTAGGCGGCCGCGTCCATCAGCTCCTCGATGTCGCCGGGGGCGCTCATGCGCAGGATGACCATCCAGCCCTGATCGTAGGGCGACTCGTTCACGAGCTCCGGCGAGTCCTCGAGCTCGCCGTTGACCTCCACGATCTCACCGCCGACCGGCGCGTAGAGCTCGCTCACCGTCTTGACGGACTCGATGTCCCCGAAGCGGTCGTGCGCGCTCACCTCGGAGCCCGCGCTCGGCAGGTCGACGAGGGTCACGTCGCCGAGCTGCTCGACGGCGTAGGCGGTGATCCCGATGCGGATCCGGCCGTCCCCCTCGTCGCGGGCCCACTCGTGGTCCTTGGTGTACTTCAGCTCGCTCGGGTAGTGGGGCATGGGTCTCAGGGCCTCTTGTAGAAGGGGGTGCGCACCACGGCCGCGCCGACGCGCTTGCCGCGGATCTCGATGGACAGCGGCGTGCCCTCGGCGGCGAGCGCGAGGGGGACGTAGCCGAGCCCGACGTTCTTGCCCACGGTGGGGCCGGGGGAGCCGCTGGTGACCTCGCCGATCGTCTCGCCGGCGTCGTCCACGATGGGGTAGCCGTGCCGCGCGATCCCGCGGTCGGTCATCTCGAAGCCGACGAGCTTGCGGCGCACGCCCTCGGCCTCGATCCGCTGCAGCGCCTCGCGGCCGACGAAGTCGCCGCGGTCGAGCTTCACCACCCACCCGAGGCCGGCCTCGAAGGGGTTGGTCGTCTCGTCGATGTCGTTGCCGTAGAGGCAGAGGCACGCCTCGAGGCGGAGCGTGTCGCGGGCGCCGAGCCCGGCGGGCGCGATGCCGTGGGCCGCGCCGCGCTCCATGAGGAGGCGCCAGATCGGCGCCGCGTGCGCGTTGGCGCAGAAGATCTCGAAGCCGTCCTCGCCGGTGTAGCCGGTTCGCGCGGCCGTCACCTTCGCGCCGGCCAGCTCGAACGAGGCGAGCCCGAACGGCTTCAACCCGAGGGCCTCCTCGGAGAAGCCGGCGTCGCGCGCGATCGCCACCGCGGCCGGGCCCTGCAGGGCGATGAGCGCGGTGTCCTCGGACTCGTCCTCGAAGTCGCAGCGGCCCGACGCGTGCGCCGCGAAGTGCGCCGACATCTTCTCGAGGTTGCTCGCGTTGCAGACGACGAGCATCTCCTCCTCGCCGGTGCGATAGACGATGAGGTCGTCGAGGATCGTGCCGCCTTCGTTCACCGCCGCGGTGTACTTTGCGCGGCCGACGGGCAGCTTGCCGACGAAGTTGGTCACGAGGGAGTCGACCACCGCCTGGGCCTCGGGCCCGCGCAGGCGGAGCTCGCCCATGTGCGAGACGTCGAAGAGCCCTGCGGCCTGGCGCACCGCGTGGTGCTCCTTGACCACCCCGGCGTACTGGACCGGCATGCGGTAGCCGGCGAAGGGGACGAGCCGGCCCCCGAGGGCCTGGTGCTCGGCCAGAAGAGGAGTGGCCTTCAGGTCGTCGCTCACGGCGGCCGACCTTAGCCGCGCCGATGGTCCGCTTCAATAGGTTCGCGTCGGTGCGCGAGGCGACGCCGGCACACGCCGTGCACAAGAAGCGAGCATGGGGTTCTTGCTGAAGCCGCTGCTCTGGATCGGGGTGGTCGTCCTGCCCGGCGGATTGCTGCTCTTGCCCGTGATCTACGCCCTGCACCGCAGCGAGCGGCGGCGCGCCGACGACCGTGAAGGCGTCACACAGGGTAGGGCACAAGCGTCACACTCCGACTGAGCGTTACGCTCGTCGTTACGCTCGAACGCTGCGCGCGAACGCTGCGCGCGAACGCTGCGCGCGAACACGGTACGCAACCGGCCACCGGCCGACCTCGATAAGGGGCCCAGGAGGTGGCGATGGACGTCCTGGTTCTGATGTTTCGAGACGAGCCCCTGCGCGAGTTCGAGCTGCGCGAACGACCGCTCGAGGTGGGGCGGGGCGCGGGCTGCGACATCGTCGTGCACGACCCCGCGGTGGGCGAGCGGCACTGGCTGGTGATGCGGCAGGGCGGGGCGGTCTGGGTGCACGACCACGCGAGCGGGTCGCGACGGCCGATCGCCGCGGGGCGGCCGCTCACGCTCGGCGCGCACCACGCGCTCGTGCGCGTCCAGGACGTGACCAAGCCGACGCCGATCGGGCGGCTGCGCACCGCGCCGATCGCGGCGGACGTCCCCCCCGCGCGGCTCGGGCTCCTGATCGGCGAGGGGGCGGAGGCGCGCCGCGTCGCGATCGAGGACCGCCCGCTGGTGCTCGGGACCTGCGTGGAGGCGGACGTCCAGGTGAGCGACCGGACGGTCAGCGCCCGGCACTGCCGCCTCGAGCCGACGCCGGACGGGGTGTTCGTCCGGGACCTCGAGAGCCGCAACGGGACGAGCGTCGACGGGGTCTTCGTACGGCT
>JAUHXR010000144.1 GCA_030426845.1 Polyangia bacterium | reverse complement strand
TCGGTGGCGTCGCTCGGCCGCGCACCCGGCTCCTCCGCGCGCAAGCGGGCGGCGAGCGCGGCCAGCGCCGCCGGTGGCCCGAGCCGCTCGAGGGTCACCCCGAGCGCGAACAGATCCGCGCGGCCGTCCGCGGGGTGGCCTCGGAGCAGCTCGGGGGCGAGGTGGCCCGGCGTGCCCGAGACCTCGTCCGCCACCTCTCCGAGCCGCGCGACACAGCTCAGATCCAGGAGCGTCGCCCGCCCGGTCCCGTCGACGCGGACGTTCTGCGCGGTCACGTCCCCGTGGCGCAGTCCGGCGCGATGCAGCGCCCGCAGCGCCCGGAGGATCGCGATCAGGGCGGCGCGGCGGGCTTCGTCGTCGGCGCTGGGCCACCACGCGTCCAGCGCCTCCCCGTCGATCCATTCCGCCGCGTAGAACGGGCGATGAACGCCGTCCACCCGTGTCCAGCCAAAGTCGCGGGCGCGCACGAGGTGCGGATGCGCGCAGCTCATCAGGGCGGTGAACTCCTGACGCAGCCGCTCCGGATCGGCGTCGCGGCGGAGCACCTTGAGCGCGACCGGGTCCCCGTGGAGCAGGTCGAGCGCCCGGTGCGCGACCGCCAGGCCTCCCTCGCCCGCGTGGCCCTGTACCGCGTACCGCCCTGCGACGAGGTCCATCTGCACCATAATGTACCGACTGCTTGGCACAGTCTAGTACAGCACGTCGGAGGAGCTACCGACGACCGACCCACGGTGCGCCAGGCACGACGATTGCTTTGAGTCGAGCCGTGCCCCGTCGACTCCCCGCGCTGCTCCTCGCCTTGCTCGCCTCGTGCGTCGGGACCGCGGTCCCGCAGCCGCCGAACCTCGAGCCGGTCGACCTCGCCCGCGTGGACGGGGCGGCGCCGGAGACGGTCGGCGGCGTGCTCGAGCTGTTCGGCGGCCCCGGCGCTGCGCCGGCGGACACGGAGGTCTGGCTGTGGGACCTCGCGAGCAACCTCCCGCCCCAGATCGCGCCGGTGGGCGCCGACGGCTCGTTCGCCTTCGCGGTCCGCGCGGCCGGCGCGCTCCGCCTCCAGGTGCGGGACGCTGACGGCTCGCGATCGCCCCCGGTCGACGTGGGGGTCGAGGGCGTGGCGGTCCTCCCGCTGGCCCGGCCCGCGTGCCTCGCGGTCGAGCGCGAGCTCTTCCTCGGCGCGTCCCGCGAGGCCTCGCTCGTGGTGGTGAACGGCTGCGACGGCGCGGTCACGATCGGCGCCAGCCGCCTCCGCGCGGGGGACGCCTTCGACCTCCAGCGCCCCGCGGACTCGAGCCTCCCCGTCGCTGGCGAGGCCACGTTCGAGGTGAGCGCGCCCGGCGACGAGCCCACCGAAGAGATCCTCCTCGTCGAGCTCACCCTCGACGCGACCACGTACCTGTTCCCGGTGACGGTGAGCGCGCCCGCGCGCTGATCGCCACCAGCCCCGCTTCGCTCGAGCCGCCCGCCGGGCGGCGTGGACCGGTGCGCCCCGCGCATCACGCAAGGAGACTTGAATATGAACATCAGCTTCTCGTTCACCCGCGCCGGGCGCGTCCTGCCGCTCGCCGCGCTGGCTCTCGCCCTCACGACCGGCGCGCACGAGTGCGAGCACGACGGGCCGCCGCCGGGCAGCTGCGAGGTCGGAGGGGTGATCTACGAGGACGGGATGGGGGGCGTTCCGTCCCCCGACGGCTGCAACACCTGCGTCTGCTCGGCCGGCGCGCTCACGAGCTGCACCGAGGCGGAGTGCCCGCCGCCCGGCGGCGCCTGCGTGGTCGGCGGCGTCACCTACCCGGATGGCGCGCGCGGCATCCCGGCGCCCGACGGCTGCAACAGCTGCGCGTGCTCGGCCGGCGCGCTCGCGTGCACCGAGATCGCGTGCACCCCGCCGGACGGCTCCTGCGTGGTTCGCGGCATCACCTACCCCGACGGCGCGACCGGCGTCCCCGCGCCCGACGGCTGCAACACCTGCAGCTGCGAGAGCGGGGTTGTCACGGGCTGCACCGAGCTGGCCTGCGCGGGGCCGGCGTGCAGCGTCTACGGCCGCTCCTACGCCGACGGCTGGGCCCCCGCGCCCGACGGCTGCAACACCTGCGCGTGCGAGGACGGCCAGGTCAGCGTCGCCTGCACCGAGATCGCCTGCGCGACGCCCGTCATCGAGGCCTGCACCGCGTGGAGCGCGCCGTTCACGAGCGACGCGTTCGACCTCAACGGCGTGGCGGTGGCGGGGGACAACCTGGAGGTGAGCGTCGCCTACAGCGGCGGGTGCGCGAACCACTACTTCCGCCTCTGCTACGAGCCGGCGTTCCTCGAGTCGAACCCCGTCCAGGTGGAGCTCCGCCTCGAGCACGACGGGCAGGGTGACCCGTGCGAGGCCTACCCGTCCGAGACCCGGGCGTTCGACCTGCGGCCCCTCGCGGCGGCCTACAACGCGGCCTATGGCGCGAGCGGCGGCACGGTCCACCTCCGGCTCGGGGAGGGCGCCAGCTACACGTTCTGAGCGCCCGCGCGCTTCGCGCCACGCCCGCGCGGTTGCACGCCGCGCGGGCGTCCGCGCGCGGTAGGCTCGCGGCGTGGCGAACCAGTCGGGGTGGCTCCGCGCGCTCGGCCCGGGCGTGCTCTTCACCGGCGCGGCGGTCGGGGTCTCGCATCTCGTGCAGTCCACCCGCGCCGGCGCGGTGTACGGCTTCGCGCTCGTCGGCCTCGTGATCGTCGCCCACCTCACCAAGTACCCCGCGTTCCGCTTCGGGCCGCTCTACGCGGCCGCCACCGGGCGCTCGATGCTGCAAGGCTACCGGCGCCAGGGGCGGTGGGCGCTCGCGCTCTACGCGGTCCTCACGGTCGGCACGATGTTCACCGTGCAGGCGGGGGTCACGATCGTCACCGCGGGACTCGCGATCGCGCTGTTCGGCCTCCCGTTCGACGTGACGGTCGTCAGCGGGGCCCTCGTGCTCCTGTGCGTCGCCCTCGTGCTGAGCGGCGGCTACCGCGCCCTCGACGGAGTCGCCAAGGCGATCGTGGGGGTGCTCGCCGTGTGCACGCTGGCCGCGACCGCGCTCGTGCTGCCGCGGGTGGGCTGGGCCGGCAGCGTGTGGCTCCCGACGCGCTTCGAGGCGGCCGACGTGGCGTTCATGGTCGCGCTCGTCGGCTGGATGCCGTCGGCGATCGACGTCTCGGTCTGGCAGAGCCTCTGGACGGTCGCGCGCGCGCGCCAGACCGGGGCCGCGCCGACGGACGCCGAGTCGAGCCTCGACTTCCACATCGGCTACGTGTCGACCGCGGCGCTCGCGCTCTGCTTCGTCGTGCTCGGCGCCGGCGTGATGCACGGACCCGACGTCTCCATCGCGGCGGGCGCGGGGGCGTTCGCGGCGCAGATCATCGATCTCTACGCGGCCGCGCTCGGGGACTGGAGCCGGCCGGTGATCGGCGGGGCCGCCTTCGCGACCATGCTGAGCACGACCCTCACGGTGGTCGACGGCTTCCCGCGGGCGATCAGCGTGCTGGCGGAGCGCTTCACCGCCGACGAGCCCGAGGCGGAGACGCGCGCGCGCGAGCGGACGCCCGTCTACCTCGCCACGCTCGGAGCGCTGGGGGTGGGCTCGCTCCTGCTCATCGCGCGCTTCCGGGGGGCGATGCCGCCGCTGCTCGATCTCGCGGCGACGCTCTCGTTCCTGTCGGCCCCGCTCCTGAGCTGGCTCAACCACCGCGCGGTGACGAGCGACGACGTGCCCCCGGCGCGGCGCCCCGGCCGCGGCCTCCTCGCGGCGAGCTGGGTCTGCGTCGCGTTCCAGGGCGCCTTCGCGATCGCGTACCTCGGCCTGTGGGTGCAGCGCACCGCCTCGGGCTGATAGTGTGATCGGCGCGAGGGAGACCGACGGTTCGAGGGGAGGGGGCATGGCTGAGCAGCACGCGCCGGATCAGCTGCACGCGCTGGTGGTCGACGACGACCCCGCGATGCGCGAGCTGCTCGTGACGATCATCCACCGGGAGGGCCACCTCGCGGTGCCCGCGGAGTCGGCGGAGGCGGCGCTCGAGCTGCTGCCGGTCTGGACGTTCCAGGTCGCGTTCCTCGACCACAACCTGCCGGGGATGGAGGGGCTGCTCCTCGGCGAGTACCTCCGCAAGAGCAACCCCGACCTGCTCATCGCGCTCGTCACGGGCACCGACGACGCGCGCGTCGAGCGACGCACGCGGGAGCTCAGCGTGACGTTCATCGCCAAGCCCTTCGACAACGCGGAGATCCACCGCGTCCTCGAGACCTACGTCGAGCGCGCGCGGGACCGCGCGGCCTTGCGCGAGGCGGCGCAGGGCGACGACTTCGAGCCGCCGATCGCCCGGTTCGCCGAGGACCTGCCGGACTCGTTCGGCATCCCGACGGTGCCCGGGCGGATCACCGACCGGCTCGTGAGCACGCTCAAGCGGAGCCTCACCAACCTGCGCTCCGTCTCTCGCTACAACGAGCGCGACCGCGTCGTCGCGTTGAGCGGGCTGCTCACCGCGCGGGTGCTCGGGGTGGACCTGCCGCGCACGAGCGGCGGGCTGACGCTCTTCGAGGAGTACGATCGCCTGATGCAGAGCCACGGTCGACGCACGGAGTTCGTGGAGTGATGGCGCGGTCTTCACGCGGCCTCCGCGGCTGGCGGCTCGGGCTCTGGCTCTTCGGGATCGGCGTCGTCTCCCTCGTCGGGTTCGCGGGCTGCGACGGTGGCGAGCCCGGGGCCGACGCGGGGCCAGAGTCGGTCGACGCGGGCCGACCGGACGCCGGGCCGACGGGGTTCTTCGACTGCGATCCCCGCAACGTGACGTGTGACTCGCCGACCCCGATGTGCATGACCGGCTTCGTCCCGATCGTCGAGAGCGCGTGCTGGGGCGCGTGCCAACAGGCGGCGGGCTGCTACCCGATCATGTGCGAGGAGGCGACCCAGGCGACCGACTGCCCGAGCGGCTGGGGCTGCGTGCTCCAGGCGTGCCGGCCGCCGCGCTGAGCCGCCGCGCTGAGCCGACGAGCCGAGCCGCCGCGCTGAGCCGCCGAGCCGAGCCGCCGCGCTGAGCCGACGCGGGCCGCGACGAGCCGCTCAGTAGATCGGTCGACGACGGGTGGAGAACCACTCGCGGTACTCGCGCATCATCGCGCGCTGCGTGGCTGGCGCGTGGCGGCGGCAGCTCCCGAGCTCGCCCGAGCCGTCGGGCGCGGCCCAGCGGATCTCGACGCAGTCGTTCGGGTTGTAGGACATCTCGAAGCCGCGCGCGCGAGACACCACGTCGGCGAGGCTGAGCTCCTGGCTCTGGCCGTCCGAGCGGGTGTAGCTGAAGCGGCGCCGCGCGAGCTCCTCCTGCTGGCGGGCCCGCGTGCGCTCGATCGCCGCCTCGACTCCGGCCTCGTCGACCCCGAACCGCGCGGGGTTGCGGCGGACGACCTCGGGGAAGCCGTTGACGGTGTCCATCGCGATCAGGAGGCGCATGTCGCGCGACGGCGTGGAGTACTCCTCCCATGGGCCGCCGGTCTGGAAGATCGCGCCGCCCTCGGGCATCTCCATCACGCGGCCCGGGTTGTCCCGCACCCAGGCCTCCCCGTTGTTCACGCTCACGACGCGGCGCGCGACCGCCTCCTCGAGCGCGTCGATCAGTGTCAGCTGAACTTGCACCGGGTCGAGGGGGCGCGGGTTGATGAGGCCCTCCATCGTCTCGTAGAAGTCGTCGGTCGTGCCCTCGTACTGCTGCATCGAGAAGGGCACGTAGCCGCGGCGCGCGGTGATCTCGCGGTTCTCGAGCGAGGAGTAGGCCTGCTCGCGGCGGTCGTAGAGGATCGGCCGCCACGCCTTGAAGCCGGCGCCGACGTGGGTCGTGTCGGGGTGGAACAGGAACGAGCCCCGCCAGAAGCGGCGCCGGCCGACCGTCCCGTCGGGCTGGGCGTCGGCCCCGACGAGGATCCCGTAGCCGTCGACGCCCTGGGGGATCCACTGGGCGATGACGAGGAGGTGCCCGTACGGATCCGCGTAGACGGTGCCCGGCCGCAGCGCCTCGCGCGTGAGGGGGATGGGGTAGAGCGGGGTGTCGGAGTCCTCGGGGTGGGTCCGGCCCGACGCGGAGTGCACGCCGCGCTTCACCTGGGTGAGGATGAAACCGCGGAACGCCTGCACCCGATCGATCTGCTCGTGCTCCCACTGGGGCGTCCGCAGCGCGTCGCAGCGCGGCAGCTCGCCGTGGCGCCCGCGCGTACAGCTCCGGAAGGCGAAGGGCAGCCGCATCTTCCACGCGAAGTAGGTGCGCAGGAAGTAGGGGAGGTCGGCGCAGTCCGGGCGGAGCGGGATGTCCTCCTCCTCGTCGCGCCCGAAGTGGTTGTAGAGCAGGTTCTGTTGCGGGTCGTCGAGGAGCACGCTGAGGTTCGGCCAGGTGCGGTCCTCCTCGACCGGGAAGTTGAAGAGCTGCTCGACGAACGCGCTGAAGAGCGCCTCGGTGTCGGCCTCCCAGCGCAGGCGCGGCTCCCACACGACGCCGGGCTCGGCCGGCTCGGGGCGGCCGGGGTGCCGGGCCACGCTGACGTGCTCGCACGCGTAGACGTTGGGACCGTCGCCGAGCACCGCGGTCCACCGCCCGTCGGCCGGGCGCTCGACCTCCACCCAGTACGAGAACGGGGGCCCGCCGAGGGTGTGGACCTCCGGGGTGTGCCGGCCGCCGTCCGGATCGATCAGGACGAGCTCGGCCGGGCCCAGCTCGCGCTGGGACGTGATGATCACGCGGAGCGGCTGCGTCGGGTTGGGCCGCTCGGGGGAGCGGAAGACGCGGACCTCGAGGGTGTCGTCGCAGGTGCGCGCCGGCGGCACGACCACCGGGGCCGGGCGCCGCGGCTCCGCCACCGCGATGAGCTCAGGGCCCACCGTCGCGCCGAGGACCACCACCTTGGTCAGGCGCTCGAGGAAGGAGCGGCGGCTCGTGCCCTCGCCGAGCGACAGGTCGCTCACCGTCACGCGGTCGACCCGGCGCAGCGTCTCGTCCTCCTCGGTCGCGCCCTCGGCGTCGCACGGCTCGACGTACTCGCTGAACGCGTGGATCGCCATGGGCGTGCCCGCGTCGTCGCGCCCGAGGTAGATCATGATGTGCCCGGGGAAGTGCAGGAGCACCACGCCCCGGCGCGCGGCCGCGTCGACCAGGCGGAGCCGCTCCTCGCCGTCGGTGACGCCCTCCACGTCGATCGTGTACGTGCCGCTCGCCGCCTGCCGGCTGCTGTGGCGCGGCAGCTCGAGCCCGAACGTCCCGAGGACGTCCATCACGAAGCGCGAGCAGTCGAGGCCCCCCTCGTGGCCGCCCCAGCCGTAGGGCCGATCGAGCCGCGCGAAGGCCTCCTCGATCAGCGCGCGTCGGGTGAGCGGTCGCCGCGCGGGCGAGAGCGCGGCCGGGTCGCCGAGGTGCACGCCGGCCGCGTCCGCGAAGAGCACGCGCCCGCCGGAGCGCGCGTCCTGGTAGACGAGCGCGTCCTCGGCGAGCTCAACCCGCGCCCCGTCGGCCTCGAGGGTCGTCCCGGCCGCGGCGCGCATCGGGGCGCCCGAGGTCAGCGCGGGGGCGAGCGCGTCGGGCACCACGGGCGAGAGCGGCGCGTCGCCCGCGATCCAGCCGAGCGTGTAGCGCGTCCTCGCGAGCCACATCCCGTTCGGCCAGCGCTGCAGCAGCTGCACCGGCTCCTGGGCGCGCACGGTCGAGCAGTTGTTGCGATCGAACGCCGGGTCGATCGGGCGCTTGAACAGGCCCTCCGGCCGCGGCCCGCAGCGGAGCGGGAAGGGCGCGAGCGCGACGCGCAGCTCGGGCGCGGGCTCCACCGCCGCGTCGGCGAACGCGCGCACCGCGGCCGGGTCGAGCCGGTTGCCCGCGGCGTCGACGTACTCGCCCGAGCCGATGCGCTCGCGCATGTACTCGAGCCGCGTCCGCACCTCGCGCGCGACCTGGGCCGGCGCCGGCGCGCGGCCGAGCGACGCGCGGTCGATCGGCATGCCCTGCTCCGGGTCGTGCGCGATCGCGAGGTTGTGCGCGCTGACCTGCGCCGGGCTCAGCAGCGGCGCGTCGACGTCGCCGGACGCGGCGGCGCGCTCGATCCAGTAGGCGGCCGTCCGCTGCGCCTCGCGGACCCCGGGGAGAGGGTTCGGCGCCGGCGCGGTGTCCGGGCACAGGCCGGCCTCGTCGCCCTCGGAGGGGCTCCGCGCGGGCGACTCCGAGCCGCCGTCCGTCGAGCCGCCGCACCCCGCGACGGCGAGCGTCAGCGCGGCCAGGGGGAGGGCGAACCAGGAGAAGAGGGCGCGAGGGGAGGGCACGTCGGTCCGATCGGTGGTCACTGAAAGGATAGCCAGGGCCGCGCGCGGCCGCAGGTTCCTGACACGTCGGGCAACCGGCCGCCCGCCGCGTCGCATTCCGTGAGGGCCGGGGCGCCGCTTCGATCACGGGCTGATATAGACTGCTCGCCATGGGGGTGAGCACCACGTCGGCCCAGGCGACGCTGGACGCGCTGAGTGATCCGGTCGTCGTGCTCGACCGCGGGGGGTGCGTCCAGCTCGTCAACGCGGCGGCCGCGCGCCTGCTCGCCGAGGAGGCCGAGGCGATCCTCGGGCGGCCTCTCGCCGCGCTCCTGCCGGATCGGATCCACGAGGTCGACGGCACGCCGATCCTCGAGCGGCTCCAGCGCGCGGCGGAGGCGGGGCCGCGGCCGGTGCGCGTGCCGTTCCTCCGGTCGGACGGCGTCGAGATCCACCAGGTGGTGCAGGTGACGACGACCCGCGCGGACGGGGTCGGCCCGGTGACCATCCTGATGCTCCGCTCGCCCGCCGACGGGCCCAACGACCTCGAGATGGATCCGCTCCACCTGGCGGCGCCGGCGCCGAGCCCGGAGAGCTCCTACCGGGTGGTGTTCGAGTCGGTCCCGGTCGGCGTGCTCCACTTCGACTCGATCGGCCGGATCACCGCGTGCAACGAGATGTTCGTCGAACAGATGGGGAGCTCGCGGCAGCTCCTGCTCGGGCTCAACCTCTGCACGCTGCCCAACGCCGAGGTGGTGGCCTGCGTGCAGCAGTCGCTGCGCGGCGAGACGGGCCTCTTCGAGGGCGAGTACGTCTCGGCCACCGGCGGCCGGCGCCGGCTCTACCGCGCGATGTTCTCCCCCATCGTCCGCGACGGCGCGATCGAGGGCGGCGTCGGGGTGGTCGAGGACATCACCGAGCGACGCGTGATCGAGCGTCGCCTCGCGGAGGGCGAGCGCATGGCCTCCCTCGGCCGGCTCGCGGCCGGGGTGGCGCACGAGATCAACAACCCGCTCGCCTACGTGCGCACCAGCCTCGACATCGCGCGGCGGCGCCTCGAGCAGTACTCGGAGACCGGCGACCCCGCGCACCTCGAGGCGGTCGACGACGGTTTCCGCCGCGCGTTCGACGGGGTCGAGCGCGTCCGCGTGATCGCGAGCGACCTCAAGACCTTCTCCCGCGGCGACGACGGAAGCTGGATGCCCGTGAGCGTCGCCAAGGTGGTCGACACCGCGGTCAACCTCGCGATGGCGCAGATCAAGGGTGTCGCGACGCTCGAGCGTGACATCGAGGGCGCGCCCTATGTGATGGGGAGCGAGACCCGCTTCGTGCAGGTGCTGGTCAACCTGCTGGTGAACGCGGCCCAGGCGATCGAGCAGGCCGGCGGCGACGGTCACACGATCACGGTGCGTGTGCGGTCGCGCGCAGACCGCGTGCGCATCGACGTGGAGGACACCGGCGTCGGGATCCCGCGCGAGCGCGTCGACCACGTCTTCGAGCCGTTCTGGACGTCGAAGCCCCGCGGCATGGGGACGGGCCTCGGGCTCTCGATCTGCCATGGCATCGTCACGTCGGCCGGCGGCGACATTCGGGTCTTGCGCTCGGCGCCCGACGAGGGCACCACCGTGCGGGTGGAGCTGCCCGCGTCCCCTCACCGCGCCTCGCGCCCCTCGAGCCCCGAGGGGCCCGACCCGGCCGCGCCGACCACGTCCCGCCCGCGGGTCCTCGTGATCGACGACGAGATCCGCCTCGCCAAGACGCTCGCCCTCGGGCTCGGCGACCGCTTCGCGATGGACATCGTCGGCGAGGGCCGGGCGGCGCTCGAGCGGCTCCGCGCGCCGGAGGGCTACGACGTCGTGATCTGCGACCTCATGATGCCCGGGATGAGCGGGATGGACGTCTTCGAGACGATCCGCGCCGAGCGCCCCGAGCTCGCCGAGCGCTTCGTCTTCATGACCGGCGGGGCCTTCACCGAGCGTGCGCGTGACTTCCTGGCTCAGCACGAGCTCCGCCGGGTGGAGAAGCCCTTCGCGCTCGAGGACATCGAGCGGATCGTGGGCGAGGTCGCCGAGGGCTGACCGCCCGACGCGAGCCGTCACGAAGCCGTCGATCCCCGACCCGCCCGGCTGGTATCCTCGCCGGCCTCAGGGGCGCGCGCCCCGACTCTCACGCGGCGGAGACGATGCATGGCTGAGGAGCAAGTGGAGGGGACGCAGGCGGGCTCGGAGGCGGAGGAGCAGTTCGCGGCGGCGATCGCGGCCGCGGAGGCTTCTCCGGCCGACGACAGCGCGTGGGATCTCCTCGAGGAGCTCGCCGAAGAGCTCCAGCGCCCCGAGGAGGCCGGCGCGGCCTACCGCCGCGCGCTCGCGGGGGACCTCGACGGAGAGCTCGCGGGCCGCCTCGGCGAGCGGGCGGCCGGGTTCCACGAGGAGTGGTTCGCGGAGGACTCGCCGCACATCGTCGAGGTGCTCTCGAGCGTCTTCGAGATCGATCCGCGCGCGGACTGGGCGCTCCAGCGCCTCACGGTCGTGCTCACCGAGGGCGAGCGGTGGGGCGAGCTGCTCGGCCTCTACGATCGCGCGCTCGAGTCGGCCGAGGACGACGACCGCCGCGAGCAGCTCCTCGACGAGGCGGCGCAGCTCGCCAAGGACTTCGCCGGCGAGCCGGACCGCGCGATCGGGTACCTGCAGCGCCTCCTCGACGTGCGTCCGTCGGACGGCCAGCTCGTCTCGAGCCTCGAGCGCCTCCTCGAGCGGCAGGGCCGCTGGGAGGAGCTGATCGCGCTGTGGCGCCGCCGGGTCGACGACACCTCGGGCAAGAAGGCGCTCGAGCTCCGCGGGCGCATCGCGCGCTGCTACCTCGAGAACCTCGAGGACGGCGCGAGCGCGCTGCGCGAGGTGAGCGCGCTGCTCGACGACGGAGCGCCCGAGGACGACAACCTCGCGCTCCTCGAGCGCATCGTGGCCCTCGACGGCGCGGCGCCGGACGTGCGCGCGGGCGCCCTCGACCTGCTCCGCGAGCGCTACCTCGCGGCGGGCCGCGAGGACGACGTGGTCCGCGTGCTCGGGGTCGCCCTCGAGCGGGCGGACGGAGCCGGCGAGGTCGCGCTCCACCGCGAGCTCGGCGAGCGGGTCGCGCAGGCGGGAGACGCGGCGCGCGCGATGGGGCACTGGGCGGCGGTGCTGCGCCTCGACCCGGCCGCGGAGGACGCACAGCAGCAGCTCGCGCACCTCGCTCAGCGCGCCGACGCCCAGGCCGCCTACGCCGACGCGCTCGTGGCCGCGGCGGACGCCGCCGAGGCAGGGCCACGTCAGCTATCCTTGCTCGTCGACGCCGGTGACGCGCGGGCGTCGCTCGGGGATCGCGACGCGGCGATCGCGCTCTATCAGCGCGTGCTCGCGGCCGAGCCGGTCGCTTCCACGAAGCTCACCGTCGGGCGCCGGCTCGAGGCCCTGCTCGAGGAGGCCGAGCGCTTCGAGGAGCGCCTCGCGGTGCTCGAGGGGCTCGCCGCGGCGGAGTCGGACCCCGTCGAGCGGCGCCGCGTGCTGGGTCAGTGCGCGCGCCTCGCCGAGCGGCTCGAGGACGCGGAGCGCGCGCTCGGGTTCTGGGACGCGCGGCTCGAGTCCGATCCGAGCGACCTCGAGGCGCTCGACGCGATGATCGAGCTGACCGGGCGCGAGCACCGGTGGAACCGCCACGTGGAGGCGCTCCGGCGCCGTACCCAGGCGGACGTCCCGGCCGTCCAGCGGCGGCTCGACCTGGGGCGTATCGCCAGCACCCAGGCCGAGCAGCTCGACCAGCTCGACGCCGCGATCGCGACCTGGGGCCAGATCCAGGAGCAGTTCGGCGAGGACGCCGAGACGGTCGACGCGCTCTTCGTGCTCCTCGCCAAGGCGGGCCGCCACGACGAGCTCTTCGCGCTGCTGCAGCGCGCGTCGAGCCGCGACGCCGAGCGCGCGGCCGAGGTCCTCGCGCGGCTCGCCGACGTCTCGCGCGAGCACCTCGATCGCGGCGCACAGGCGGCGGAGGCCTACCACCGCGCCATCGAGCTGGTGCCGGGCCTCGAGCGCGCGCAGGCGGGCCTGCGGCAGCTCCTCGACGACGAGGCGGCCCGCGCCCCGGCGGTGCGCGGCCTGGCCAAGGCCTACCAGCTCGCCGACGCGTGGGAGTCGACCCTTGAGCTGCTCGAGCCGCGCATCGAGCTCGCGCACGATGACGCCGAGCGCGTCGAGGTGCTCCGCGAGGCGGCGTCGCTCTACGAGACGCGCGCCGAGCAGCCGGGCGCGGCCTTCGAGGCGATCCGACGCGCGTTGCGGCACGACCCGGCCAGCCACGAGCTCGAGGCGGAGCTGACCCGGCTCGCGGAGGCGACCGACGGCCACGCGGCGGCGGCCGAGTCGCTCGGCGAGGCCGCGGCCGCGCTCACGGAGACGCGCAAGCCGCGGGCGGCCGAGCTGCGCCGCCATCAGGCGCGGGTGCTCGAGGCGCGCCTCGAGGACCTGTCGGCCGCGCTCGACGCGTGGGCGGCCGCGCTCGCCCTCGAGCCGCACGAGCTCGAGACGGCCTCGGAGGCGATCCGCGTGGGCGGCGCCGCGGGGCGCTGGGACGGCGCGGCGGCGGCCGCCGTTCAGGTCTCGGTCGCGCGCGACGAGGTCCAGGCCGAGCTGCTCGATCGCCTCGCGTCGTCGGCGGCGGAGGCGGGCGCGACCCCCGCGCTCGCGGCCGGCCTGGCCGCGGCGGTGCCCGCGCCGGGCGAGGTGCGCGGCGAGATCGGGCGCGTCCTCGAGGGCCGGGTCGCGGGCTGGCTCGAAGGCGGCGGAGACGCGGCCGGCGCGGAGGCCGCGCTCACGCGGGCGCTCGCCCACGAGCGGACTCACACCGACACCCTGCGCGAGCTGGCGCGGCTGCAGCGCCGCGAGCCCGGCCGGCCCCTCATCGATACGCTGCGGGAGCTCGCGAGCCACTTCCCCGACGACCTCGACCTCTTGCACGAGGCGGCCGGCGTAGCGGCCGGGCCGGTCGCGGATCCGGCGCTCGCCGGCGAGCTCTACGGCGCGCTCCATCGCGCGGCCCGGCGCCTCTGGGAGGGGACCGGCGAGGCGACGGGGGAGCGCGACGCGCCGAGCGTGGCCGTCGAATCGCTCGACGCGCTGGTCCAGCTCGCGACCGAGGCGAACGACCTCTCGCGCGCGGCCGACCTCCTCGTGGACGGCGCGCGGATGCCGGTGAGCGCCGAGCGCTCGCGCGAGCTGCGCACCCGAGCCGGCGAGCTGTGCCGCCAGATCGGCGACACCGATCGGGCGCTTCGGCTGCAGAAGAGCGTGGTCGACGAGAGCGTCGAGAACGCCGACGCGGTGAGCTCGCTCGGCGCGCTCCTCGAGGAGCGCGGCCGCCTGCCGGAGCTCCTCGCGCTGCGGCAGCGTCAGCTCGAGCTCGACCTCGAGCCCGAGGCGCGGCTGTCGGTGCGGCTCGAGATCGCGCGCGTGCTCGGCCTTATCGAGGCGGGCGGCGGGCGCGACGGCGTCCTGCGCCAGAACCTCGAGGAGCACCCCGGCCACGAGGCGTCCTGCGAGGAGCTCGCGCAGATCCTACGCGAGCGCAACCAGCACGCTGAGCTCAGCCAGCTCTACACCACCCAGGCGACCGCGGTGGAGCAGCTCGGCGAGACCTCCCGCGCGGCGAGCCTCTGGGCCCGCGGCGCGGAGCTGCTCGAGCGCGAGCTCGGCGACGTCGAGGGCGCCCTGGCCGCGCACCGGCGCGTGGTGAAGCTCGAGCCGACGACCGTCGCGCTCGACGCGCTCGCGCGCCTGCACATGGATCGCGGCGAGCCGGGGGTCGCGGCGGAGTGGCTGCAGCGCCGGCTGGACGCGGCCGAGGAGGGCGAGCGCGGGGCGATCGGGCTGCGGCTCGCGGACGCCCACATCGAGGCGGGCAACGCGCACGCCGCGATCGCGGTGCTCGAGCGGATGGTGGCCGAGGACGCGACCTCGTCCGAGGCGCGCTCGCGCCTGGCCGCGCTCTACCGCGAGGCCGGCGCGCACGAGCCGCTGGCGAAGCTCCTCGCCGAGGGCGCGCCCCACGAGGACGACGTGGAGACCCGGCTCGCCTACGTCCGCGAGGCCGCCGATCTCTACGAGCACCAGCTCGACCAGCCGGACCAGGCGATCCCGATCTTGCAGATGGGGGTCGAGCTGGCGCCGGACGATCAGGCGCTCAAGAGCAAGCTCGCGCTGGGGCTCCGCGTCGCGGGGCGCCTCGACGAGGCGCGTGAGATCCTCGAGGTCCTCGCCAAGTCCTTCGGCCGCCGTCGCTCGGCCGAGCGCGCCGCGGTGCACTACCAGCTCGCCCGGGTCGCGCACGCGGCGGGCGACCTCGACGAGGCCATGGGCCAGCTCGAGAAGGCACGCAAGATGGACATGAGCCACCCGGGGATCCTGCGGATGGCCGGCCGGATGGCGACCGAGGCGGGCCAGCTCGACAAGGCGGAGAAGTCCTACCGCGCGCTCCTCCTGGTCGTGCGCCGTCAGGACCCGGCGGCCGAGGACGTGAAGGTCGGCGCCTCGGAGGTGCTCTACGAGCTGAGCCTCCTCGCGAAGAAGCAGGACGACGAGGATCAGGCGGCCGAGCTCCTCGCGACCGCGCTGAGCACCGCGTCCCAGGCCGACGCGGAGGCGGAGCGGTTCTGCCGCGATCTCCTCGATCACGGCGAGGTGGAGCTCGCGCTGACCGCGGTGGAGAAGCGCCTTGCGGCGGGCCTCGAGCCGGGGTCCGAGGCGCGGATGCTCGCGCACCGCGCGCGGGTGCTCGCCGATCACATGGACCGCAAGGAGGAGGGCCTCGACGCGCTCATCCGCGCGGTCGAGCTCGCCCCCGACGACGCGGGGCTCCACGCGCAGTGCCGCGCCCTCGCAAAGGCGATGGGGGTCGTGCCGCGCTACGTGGAGACCCTGGGCAGTCTCGCGGAGAAGGCGAGGCGCAAGGAGGACGCGAGCTTCGCCTCGGGCCTGCTGCTGCGGCTCGGCGAGGTGACCGAGACGGACCTCGGCGACCTCGACGCGGCGGCCGAGCTCTACCAGCGGGTGGAGCAGACGGGGGTCGACGTCGTCGCGGCGTGGCAGGCGCTCGCCCGGGTCGCGCAGGCGCGCGGGGACGGGTCCGAGGAGGTCCGCGTGCTGCGTCAGCTCGTGGACGCCGACGACTCGGTGGTCCCCGGCGAGGCGCGCACGATGGCGCTCTACCGGATCGCCGAGGTCGAGCTCGGCGGCGGCGACGTCGAGCAGGGCCTCGAGACGCTCCAGGGCGCGCTCGCGCGGGAGCCTCGATACGCCCGCGCCGGTGCGATCCTCGCCGCGGTGGTCGGCGAGTTCGCGGAGCACGACGCGCTGCTCGCGCTCTACGAGCAGGTCGCGCGCAACTCGGGCGACACCGCGATGATCCTCGACCTGCTCGAGCGCAAGGCGGCCCGGCCCGACGGCGAGCTCGAGCACGTGCGCGAGGGCGTGGAGCGCGCCGACGCCCTCGAGGCGCCCGACCGCGCCGAGGCGCTGCTCACGCGCGGCATGGACATCGCGCGCGACCGGGGCGTCGTCCTCGACGCGCTGTGGATCCCGACCGGCCTCGCGGAGCGTCGGCAGGCAGTAGGGGACATCCCGGGCGCGCTCGGCTGGATGCGGCAGGCGGCGGAGATCGCGGACGCGCCGGAGTCGAACGAGCTCTGGCTCCGGGTCGCGGAGCTCGCGGCGAGCGAGGGGGGCGACCTCGCGCTCGCGGCCGAGACCTACCGCTCGCTCCTCGCGAACGACCCGGCCAACCGCGGCCTGTGGGAGCCGCTCGCTGGGGTCTACGCCAAGCTCGAGGATCGCGACGGCCTCATGGACGTCGTCTCGACGACCCTCGACGCGCTGCTCGACCCGGCGGACCGCAACGAGCTTCGCATGTTCTATGCGAGCTACCTCCTCGACGTCGCCAAGGTCGAGGACGAGGCCATCGTCGTGCTCAAGGGTGTCCTCGACGAGGACCCCGACCACGCCGAGGCCTCGAGCCGCCTCGCGGAGCTGTTCTCCGCGAGCGGCGACAACGAGCAGCTCGTCGAGCTGCTCCAGCGTCAGCTCGACCGCGCACGCGACCGGCAGGACGTGGACGCGATCGTCGCGCTCAGCCTCCGCATGGGCAAGCTCATCGAGCCGACGGACGCCGAGGCGGCGGTCGACTTCTACCGCGGCGGGCTCGACTGGAAGGGCGACTCCCGCGAGCTGCTCGCCGCGCTCCTCGCGCACTACGGCGAGGGCTCCGATCCGCGCGAGCGGGCCGAGCTGATGGAGCGCCTCCTCGCGGTCTCGACCGGCGACGAGGGGAGCCACCTGGCGCGCGACCTGATGGCGCTGTGGGCGTCGCTCGACGACGAGCACGCGGTGGCGCGGGCGCTCGACCTGGGCTTCCGCGCGAACCCGGGCGACGAGGAGCTGCGCGAGCGGCTCGAGGCGACGCACCGCGAGCGCGAGGACTGGGTCGAGCTGGCCTCGATGATCGCGCACGACGCGGCGCACCGGGACGACCCCGCGGCCGCGGTGGCGCGGGCCCGCGAGGCCGCCGACCTCTACCGGACGCAGCTCCACCAGCCGAACCAGGCGGCGGAGGTGATGCGAGCGGCGTGGAGCAAGACGCCCGAGGATCTGAGCCTGCTGCAGGAGGTCGTCCAGGACCTCACCGAGGCGGGCCTCCAGGCCGCCGCGATCGACGACGTGACGAGCGCGCTCGAGCACTTCGCCGACCCGACGGGGGAGCGCGCGCACCTCCTGAGGATGCGGGCGGGGCTCGAGCTGAGCCTCGGCAACACCACCCCGGCGGTCGAGGACCTCGAGGCCGCCTACGCCATCGATCCGGCGGCGAGCGCGCAGGAGCTCGTCGGCGGACTCGACGCGCACCGGCACCACGCCAACGAGATCGCCGACGCGGAGCTCGAGCTCCGCACGACGCACCGGCTCGCCCAGGTCCTCACCGAGGCGGGCAACCCCGAGCAGGGGCGCGACGTGCTCGCCGAGTGGGTCGAGCGCGCGCCGCACGACGGCGACGCGCTCCGCACGCTCTGCGAGGTGGACGGCGCGGCGGAGCGCTGGGCCGACGTGGCCCGGCACAACGCGCGGCTGATCGAGATCGAGGACGGCGAGGCCCAGGTCGCGGCCGCCCTCGCGCTCGCTGACGCGTGCCGCCGCATCGAGCAGCCGGGCGAGGCCCGACCCGGGCTCGAGTACGTCTTCGAGCACCAGCCGCAGTCGACCGCGCTGCGCGACGCGCTCAAGGCGCTCTACGAGGAGACGGGCGCGCTGCGCGAGCTCGCGGTCTTCGTGCTCGAGGACGCGCACGCGGCCGAGGACCCGGAGGAGCGCTTCGCGCTGTTCCGCCGCTCGGGGGACCTGCTCATCCAGGTCGGCGACGCCGAGGGCGCGCTGACGCCGCTCGCGGAGGCGGCGCAGATCCAGCCCGAGGACCACGACCTCACGATCCTCCTCGCCGACGCCTACGTGGGGACCGATCGGCTCCAGGAGGCGGTCGAGCTGCTGCAGCACGCGATCAACGGCTTCAAGCGCCGTCGCAGCCCGCACCTCGCCGCGATGCAGCTCCGGATGGCGCGCATCGCGGGGATGAGCGGCGACTCCGAGACGCAGAAGGAGTGGCTCTCGGTCGCGCTCGACGCGGACAAGAACAACGGCGAGGTCGCGGCCGAGCTCGCGCAGCTCGCGATGAGCCTCGGCGACGACGACACCGCGCTCAAGGCGCTCCGCGTGGTGACCCTCCAGAAGGAGCCCGGGCCGATGACGAAGGCCGAGGCGTTCCTCCACCAGGCGAAGATCGCGTTCAAGAACGGCGACCAGCAGAAGGCCGTCCTCTGGGCGCGCCGCGCGCGGCTCGAGGACGACACGCTCAAGGAGGCGGAGGAGTTCCTCAACCAGGTCGGCGAGTAGTGCCGGACCTGCGCGCTCAGGCCGAGCTCATCCGCGCGTTCGTCGAGGCGCGCGGGTGGGAGCCCTTCCACGACCCCAAGAACCTCGCGATGGCAGTCGCGTCCGAGGCGGGCGAGCTCGTCGCGGAGCTGCGCTGGGTCGCGTCCGAGGAGGCCGACGAGGTCGCCCGTCGCCCGGACGTGGCGGGCCGGCTCGCGGACGAGGCGGCCGACGTCGCGATCACCCTCCTGATGTTCTGCGACCGCGCCGGCATCGATCTGCCGGCCGCGATCGAGGCCAAGCTCCACAAGAACGCCGAGAAGTACCCGGCGCCGTGATCCTCTGGCTGCCGGGCGAGCCCCGCGACCTCACGCTCCTCCCGATGGCCGCCCGCCGCGCGCTCGACCGCGCGGGGCTCAAGCTCTCGCTCTCGGCCTGGCAGGGCCTCGACCTCGAGGCGCGGCGCGCGCTCGCGGAGGCCGGCTCGGCGGCGGAGGTCGACGGGGCCGAGGTGGCGCGGCTCGCGGCCGGCGCGGACTCGATCGCGGCGAGCGAGGATCCGTGCCCCGAGGCGCCGCCCGTGGCCGTGCGCGCGATCGTCGCGATCGACGAGCCGACCTGGCGCGCGCTGGACGTGGTCGCGCGCCACGCGCTCGCGATGTACGCGGGGCGCGGCCGCGCCGAGCGGGTGGCCGAGCTCTACGAGCGGCTGACGTCCTCGGGTGTGTCCCAGTCGTCGAGGTGATCGGGCGCCACCGCGACCTCGACCGCGCCGAGCTCCCGCAGGAGCCCCTGCAGCGAGCGCGCGCCCTCGGCGACGCGCCGCCGCGCGATGTCCACGGCACGTGCGTCATACACCGCGCAGAGCGGCTCGTAGCGGCCGCCTCGCGTCGGCGCCGCCGCCAGCGCGTCGCCACGGGCCGCGAGCAGCCGGCGCAGATCGTCCGCGTCGACGCGCGGCATGTCGCAGGCGACCGCGATCGCGACGCCGCCCTCCGCCGCGTCGAGCAGGCCGCAGAGGCCGCCGAGGGGCCCGACGCCGGCCGGGCGGTCGTCGACACGCGGCAGGCCGGTCGCCGCGTAGGCCTCGCCCGCGCCGACGAGGCAGGGCTCCGCGCCGACCGATCGGAGCACCCGCGCGAGCCGCTCGACGAGCGTGCCGCCCTCGGGGTGGGGCAGCAGGCCTTTCGGCGCTCCGCCCATCCGCCGCGCCGAGCCGCCGACGAAGATGCCTCCGACGAGCCGCATCGCGCGGCCGAGGTTACAACTGCAGCCGATGGCCCGCGACCGCGAACGGCTCAGCTTCCCCGACGACGAGGGGCCCTCCACCGGCTCGCGCCTCGCGGTGGGCTGCGGCGTCGGCTGCGCCGGGCTCGTCCTCGTGGCGGGCGGGCTGGGCATCGTCTACGGCGCCAGCGAGCGCCTCGCGGGCTGGGACTTCGGGGGCGAGGAGGCCCAGACCGACGAGCCGCCCCCGCCGACGCCGGTCGCGCCCGGTCCGGTCGCCGACCCGATGATCCCCACGCCTCCTCCGGTCGCGGCGGTGGACGACATGCGCGCGCGCTACCGGCCGGGTCCCTATGCGCAGGTCGAGAGCCTGGTGCCGAGCGGGCGGCTCCTGCCCATGCCGCGGGCCGGGCAGCCCACCGCGGTGCGCACCGTCGACACGCCCTGGGTCGTGCCGGGGGCGGAGCTGCGCCCGGGGCCGATGCCCACGGCCGGCGCGGGAGGACCGAGCGTCTCCCACGATCCCTCGGAGGCGCCCGGGCAGCCGCTGACCGTGCTCGCGCGCACCCCGTCGCGCGTCCTCGTCCGCGCCCGCGACGCCACGGGGGGGACGGGGGTGACCGGCTACCTCGTCTCGTTCGACGGCTACCAGGGCCACTTCTACCTGCCGGCGACCGTGCCGACGGAGCTCGGGATGGTGCAGGCGGGCGGTTCGGACGGGGCGACGGTGTACTTCGCGATCCAGTCTCCGGTGATGCCCAACGGGGTGAGCGTGACCGCGGGCCAGCGCTTCGACGTCACGATGCGCGTCGCCTCGGTCGACGAGGCGGGCCGCGCGTCGGCGCCGGTGACCCGCCCGCTCAGCGTCGTCGCGGTCGGCGCGGGCGACGTGGAGGTCACGCTGACGATGGGCGAGCCGACCGACCTCGATCTCTACGTCGTCGATCCGACCGGGGTGGTGGTCTACTTCGGCAACACCAACGCGTTCAGCGGCGGCCACCTCGACCTCGACGCGAACGCGGCGTGCAGCTCCAACGTCGGGGTCGACAACGAGCACATCTACTGGCCCGAGGGTCGAGCCCCGGTCGGTCGCTACAGCGTGCACGTCGCGCACTACCTGAGCTGCATCCAGGGCCGCCCGGTGAGCTACCGGGTGACGGTGTCGGCCTGCGGCGAGACGGCGGTCCTCACCGGCCGCTTCGACGGCCAGGCGCGCAGCGAGGCGTTCCGCCAGACCCCGACTCCGTCGGACCGGCCCTACGCGCAGCAGGTGGTCTCGTTCGATCTCCCGGCCTGCCCGTAGCGGGCCGCGCGGTCAACGAATGTGGCGAGCCCACACCTTCGCGAGCGCCGGCCGCGCGCGCACCGCCTCGACGAGCGCGCTCACCCGCGGCAGGTGCTGACGCCGCCAGCCCGCGTCGACCCACACCGCGAGCTTGGTGATGTAGAGGTCGGTCGCGCAGAAGCCGCTCGGCAGCAGGTACGGCTCGCCCGCGACGTGGGCCTCGAGCACCCGCCAGCGCTCGCGCGTCATGGCCTCGGCCCGCTCCCGCAGCGTCGACGCGGCGCCCTCGTCGACGAACCGCGCCGGGTAGTCGATCATCTCGACCAGCGGGTAGACCTCGGTCGCGAGGAACAGCATCCAGCGGAGCGCCTGGGCCCGCTCGGGGCTCGCCGGCGGCGGCAGCAGCCGGCCCTCCGGGTGCCGCTCGTCGAGCGTCAGGACGATCGCGACCGACTCGGTGATCCGCTCGCCGCCCACCTCCAGCGCGGGCATCTTGCGGTGCGGGTTGACCGCGGCGTAGCCCGCCCCGCGGTGCTCGTCGTTGCGGGCGTCGAGGTCCCGGGCCTCGTACCCCACCCCGAGCTCCGCGCACGCGGCCTCGATGATCCCCGAGCCCGTGCCGGGCGCCCCGTAGATGACGTAGGTCACGGGGGCCACCTTAGCAGCGCGTTGAAGAACCTCCCCGCGCGCCTCACGGCCGGGAGCCCGCGCCTGCGCGGCGCATCGCTCCTCGAGAATTCTCCGGGATTCCCTCGTCCCGCTGCGCCACGCAGGCGCGCCCTCGCGACCGCGATCCATCACGGTCGGTTCTTCAACGGGCTGTTCGCGCCCCTGCCTTGTCGGGGCCAAGCGGCTTTGCTACTCGCCAAGGATGAGCTTGCGTGCGTGCGGAGCGGCCCTGGCCGCGTTGATCGTGGTGGCGTGCGGCCGGTCGTCGATCGACCGAGACGGAGGCACGCCCGATCGACGCGACGGTGACGTCCCGGACGCGGGCGTCCCGGACTCGGGCGCCTCGATCTGCGCGCCCGGGGCGGTCGATCAGCTCCCGTGCGGGCGCTGCGGCATCGAGCGGCGCCGCTGCGACGCGAGCGGCGTGTGGCAGTCCGAGGGCTGCGTCGGCGAGGGCGTCTGCGAGCAGGGCAGCACGCGCGACGTGGCCTGCGGCAACTGCGGCACGGCGACCGAGCTCTGCGACGCGACCTGCCAGTGGAGCCCCGCGACCATGTGCGTGGGCGAGGGCTGCGCCCCGGGCACGCGGACGCGCACCGGCGAGGGCTGCCCGCCCGGCCAGGAGCGCGAGATCGCGTGCAACGGGATGTGCGAGCTCGAGGCGATCTCGGCCTGCACCGATCAGGTCTGCTCCACCGTCGGCGCGCGCGAGACGCTCCCCTGCGGCACGCGCTGCGGGACCCTCGAGCGGGTGTGCGGGCCGGACAACCTCTGGGCCTACGGCGCCTGCATGAACGAGGGCGTGTGCAGCCCCGGCGAGCGGGGGACGGCCGCCTGCGGCAACTGCGGGACCCAGAGCGCGACGTGCGGCGCGAGCTGCGCGTTCGCGCCGGACCCGGGCGGGGTGTGCACGGGGGAGGGCGTGTGCGCGCCCGGGACGATGCAGCCGACCAGCGTGGGGTGCCTGCCGTTCGAGACGCGGATGGCGCCCTGCGACGCGACCTGCGCGCTGGGGGCCGGCGGCACCTGCGCGCCCGCCGCGCCGGCCCCCTTCGTGGTCGTGCCGTTCGGCGGGCCG
>JAUHXR010000504.1 GCA_030426845.1 Polyangia bacterium | reverse complement strand
CGAGGAGCGCCTGCGACTCGTCGTCCATGTTCTCCGCCGCGTCCCACGCGAAGACGGTGAGGCGGTCCTCGGCCAGCTTCCCGGCGATCCGCGCGATCGCCGCCCGCAGGAGCTGCGCCGGGTGACTCCCGCCGCCGCTCGCGTCGGACTCGCTCGGGTCCTCAGGGTCGAGGCCGAGCGCCACCGCGACCGCGTGGATCTCGGCCGCGCCGAGGCCCAGCTCGCGCAGGCGGAAGACCTTCTCCAGCGCGTCCGCGCTCGACTCCAGCTCGTCGACCCCGAGCACCGCCCGCAGCAGCTCCTGCACCGCGGCCAGGGGCACGTCCCGGTTCTGCCGCGAGCAGGTCGCGACGTACATGCCGACGTCGTGCCCGCCGAGCCGCAGCCGCCGCTGGGTCTCGAGCAGGAGGCGCGTCTTGCCGCTCCCCGCGTCGCCGGTGATCCCGATGACCTTCATCCGGCCGCGGTTCGCGGCCGCCAGCAGCTCGCCGACGCGGCGCAGCTCCTCGCGCCGACCGATGAACTTGCCCGAGGCGTCCGCGAGGCTGCGCTCCTCTTCGACGACGTGGGGCGCGCTCGTCGCCTCGGCCGTCGGGCTCGTGACGAAGAGGCCCGCGATCACCCGCTGCGCTTCGTAGGAGACGCAGACCGTCCCCGGGGCGGCGCGATCGGCGACCTCGCGCGCGCGCTCGGCGAGCGCGTCGAAGGCCTCGTCGCGCACCGGCTCGTCGCGGACGTCCACGAGCATCCGCCCGCCATGGATCCCCAGCTGCACCCGCACGCCCGGTAGCCCCGTCTGGGTCCCCGTGCGCGCCGAGCGCACCACCCGAAGGCCGCACCGCGCGGCCGCCTCGGTGTCGCGCCCATCCGGATCGCGGACGCCGAAGAGCGCGACCAGCGTGGGGAGGCTGCCCGGCGGCGGCTCGTAGTCGACCACCGCCCCGCCGAAGCGGCGGATCATCTTCTTCACCAGCGGGTCATCCAGGAAGCGCGCCTCGGGCGAGCGCACGACCAGCGCGGTCACGTCGCGGCGCTCGTAGGTCGGCACGCCCCCGGTGACCCGGCGAGGCCGGCTGCTGCGGCGGGGGCCCGTCCGCGGCACCTCGACCGGCGTCGCGTCGGGCTGGTAGGCCGCGTCGCTCCCGCCCTCCTGGTCGAAGACCGCCCGCAGCTTCGCCTCGTCAGGAGACTGCTGCGCCGCCTCGGTCGCGCGGCGCACCTCCGCCAGGTAATCCGCCAGATCGTGGCCGCCGACCCGCCGGCCGCTCGAGTAGAGGAACTGGACCAGCTCCTCGTAGAGGGTGGCCGCGTTGGGGTGCCGAGCCTCGGGATCCGCGCTCAGCGCGCGGTTCACGATCGCGGCCAGCTCCTCCGGCAGGTGGGGGACGAGGCGCTCGATCGGCTCGAAGTCCCCCTCGCGGACCCGGCGCAGGGTCTCGTAGGTCGACTCCTGCACATAGAAAGGGTTCTTGCCGGCCAGGAGCTCGTAGAGGACCACCCCGAGCGCGAACAGATCGGTGCGCGCGTCCACCTCGTGGCCGCGGGCTTGCTCGGGCGACATGTACGCGTACTTGCCCTTGAGCACGCCGGCCTCGGTGCGCTCCTCGACCGCCAGCGCGGCCTTCGCGATGCCGAAGTCGGTCAGCTTCACCTCGCCCTCGAAGCTGATCAGGACGTTCTGAGGGGACACGTCGCGGTGGACGATGTGGAGCGGCCGGAGCTGGGCGTCGCGCCGGCGGTGCGCGTAGTCGAGGCCCTTGGCCAGCTCGCTCACGACGTAGACCGCGAGCTCCTGCGGCAGCGGGCGATGGGTCCGACGGCTGCGGCTGAGGACCGTGGCCAGATCGTAGCCGGCCACGTACTCCATCGCGATGAAGTACATGTCGTCGGCGCGGCCGAGGTCGAACACCTGCACGATGTTCGCGTGGCTCAGCGTGACGGCGATCTTCGCCTCGTTGATGAACATCTCGACGAAGCGAGGGTTCTCGCTGAGCTCGGGCAGGATGCGCTTGATGACGAGGATCTTCTCGAAGCCCTCGACCCCGTGGGACTTCGCCTTGAAGACCTCGGCCATCCCGCCCCGCGCCAGCAGGTCGAGCAGCTGATACTTGCCGTAGAGGACCGGGGCCGCGCTCTCGCTCATGAAGGGCCCGGACGCGAGCCCCGTCGACCGGCGTCACGTCGCCAGCTTCGCCTGCCCCCGTACATCCTCGACAGTATAGAGGATTCGTCGTCCCGCGGGCCAGCGAAGGGGCCTCTGTCAACAACCCTTTGAGGCCGCTCACGCGGGCGCGGGGGTGCCCAGCTCGTCGCCCGCCTCCTCGCCGTCCCCGCCCGCGGCCTCATGGGCGAACTGGAGGCGGTGGAGCCGCGCGTAGATCCCGCCGAGGGCGAGGAGCTCGTCGTGGGCGCCGCGCTCGACGATCTGGCCCTTGTGGAACACGAGGATCCGATCGGCGGAGCGGATCGTCGAGAGCCGGTGAGCGATGATCACCGCGGTGCGGCCGCGCAGCACCTCCTCGATCGCGGCCTGCAGCCGGGCCTCGGTCTCGGAGTCGATGCTCGCGGTCGCCTCGTCGAGGATGAGGATCTCACGGTCGAGATAGAGCGCCCGGGCGAACGCGAGGAGCTGGCGTTCGCCGGCCGAGAAATTGGCCCCGCGCTCATCCACCCGCGCGTCCAGGCCGCCGTCACGCCGCTCCACCATCGCGAGGCCCCCGACCCGCTCGAGCGCCTCGGTGGCGCGCGCCCGGTCCGGCTCGGGATCGCCCGGCGCGAGGTTCTCCAGCACCGTGCCGGCGAAGAGGAACACGTCCTGGGACACGACCGCGAACCGGCGCCGAAGCGCGGAGGGGTCGAGGTCGCGCACGTCCTGACCGTCCACCAGCACGCTGCCCGAGCTCACGTCGTAGAGCCGCAGGAGCAGCGCGGTGACGGTCGTCTTGCCCGCCCCGGTCGCCCCGACGATCGCGATCTTCTCGCCGCGCCGCGCGGTGAGGTCGACCCCGCGGAGCACCTCCTGACCCTCGCGGTAGCCGAAGCGCACGCCCCGCAGCGCGAGCGCCGCGTCCTCGTCGACCGCCGGCGCGGGCGGCGCGTCGACCTCGGGCGCGTCGAGGTCCTTCTGGTCGAGGACGCCGTAGATGCGCTCGGCGGCCGCGAGCGACGACTGCACGATGGTGAACTTCTGGCTCAGGTCGCGGATCGGGACGAAGAAGCGGTTGATGTACTCGTAGAACGCGACGACCGTGCCCGCGTAGGCGAGCGCCGCACCCTCGGGGAGGTCCGCGAGCTGCACGGCCGCGAACCAGAGCACCATCGCCACCGTGATCGAGCTGACCGACTCGACGACCGAGTAGAGCAGCGCGTCGTAGCGGATCGACTTGTGGTTGGCGTCGCGGTAGTCGGCGTTGATCTGCTCGTACTCGGCCGCGCACTCCGCCTCGCGGCCAAACGCCTGGACGACCGCGACGCCCTGGACCTGCTCCGCGAGGTACGCGTTGAGGGTCGCGATCTTGGCCCGGATCGCGCGGAACGCCTCGCGCGCGAAGCGCCGGAAGACGTTGACCACGAGCGCCAGCGGAGGCAGCGCGGCGAACGCCACCAGCGCGAGCCGGGCGTCGAGCGACAGCATGAAGGCGACGATCCCGACCAGCATGAGCACGTCGGCGATCGCCATGATGGCGCCGGACACGAAGAGCTCGCCGAGGCTGTCGATGTCGTTCGTGACGCGGGTGACGACCTTCCCGACCGGGGTGCGATCGAAGTAGCGGATGTGGAGGCGCTGGATCTTCTGGAAGACGTCGATACGCAGCCGCGCGAGCGTGCGCTGGCCCGCGAGCTGGAGCGCGTAGACCTGGCCGAAGCGCGCGAAGAACTCGACCACCAGCGCGCCGAGGAAGGTCCACACCGCGGCGAGGAGCGCGCTCCGGCTGTGGCTCAGGATCGCGGCGTCGATCGCGTCGCGGATCAGGAGCGGCTGGATCAGCGAGGCGCCCATCGACAGCGGCAGCGTGAGCAGCGCAGCGGCGAAGATCGTCAGGTTGGGTCGC
>JAUHXR010000143.1 GCA_030426845.1 Polyangia bacterium | reverse complement strand
CGGCGCGACCGCTGGCGCGGGCGCGTCGGCCGGCGCGGCGGCGGCGCGCGCAGGGGCCGCCGCCGGCGCCGCGGCCTCGGGCGCCTCGTCGGGCTCCGGAGCCGCGGGCTCCTCGCTCGGCTCGATCGCGTCTTCGACCGCGTCCTCGACCGCGTCCTCGCCGAGCACCTCCTCGAGGCCCTCGAGCTCGTCGAGCGCGTCGCCGACCTCGTCCTCGATCGCGTCCTCGGTGGTCAGCGGGACGTCCTCGACCTCGGCCGCGTCGTCGTCGGCCGCGTCGTCGTCGGCCGTGTCGTCGGCCGCGTCGCCGTCCTCGCTCTCGCCGTCGCCGCCGATCGTCGCCTCGTTCTGCTCGGCCTCGACCTGCTCGATCTCCTCGAAGTCGCGCTCACCGCTCGTCGACATGTAGGCGAGCACGGCGCTGAGGACCATGAACGAGGTGGCCGCGATGGCGGTCAGGCGCGTGAGGAAGTTGCCGGCGCCCGCGCCGCCGAAGACGGTGTTGCTACCGCCGCCGCCGAAGGCGCTGCCCATGCCGCCGCCCTTCCCCTGCTGGAGGAGGACCACCAGGATGAGGAAGACGCAGACCAGGACGTAGAAGACTGAGACGATGGTGAACCACATGATCGGCCCGGGGTAGTAGCAGACTGGGCCGGCGGTGCCAGAAGGGCGGGCCGCCGGCCGGGGAGGGGTCCCCCGGGGGCCTCAACCCCCGAGCTCGCCCGTCGATTCAAGCGCGGATCAGGCGATCGCGGCCTGGACGATCTCCGCGAAGGACTCGGCGTCGAGGGACGCCCCGCCCACGAGGGCGCCGTCGATGTCCGGCTGGGCGAGGAGCGCGGCCGCGTTGGCCGGCTTCACGCTGCCGCCGTAGAGGATCCGGACGGACTCCGCGGTGGGCCCGTCGAAGCGCTCCCCGAGGCGGGCGCGGATCGCCCGGTGCACCGCCTCGGCGTCCTCCGGGCTCGCGGTGCGGCCCGTGCCGATGGCCCAGACGGGCTCGTAGGCGATGACGCAGCCGCGCGCGCTCTCCGCGTCGAGGCCCTCGAGGGCCGCGTCGAGCTGACCGAGCACCACCGCCTCGGTCCGGTCCGCCTCGCGCTCCTCGAGCTTCTCGCCCACGCACACGATCGGGGTGAGCCCGTGGGACAGGACGGCCGCGACCTTGCGGCGCACCGCCTCGTCGAGCTCGCCGAAGACGTGACGGCGCTCGGAGTGGCCGAGGATGACGAAGGTGCACCCGACGTCCTTGAGGAGCGCCGGCCCCACCTCGCCCGTGAACGCGCCGCGGTCCTCGAAGTGGCAGTCCTGGGCCGCGAGGCGGACCGATCCGTCGCCGATCGCCTCGTGGACCGCGTAGAGCGCGGTGAACACCGGCGCGACGAGCACGTCGACCGCGGCGTCGCGCGGGGTCCGGTGGAGCACCGCGCGGGCCAGCTCCACCGACTCGGCGACCGTGTTGTGGAGCTTCCAGTTGCCGGCGATGAGGGGCCTGCGGCTCGAGGCGCTCATGATCGTAGGGCCTCCACGCCGGGGAGCTTTCGCCCCTCGAGCAGCTCGAGGGACGCGCCGCCGCCGGTCGAGACGTGGTCGAAGGCAGACGCGAGGTCGTGCTGGTGGATGGCGGCCACGCTGTCGCCGCCGCCCACCACGGTGAAGCCCTCCGCCTCCGCGATCGCCCTGGCGACGCCGACCGTCCCGGCCGCGAAGGCCTCGTTCTCGAACAGGCCCATCGGCCCGTTCCAGAGCACCGCTTTGGCGGCGCGCAGCGACTCGGCGAACCGCGCGACCGACGCCGGGCCGATGTCGAGCGCCATGTCGTCCGCGCCCACCTCGGTCACCGGCACCGCGCGCCCGGCCGGCGCGTCGAGCGAGCCGGCGACGACCACGTCGACCGGCAGCAGAATCTCCATGCCGCGCTCCTGCGCTTTGGCGAGGAGCGAGCGGGCGAGCGGCAGCTTGTCCTCTTCGACCAGGCTGCGGCCGAGCTCATGCCCCTGCGCGGCGAGGAAGGTGTTGGCCATCGCGCCGCCGATCACGAGGGTGTCGACCTTGGTCATCAGCGACTCGAGCACGCCGATCTTGTCGCTCACCTTGGCGCCGCCGAGCACGGCCACGTAAGGGCGCGGCGGGTCGGTCATCAGGTGACCGAGCGCCTCGAGCTCGCGGTGCATCAGGCGGCCGGCAGCGCGCTCGCGGAGGAGCTGGGGGAGGGCGCTCACCGAGGCGTGGGCCCGGTGCGCGGCCCCGAACGCGTCGTTGACGTAGACCTCGGCGAGGCGCGCGAGCTCCTTGGCGAACGCCTCGTCGTTCTCCGGCTCGCCCTCGTGGAAGCGGAGGTTCTCGAGGAGCGCGACCTGGCCGTCGCGAAGGTCGCTCACCACCTTGCGCGGGCCGTCGCCGACGCAGTCGTCCGCGAGCAGCACCTCGCAGTCGAGCAGCTCCGCGAGCCGCGCGCCCGCCGGCTCGAGGGACAGCTCCGGGCGGACCTTGCCCTTGGGCCGGCCGAGGTGGCTCGCGAGGACCGGCCGGCCCCCGCGCTCCATCAGCTCGCGGATCGTGGGCAGCGCCGCGCGGATGCGCGTGTCGTCGGTGACGGTGGTGCCGTCGAGCGGGACGTTGAAGTCCACCCGGACGAACACGCGCCGGCCGTCGACGTCGAGGTCGTCGAGCCCGCGGATGCCCTCGAGCATCGGATCAGGCCCCGGCCGAGGCGAGGAAGCTCGTGAGGTCGACCATGCGGCGGGAGAAGCCCCACTCGTTGTCGTACCAGGACAGCACCTGGAGCAGGTCGCCGTCGTTCACCGCGGTGGAGGCCGCGTCGACGATGCTGCTGTGGGGATCGCCGATGAAGTCGCTCGAGACGAGCTCCGTCTCCTCGTAGCCGAGGATGCCCTTGAGCGGACCCTCGCTCGCGGCCTTCAGGGCAGCGTTGACCTCGGCCGCGCTCGTCTTCTTCGCGAGCTGCGCGGTGAGGACGACGAGCGAGACGTTCGGGGTAGGGACGCGGATCGCGCTGCCGTCGAGCTTGCCGAGGAGGTCCGGGATCACCAGGCCGATCGCCTTGGCCGCGCCGGTGCTCGTCGGGATCATGCTCATCGCGGCCGCGCGGGCGCGGCGGATGTCGCTGTGCGGCAGGTCGAGGATGCGCTGGTCGTTCGTGTACGAGTGCACGGTGACCATCTGGCCCTTCACGATGCCGAAGCTCTCGTGGACGACCTTGGCGACGGGCGCGAGGCAGTTGGTGGTGCAGGACGCGTTCGAGACGACCTGGTGCTTGGCCGGGTCGTACTGATCGGTGTTGATGCCCACGCAGAACGTACCGTCCACGCTCTTGCCGGGCGCGCTGATGACGACGCGCTTGGCCCCCGCGGTGAGATGCTTGCCCGCACCCTCCCGGTCGCGGAAGACGCCGGTGCACTCGAGGACGATGTCGACGCCGAGGTCCTTCCACGGCAGCTCGGCCGGGTTGCGCACCGCGAAGCTCGCGATCTTGCGCCCGCCGATCGTGATCGAGTCGTCGTCGTAGCTGACGTCCTGACCGAAGGTGCGGTGCACCGAGTCGTACTTCAACAGGTGCGCGAGCATCTCGTTGGTCGTCAGATCGTTGATCGCGACGAGCTCGAGGTCGGTGTTCTGCTCGAACAGGATCCGCGCGACGCAGCGGCCGATGCGGCCGAACCCGTTGATGGCGATCTTGGTGGCCATGGCTCCCTCGTTCCGTATCTCGTGGGGGAAAGGAGGTGTCTACCTATCCGCGGCAATTGGGGGCGTCAAGCGATCCAGCGCACGGCGCGACGGACGGAACGAAAACGCCCCGACCACGAGGGGCGGGGCGGCGGCGCGAGCGGGGAAGATGGACGCGCCAACGCCCCGGCCGCAGAGGCCGAGGCGTCACGTCGGGGCTGCCGGGAGCAGGGCGCGGTGGGCAGGGCGCGGTGGGCAGGGCGCGGTGGACGCGCGGGCCGCGGCCGCGATGAGCGGCCACGCTTGCGGCACGCGCACGCAGGGCGAGGAGCCCGCGTCCGCCCTCGAGCGTCAGTCCTGGGTCGGCGACCCTTCGCGGATGTCGGTGCTGACGAGCGACAGCATCTCGGTCGCGAAGGCGACGATGTCCGAGCGGTTGTAGCCGGAGCCCTTCAGCTCACGGAAGACCGACTTGGCGAGGATTCGCAGCGCGCGGGGCTCCGCGGTCGCCGTCGAGGTGGGCTGAGTCATCTGGTTCTGCATCCCCTTGGTTCCCTCTCGTTGCCGCCGTTATGAGCAGGATTGGTGCCACGAAAACCGGGCAGACGTCCGTTTTCGGGGAAACGCCAGCGGTTCCGAGCGCTTCGGTCACAAAGCGGCTATGCGGCCGAAATTGTTGAGGTCGACGATCGCCTGGGAAGTGCGAAGGGGCCTACACAACGGGGAGGCAGATCGCCGCGAAAGCGCTTACGCACCGGGCCGTTTCGCACAGACCCCGCGGGATCACGCATGATCCGGGCGTCGGCGGCGGGTCGCAGGCCGTCCGCGGGCGGGCTCGCGCAGGGGGGCTCGCGCTTCGATCCGTGAGAGGGGCGTCGGGTGGCCAGGGGCGCCGCCATGGCCAGCCCAGCCGCCCGCAGTCCGACCGTGCGCCCGGGGCGCGCGAGCGGTTCGATGGGGCTGGCCGACGGTGGCTGCGGCCGGCGGCTCAGCCGTGCGCCTCGTGCTCGGTCTTGTCCGACTCGCCCTCGGCGTCCGTGGTGGGCGCCTCGCCCGGAGGCGGCTCTGGCACCTCGTCGGCGTCGTTGTTGATCGGCACGAGCCGCGCTTCGACGTACGCCCGCATCGCCCGGAGCGCCTGCGAGTAGTTCCCCTCCGCGTCGTGGGAGCGCGCGAGGAAGTAGTAGACCTCGGGGTGACGCAGGACGTAGTCGGGGTCGGTCCGGACGAGGTCCTCGAGGTGCTCGATCGCGGCGCGGTACTGCGCGTAGCTGCCGTCGGCCGCCTTGTAGAGCAGAAATGAGTAGAGGAAGCGCATCCCCGGCCCGCTGTGCAGGCGGAGCGGCGCGGGGATGTTCTCCATCGCGATGAGCGCCGCGCCGTAGGCGTGCTCGTCTACCGCGTCGCGCACCGCGTCGAAGCCGTCGGTGAGCTGCCGGGCCGTGTCCCGGTCCATCTCCGGCCCCGGGATCGGCGGCTCGATGTGGACCGCCGGCTCGTTCTCCGCCGTGAGGAGGTGGGTGAGCACCTCGAGCGCCACCGCGGTCTCGCGGGCGCGGCCGGCGCGCTGGCTCCGCTCGATGAAGTCGCCGGCCCAGCCGTAGCGGCCGTGGGCGATCAGGCTCATCGCGAGCTCGGCGTAGTTGCGCGCCGCCGCGTCCCCCTCGCCGAAGTTGGCGAGCGCCGGCATCGGGTGCCCGTACGGCCACTCCTCCGAGTAGATCGTCGAGAGGTAGTTCTCGTACCGGCTGAAGCCGATGAGGTCGTTCGGTGCGTTGAACTCGATGCGCGCGTTGTCGTCGGTGTTGAGGATCGCGTCGTCGCGCCGGCAGTCGGGCGCCTCGCACGGGCCGGCGTTGGTCGAGCCCACGTCGGGCACCCAGCGATCCTCGGTGATGAGCCCGAAGAGGCTCGTCTCCGTGCCGCGGCGACGGTGCTCGATCTGCGTGTAGGCCATCACCTCGTCGCGGCTGACGAGCAGGGTCCGCGCGAAGACGTCGTAGGGCCCGAAGATGTGCGCGCGCTCGAGCTCGACCGCGATGCGCGAGGGGCACGTCGGGTTGATGACCTCGCCCGTCTCCGGGTCGGTCTCGCAGTGGCAGTGCCCGGCCGCGTCGTCGCTCTGGCACGCGACCGGCTCGAAGAGCGACTGGACGTGCGCGAGGTCGAGCTGGATCGGCTGGTCCGAGCCGAGCATCACGGTGTCGCTCGAGCGGTCGTCCGCGCTGAGCACCAGCACGTGCTCGAACTGCGACGCGAAGGTCCGGTAGATCGTCTTGATGTTGCCCGGGCTCAGCTCGTAGAGCTGCACCCACTGGCAGTAGATGCCACCCGGCCGCAGGCGCTGCTTGGTGATGCGCCAGTGATCGACGGTGAACAGGTCGCTGACGCCCGTGATCCACGGGTTGGACGGCTCGCTGATGATCACGTCGTACTGCTGGGTCGTCGACGCGAGGTAGTTGCGGCCGTCGTCGTTGATGATGGAGAGGCGATCCATCTCGACGAACGGCCAGTGGTCGAGGCGGTAGTCGAGGTGGTTGATGTCCTCGAAGAAGCGCGCCGCCTCGGGGATCGAGCGCTCGAGCTCGATCACGTCGACCCGCCGCACCGGGAACTGGAGCGAGGTGCCGACCGAGACGCCGGAGCCGAAGCCGATCACGGCCACGTCGAGGTCGGTCGGGCCGGCCGAGTGGAGCAGCAGCGGGTAGGCCGCGACGTTGATCTGCGTCGGCATGTCGTCGCCGTTGCTCGCGTCGACCTTGCCGTTGTTCTTGAGCGCGTAGTGGCGGCCCCAGCGCTCGACGCTCACCGTCGTCGTCAGGCCGTCGTGGTAGTAGACGAGGTCCGGCGAGCCCCAGGAGTCCGGGTCGAGCATCCCCTCGGCGTAGGAGACGCGGAAGACGCCCAGCGTCATCTGGGTGAGGTTCCAGCGCAGCATCGAGTCGGGGTGCTTCGTCCCCAGGTAGAGCAGCGCGAGGAGCGCCGGGATGAGGGGCGCGAGGACGTAGACGGTGGCCGCGTGCCAGGCGGGCAGGGGGCGGGCCTTCTCGCCGGCGGCGTCCTTGGGCTCGCTCGCCGAAGGCTTGGGGCGGCGCCGAGCCGCGTCCACCTTCGCGTCGCGCTGCTGATGGCGCATGTAGAGCACCGCGATGCGCGCGAGGACGGCCACGAGGGCGATGCCCCCGAGCACGAAGAGGCTGGTGTCATCCATGGCTCGCCTCCCGCATCGGGGCCGCGCCGTGGACGTCGTACCAGGCCGCCCATGTGAGCCAGCCGACGCCGATCCCGACCGCGGCGACGGTCGCCTTGAGCGCGACGTAGACCGCGCTGACCGCCCACTCCGGGTGCTCACCCGGCGCGTGGACGAAGTAGGCGATGCCCAGCCCGATCGCCATGGGCAGGACCGCCGCGCCGGCCGCCACCTCGATCGAGGGCGCCTCGTCGGAGTCGACGGTGCGCAGCCAGCGGTAGGCGAGGCCCGCGAGGGCGAGGAACGCGACCGAGCCGCCCGCGCGTACCATCCAGGCCGTGTCGCGCGTGGTGTCGGTCGCGATGCTCACCCCGAGCGCGACCGCGGCCGCGAGAGGGAGGGCGATGACGTTGACGCGCCGCCAGCTCCACCAGGACTGGTCCTCGCCGGGATCGGCGGCCCCCGCGATGAGCATCAAGAGCGCGAGCATCATGTTGAGCGCGACGCCGAGGTGGAGCGTCCGCTCGGCGCCGATGAGCGCGAAGAGGATGAAGCCGGGCAGCCACGAGCCGATGATCGAGCCGACGGTGTTGCCCGTGTAGACGCTCGCGACGTCCTTGGCGATCGAGTCGCCGCCGCTCGTCCAGACGCGCACCACCAGGGGGAACATCGCCCCCATGCCCAGGGTGCTCGGCAGGGTGCAGAGCACGATGGTGAGGAACATGAAGACCTTCACCGTGCCGACGTGATCGGGCAGTGAGCCCTCGGGGATGCTCACGACGAGCTGGGCGAACGCGTAGGGGACGTCGTCCTGGTAGATGTAGGAGACGAGGGTCGCGCCCGCGATGAAGAGCTGGATGACCGCGACGAGGAGCACCGGCGTCTTGCTCAGGAGCGACGCGAGCACGAGGAAGAGCGACACCGACGCGACGACCGCGAGGATGATCTGCGGGAGGATGCCGGGGTACTTGCCCAGGTTGATGAGCGCGGCCGCGGTGGGGACCGCCGCGATGATCACGGTGATGAGCGGGCGCCAGCCGTCGACCCCGCCGCGGAACACCGCGTCGGCCGCCGTCGGCTTGGCCATCCGCAGCGAGATCCAGACGACCGCGAGGACCACCGGCGCGGCGTAGAGGAGGCTCACGACGACGAAGCTGAGGATGGAGCCCTCGAAGCGCTCGCTGACGTCGGTCGGGTTCACCATGTCGACCGCCCAAGGGACGTTGGCGAGCAGGATGAGGACGATCGCGGTCAGGCCCATCCCGAGGAACGGGGTGTTGCGGCGCCCGAGGAACGCGCTCATCGCGGCCGAGCCGACCGCGATGCCGACGAGGAACGTCTCGAGGATCAGCGCGAACGAGTAGATCGAGCTGCCGATCGTCATCGCGAGGGCCCGCGACCAGACGACCTCGTAGCAGAGCGCGGCCGCGCCCGAGGCGGCGAAGCAGAGGTAGGCGGCCTTGCGCGCGAGCTCCGGGATGGGCGGATCCCCGTCCGGCTCGGGGCGACTGACCTCCGGCCGTCGCGGCTTCTTCTTCGCCTTCTTCGGGCGACCGGTCTTGCTCGCTGGCTTGCTGGCCACCTTGGCCGCGGCCTCCGCCTTGGCCTTCTTGGTCTTGCCGGGCCGCTTCGGCTTCCGCTTGGCCTTGGGCGTCTCCTCTTCGGGCGCCTCTTCGACGGGCGCCTCTTCGACGGGCGCCTCCTCGACGGGCGCCTCCTCGTCGACCGGGTCCGCCTCGGTCATCACCTCCGCGGGCTTCGCGTCCGAGGCCTTGGCCTCCGCTTCGGGCGGCTCGACCGGGCCCTTCGCGGGCAGGAAGCTCAGCTTCTCGCCCGGGTTCCAGGTGCCCGCGAGGAGGCTCCGGCGCGCGAGGAAGATGATCGCCGCGAGCGAGAAGTTCATCGAGCAGGCGACGATGTTGGTGACCGAGAGCCCGAAGCCCGGGAGCAGGACGAACGCGCTGAGGAGCGGGCCGGTCGAGGCGCCGAGGGTGTTGAGCGCGTAGAGGGCGCCGACCTTGGACGAGGCCTCCTCGGCGGCGTGGTTGGACGCGACGAAGTGGCGGGTGAGCAGCGGCAAGGTCGAGCCCATCAGGGTCGTGGGCACGAACAGGATCGGCGCGACGCAGAGGAAGCGCGCGACCATGAAGAGACCCGACTCGGCGCCGAGCTCCGCGCGGAGGAACATGTTCACCGTCGCGAGCCAGCCGTCCGAGCGGACCAGGAGCGGCACCAGGAGCCCCCACACCCCGACCCCGATCTCGGCGATCGCGTAGGTGATGATCGGGTGCTTGATGCGCGACGCGTACTTGCCGCCGAGCCACGCGCCGAGCCCGAGGCCGGCCATGAAGACCGTGAGGACCGTGCTGATCGCGACGCTGGTCGCGCCGAACACGTGGTGCAGCATCCGCGTCCAGATCGTCTGGAAGATCAGGCTGGACGCGCCCGAGAGGAAGAACGCGAGGTAGGCCGCGATCGAGCGCGTGCTGGCTCGCTGGATGATGCCGGATGCCACGTATCAGACCCCGCCGGGAGCTCCCGGCCGCTGCGAAAATCGCCGGAGTATAGGTGGAATCGCTCCGGGCACCAGCGAGGCCGGCCAGTTATCCTGGGGCGTGCGCTGGCGCCTCTTCACGACGGTCCTGGGCCTCGTCGCGGGTCTCTCGGCGTCGGCGTCCGCCCAGCCGTCGCGCGCCGCGCGGCCCGGCGAGGCGCGGGCCGCGCGGCTCATCCAGACCGGCGAGAGCTACCTCGCGGCCGGCGATCGGGGCAGCGCCATCGGCTACTTCCGCGAAGCGATCCAGTCCGATCCGGGCGCCATCCGCGCGTATCTCCGGCTCGGCGAGTCCTACCGCGGGCGTGGCTCGCTGCGCGACGCGCGGACGGTGCTCGAGGCGGGGCTGGTGCGCGACCCGGACGCGGCCGCGCTGTGGCTCGCCCTCGCGGAGACCCTGCGGGAGGCGGGCGCGATCGACGACGCGGCGCGGGCGGTGCGGAGCCTCCTCGCGCGGCAGCCCGACCACCCGGCGGGCCTGCGGATGCGGGCGTCGCTCGCCCGGGAGCGGGGAGCGTGGAGCGAGGCGCTGACCGCCTACCGTCGCCTCGTCGCCCAGGCGGACGCGCTCGGCCTCTCCCCCGAGGAGCGCGCCGAGGCGGAGCGCTACGAGGCCGCGTTGCGGCTCCTCGCCCGGCCGCTCGATCCGATCTCGGCGCCGCGGAGCTGCGCGGACGACGCCTCGGCGATCCGCCGCGCGGTCGCCCGCTGCCCCTGAACCGCCTCCGACGCGTGACGCGAGGGTGAGCGGACGCGCGGGCGCGCTTGACGCAGCCGCGCGGGCCGTTCAGTCACCCGCGATGGCCACGCGCAGTTTGCTCCCGTTCCTCGCCTGCCTCGTCTTCCTCTTCGTCGCCGGGTGCGACGACGGCGACCCTCCGATGAGCGACGCCGGCCCGGGAGCGGTGGACGCCGGGCCCCCGCCGACCGACGCCGGCCCGCCCGCCCCGATGTGCCCTGAGCACCCGCTGCCGCCGCTCGGCCCGCCCCGCTGCGCGGCCGCCACCCGGACCTGCATCGACGCCTGCGCGCCCGGCGACGACGCCTGCTTCGAGGGCTGCCTCGCCGCGGACGCCAACCCCGAGTGCGTCACCTGCACCCAGCTCGCGCTCGTCTCGTGCCTCAACCGCAACGGCTGCGAGGCGCTCTGGAACTGCTACCGCGACTGCATCGTCGTCAACTGCTCGACCGCGCCCGACACGTCCGCGTGCGCCCTGGCGATGTGCGCCACCGAGGACGACGCCTACTTCACCTGCACCGACATGGTCCCGCCGGCGACCTGCGCGACGCGCTACCTCGACTGCTTCCCGGAGATGTGACCGGTGCGGCGTCTCGCGGTCCCTGCGCTCGTCCTACTCGCCAGCCTGATCGGCTGTGACGACGGCGCGGTGGCGGACGGCGGGGTGACCGCAGACGCGGGGGTGGAGGCCTTCTCCGAGCCGAGCCCACCCGCCGCGCCGGCCCCGCCCTGCGCCGACGGGTGGAGCGATTGCGAGCCGCCGGCCCCCGGCGCGTGCCCGGCGGGGGAGGTGCGCTTCGGCGATCGCGCGGCCTGTGTGCGGCTCGGGAGCGAGTGTCCGGCCGGCGACTGGCCCGACCCGCTCCCCGAGGGGACTGGCCACGTCTTCGTGCGCGCGGGCGCGACCGGGACCGGGACCCAGGCCGCCCCGTTCGGCTCGATCGAGGCGGGCATCCGCGCGGCCCCGAGCGGCGGCGTGGTGGTCGTGGCCCCCGGCGTGTACGACGAGGCCCTCGCGATCTACGCGGGTGTCTCGGTGGTCGGCGCCTGCGCGGCGCAGACGATCGTCGCGCCGACGGGCGCCGACTACGCGGCGGTGGAGATGCTGGAGCGGGACGCGAGCCTCGAGGACGTGACGGTGCGCGCTCCGCCGGGAGGCTTCGCGATCGACGTCGCCAACACGGTCTCGCTGCGTGACGTGGCGGTGGAGGGGGGCACCCGCATCGGCCTCGCGGTGCGGCAGTCGGGCCAGCTCGACGCGACGCGGGTGGTCATCCGGGGGGTCACGGGGGAGCCCGAATCGGGCTTCGGCGTGGCGGTGCTCAGCGGCCAGGCCACGTTCCACGGGCTGTCGATCACCGACTGCGAGGGGGCCGCGATCGTCGCCGAGGGGGAGGGCGGCCTCGTGGATGTGACGGGGCTCTACGCGGCGCGCGTCGAGCAGGGCCGCCCCGAGGCGCGGGTCGTGAACGCGCTCGGCGGTGCGCGCGTCGTCGCGCGGCAGAGCCTGATCGAGGAGTTCGACGGCGCCGGCTTCATCGCGGAGCAGGACGGCGCGTCGATCCTCGTCGAGGACACGGTGGTGCGCCGGTTCGGCAACGAGGACGGGACCGGCGTCGGCGCGTTCGTGGCGCGCGGTCCCGCGCGGATCGACGTGCTTCGGGCCGAGGTCTCCGACGGCGTCGGCTTCGGGCTCGTCGGGCGCGACGATCCGATCGGGGCGAGCCTGGAGGACGTGCGCTTCGTCGACCTGCGGGCCGGGACGCTCAACGGCGGGTTCGGGGTGGGGTGGGCCGGCGCGGCGACGACCGAGCTCACGCTGCGCCGCGTCGCGGTGGAGCGCGTCGAGGTGAGCGGGATCACCGCGGGCGGCGGGCGCTGCGTCCTCCAGGACGTCGCGCTCGCCGGCGTAGGGACCGTCGAGGCGGACGCGCGCATCGCGGTCGGCTTCGGGAGCGGGATCGAGGTCACGGCGGAGCGGGTGTCGATCGTGGACGCGGTCGGCAGCGCGCTCCTCGTGGACGTGGGGGCCGGCCCGTTCGCGATGCGCGACCTGCTCATCCAGAGCCCGCGGCCGCGCGCAGACTCGACCTTCGGGCGCGCGGTCGAGCTGCAGGCCGCGGCGTCGATCGCGCGCGCGCGCATCGCCGAGAGCTTCGAGACGGGGGTCTACGCCACGCTCGGCGCGTCGGTCACGCTCGAGGACGTCCACATCCTCGACACGCGCGAGCGGGTCTGCGCCGCGACCACCTGCCCGCAGGCCCCCGGGGGCCACGGCATCCTCGTCGACGACGGGGCCCGGCTCGACGCGCGGCGCTTCGTGATCGACGGCGCCCGCCTGTGCGGCGCGCTCGTCGCGTCCGGTGGCGAGCTGGACCTGGCGGACGGCGAGGTCCGCAACGCGAGCGTCGGCGCCTGCGTGCAGGTCGACGGATACGACACCGCGCGCCTGGTCGACGGCGTGGCCTTCTCGGAGAACGGGATCAACCTCGACGCGACCACCCACGCGCTGCCGACCCCGAGCCCTCCCTTGCCTTAGCATGCAAGGTTGCGTGCGTGTCTACGCGACGGCTCGACCGCGGACAGCGCCATGCGTGCCTTGGTGAGGACCGGGATCCCTACCGCTCGGTTCGCTCGGGGTCGTCCTGAGCCGATTCACTCGCCCTCGCGGGCTCGGAGCAGGCGCCTGATCGTCCGCTGCCACGCGTCCGGGTCCGGCTCGGCGCGGGCGATGAGCTCGTCGAGCTCCTCACCCACGCTGCGTTCATCCTCGATGCCCCTACCGAGCTACTCCCGTGCCAGCGCCAGGCGTGTGCTCAATCCGAGAGCGCGTGCCTCATGCGGTCGAGGGCGCGCGTGCACAATCGGCTCGCCCAGGACTTGGAGATCCCCATCTCGGCCCCGATCTCCTCGAGGGTGCGGTCGCCGAAGTAGTGACCTTCGATCAGGGCGCGCTCCCGGTCGTCGAGCACGTCGAGCGCGGCGCGGACCCGGGCGCGCTCCTGCTCGCTCGCGACCTCGGCCTCGGGGTCGGACGAGGCGTCGTCGTGCTGACCCATCGCGGCGATCACGAAGGCGGCCGAGGTGCGGCCGAGGATCTGGTCGATCGCCTCCAGGGCGGCGGACGCGTCCGTCTGACGCGCGGGCTCGGCGCCCCGGCGGTTCGCCTCTTCCTCGGCCGCGCGATCGAGGGCTTCGGCTGCGCGGCGGGCGGCGTGGACGCGACGGGGCATGTACGCCATCTCGCGGACACCGTCGATGATCGCGCCGCGGACGCGGTAGTAGGCGAACGTCTTGAAGCGGACTCCGCGCTCTGGATCGAACCGCGCGCGTGCCTCGAGCAAGCCACGGTGCGCGTAGCCGAGGAGGTCGTCGAGCTCGCAGTGGAGCTCGAGCTGGGCTCGGATCTTGACGGCCAGACCGCGCACCCACGACCGGTTCTCGCGCACGAAGTCGTCGTCGGTCGGCTCGCTCATCCGATGGGAGGAGTCCACACCATGGGGTACGCCCCGGTCAAGCACCGCCGAGCGGCTCAGGCGCGGGGGACGAGGAGGTCCGCCACCGGCCGCAGCGCCTCGGGGAGCGAGCCGGTCCGCTGCCGCAGCCGCCAGAGGCCCTCGGCGAGCCGATCGGTGGCCTGGGCGAGGCTCACGCGGCCCGCGGCCATCGGCACCTTCAGCCGGCGTCGCAGCGCGTCGGCCTCGTCCGCGCGGGCCAACGGCACCGTCTCGACGTGGACGTCGTCGCCCGACCAGCGCACCGCGACGCCCTCGACGAACCCGCCGTGCAGCTCGCGCACGAGCGCGGCCCCGCCGTCGTCGCGGCTGCCCCACGCGTAGCCGAGATCCCGGGTCGGCCGGCGCGGGGACGGGTCGCCGTCACCGTCGCGGAGCGCGGTCGCGATGCGGGCCGCGAGGGCGGGGCTCTCCTCCACCCCGAGCATGAGGGCGAGCACGTCGGCGCGGGCGCCCTCGGCGATCATCAGTCCGAGGAGCTTGTCGCGCGCCGCCTCGTCGAGGTCCGCGTAGGCGAGGACGAGGCCGGCCGCGGCTTCGGGATCGGTGCGCGCGGTGCGCAGCAGCGCGTCGAACGGGCTCTCCGTCATCGACGGCAGGCCTTTGACCGGCGGCTCGGACATGGGGGCGGAGTCGATAGCACGGTCCGCGGCCGCGGCAGCCCGATTCGCGAGCGCCCGTCAGCGCGGCTCGGGCGGCGGGAAGGAGCTGGCCTGGCGCGGCTCGCCCTCGCGCGGCCGGATCGCCACGCGGTGCACCCGCCGCTTGCGCACGTCCTCCACCACCGCGTCGTAGGTGCCGAGGCTGATGCGGTCACCGGGGTGCGCGAGGCGACCGAGGGTGGCCAGGACGTAGCCGCCCACCGTCTCGGCGCCCTCGATGGGATCGATCTGGATGCCGTCGAGCTCGAGGTCGCCCACCGGGAAGGACCCGTCGACGACCGCGCCGCCGTCCTCGGTCATCCGGATGCGCGGCCCGTCGACGTGGAGCTCGTCCTGGATGTCGCCGACGAGCTCCTCCACCACGTCCTCGAGGGTGACGAGGCCCGAGGTGCCGCCGTACTCGTCCACCACGAGCGCGATGGGGATCTTGGTGCGCTGGAACTCGTTGAGCAGCTCGCCCACCGAGCGCGCCTCGGGCACGAAGAGGATGTCGCGCTTGAGGTCGCCGATCGCCGCGCGCGTGCGGCGCGACATGAGCAGGTCCTTCACGTAGAGGTAGCCCACGATCTTGTCGGGGTCACCGTCCTCCGCGAGCGGGTAGCGCGAGTAGCCGAAGCGCCGCACCTGGGTCATGCACGTCTCGACGTCGACCTCGAGCGGCAGGACCTTCATGTCGACGCGGGGGATCATCACCGCGCGGACCGGCCGATCCGTCGCGCGGAGCACCCGCTCGAGGAGGTCGCGCTTGGTGCCCTCGAGGCCGCGGTTCGAGAACGAGGCCTGGATGAGTAGCGTCAGCTCCTCGTGCGAGAGCTTGCCCTCCGCGTGCTCGTAGGTCGGCAGGCGCAGCGCGCGCAGGACGAGGTTGGAGGCGCCGTTGAGGATCCAGAGCGCGGGGTAGGACACCACGAAGAACCAGCGCAGCGGGCGCGAGCTCCACCGGCTCACCTGCTCGGGGCGCTGGATCGCGAGGCTCTTCGGCACGAGCTCGCCGATGACGATGTGGGCGACCGAGATCACCCCGAAGGCGACGGTCGCCGCGATGCCGTGGACCCACGCGGGCGGCTGGCCGTCGGGGCTCGCCTCGACGATCCCGGCGAGCGCGAAGGCGCCCTCGATGAGGCGGGCGAGGGCCGGCTCACCGAGCCAGCCGAGCCCCAGGCTCGCGAGCGTGATCCCGAGCTGCGTCGCCGACAGGTAGGCGTCGAGCCGCTTGGTGATGTCGAACGCGCGCTCGGCGTCGCGGTCGCCTTGCTTGGCGAGCGCCTCGAGCGCGCTCGGCCGGACCTTGGCCAAGGCGAACTCGGCGGCCACGAAGAAGGCGTTGGCGGCCACGCAGAGGAGCGACAGCAGGAGGTAGATGAGCACCCGGGCCCGGGGAGCGTATTCTGCGGGCGCGGTGGCGGTCTACACGAAGCTCACTCTGGCGGACGCCGACCGGATCGCGCGCGCCCACGAGCTCGGGGCTGCGCGTGGCGTGATCGGCGTGCCCGCGGGGAGCGTGAACTCGAACTACCTCGTCGACACGGACGCGGGCCGGCGCTTCGTCCGGATCTACGAGGAGCAGGGCGCCGACGGGGTCGCCTACGAGTGGGCGCTGCTCGATCACCTGGCGGACGCCGGGCTGCCGGTCCCGCGCCGGGTCCCCGGGACGGCGCCCGGCGAGCTCCAAGTCGCGGGCAAGCCGACCGCGGTGTTCGAGCTCGTGGGCGGCGACGAGATCTGCCAGGCCGGGGTGACCCCGGCCCACGCGCGCGCGGTCGGCGGCTTCCTCGCGCGGGCCCACGACGCGGGCGCGCGGTTCGAGCGGCGCCGACCGAGCCGCTTCGGGCGCGCGCAGGTGCGGGCGCGTCTCGCGACCGTGGAGGCGCTCGATCGGCCCGAGCTGCGCGCGGCCACGGCCGAGCTGCGGGCGACCCTCGACGCCCTCGACCGCGACGAGGACCCCGGGCTTCCGTGCGGCGTGATCCACGGCGACCTGTTCCGGGACAACGTGCGCTGGCGGGCTCCGACCGCGATCGAGGCCGCCCTCGACTGGGAGAGCGCGGCGGACGGCCCCCTGGTCTTCGACCTCGCGGTGGCGATCCTCGCGTGGTGCTACGGCGACGCGCTCGAGCCCGCGCTCGTCGGCGCGATGCGCGATGGCTACGAGGCGCTCCGCCCGCTCGACGCGCGCGAGCGCGCCGGACTCCACCACGCGCTCCTCGGCGCGGCCGCGCGCTTCACCGTCACCCGGATCACCGACTACCACCTCCGCGACGGCGCCGATCAGGTCAAGAAGGACTGGCGCCGCTTCCTCGATCGCCTCCACGCCGTCCAGGCGATGGGGCGGGCGTAAGTCCGGCACGTCGTCGGCCGAAGCCGCCCGAGTCGACGCCACGCCCAGGCTGCCCCAGGGGGGGCAGCCCGGGTCGGTCCGCTACTCCTCGTCGACGCCCATGTGGAACCACTCGTCCGCGTGCTGCGGCGTCTCGAGCAGCTCCCCGTTCGGCCCGTCGCGGCGCACCACGAAGGACTGGCGCGAGATGGACTGGTCGTTCTCCCGCGCGACCACGACGACGTAGTTCGTGCCGGGCCGGAGCGGGACGCTGGTGTCGATCGACGCCTCGCGGGGGTGCCCGCTGTCGCGGTTCGACTGGTAATGCACCTTGCGGGCGCCCACGTAGATGTAGACGTCGCGCACGTGGCTCTCGTCGCGGGCGGTGCCGCGGATTCGGAGCGCCTCGTCGCGGGTGACGAGGCTCGGGGTCTCGATCGTCAGCTCGGGCGGCATGTGGCTCAGGTCATCCACGATGCGCGCGCTGCGCCCCGCGCGGCCGGTGCCGGTGTCGCTCGCGCGGACCCACGCCGGGTGATCCTCGCCGATGCGGACGCGGAGGAACCCGTTGAGCTCCGCCTCGACCGGGAGGCCGATGGCCCCCTGGGCGTGCGCGATCACCGGGCTGTCGCCGGCCGGCCGCTCGAGGATCGCGGCGCCGTCGTTGACGGTCACGCGTCCCCGACGCGCGGTCGGGGCCGGGCCCGCCGCGACCACCGGGATCTCCACGCGCTCGGTGAGCGCCTCGCGCAGCTCGATGTCGACCACCGAGATCTCGAGCTTGGCGAGCTCGCGATCGAAGTCGGGCAGCACCTCGAAGGTGAACGCGACGTGCCGCTGCTCCCCCGGCTGGATGTCGTCCACCCGGAAGCGCCCCGCGCGCAGCAGGATCCCCGCGCCGCTCAGGTTGCGGAGGTTCGCCTGCGTCTCGTAGGTGCGGCCCGGCCCGGTGTTCTCGACGTGCAGGAAGATGGTCACCTGCTCGCCGGCCTGGACGAGGCCGTCGCCGTTGCCGCCGGTGTCCGCCACCTGGACCTGGTAGCTGAAGCGCGGGCGGGAGAGGGCGCGCGTCTGGACGCGGATCTCGGCCGGGTCCGGCGCGTGCCCGTGTGCCTCCTCGAAGTTCACGCGGATGCCGTCCGCCCGGTCGCTGAGCTGACGCGGCAGGCGGCAGGCGCGCTGCCCGTTCTCCGTCTCGCAGCGGCCGAGGGTGGCGGTCCACTCGCGGGTCTGGCCCGGGTCGAGCCGGCCGAACACGAGCTCACGGCCGTCGAACAGGCCGAAGTCCGACTCGGTCTGGGCGCGGAGCTGGAAGAGCGGGTGGCTGCCCTGGTTGGTCACGCGGACCCGCAGGTCGAACGCCTCGCCCGCCGTCGCGGTGTTGTCGTTGGCCGAGGTCGAGACCTCGACGTGGACGGGGCTCGCGCCCTGATCGGTGCCCTCGCTCCAGTCGACCCCGAGCTCGGACAGGTCGCTCACCACGTGGCGCATCTCCTCGGCGCTGACCCGCTCGAGGACCGACTCCGCCTCGGCGAGCATCTGGCGGCGGTTGGAGCTGCGCGCGTTCGACAGGAGCAGGCGTGAGAAGCGGAGCAGGAACTCCTGCTCCTCCTCGTTCTCCTCGAGCGCGTCGTCGGGGCCCGCCTCGCGCAGACGCTCGCGGACCTCGCGGGGGAGGTAGTAGCGGAGCATCGTCTGCGGGCGATCGGTGTCCCGCGCGCGGTCGCTCGTCAGGTGCGAGGCCAGGTCGGACTCGCGGACGTACTGCTGATCCACCGCCAGATCCATGTCGAGCCGGTCGACCGTCATCGGGTCGATGCCGATGTCGGGCGTGATCCCGACGCCCTGGATCGAGACGTCGCCGGGGGTGAGGTACTGGGCGATCGTCAGCTTGAGCGCCGAGCCGTCCTCGTAGTCGTAGAGGACCTGCACGCTGCCCTTGCCGAAGGTGCGCTGGCCGACGATGAGCGCGCGGTCGTGGTTCTTGAGCGCGCCGGCGACGATCTCCGACGCCGAGGCGCTGCCGCCGTTGACCAGGACGACCATCGGGTAGTTGGGCTCGGTGCCCTCGCGCCGCGCGTCCTTCACGTCGCGCTGGGCCTCGTCGTTGGACGAGGTCGTCACGATCGTGCCGCTCGGGAGGAAGGAGTCGGCCACCCGCACCGCCTGATCGAGCAGGCCGCCCGGGTCGTCGCGCAGGTCAAGCACGAGGCCGGTCATCCCCTGCCGGTGCAGGTTGGCGAGCGCGCGCCGCATGTCCTCGTGGGTGTTGCCCTGGAAGTTCTTGATCCGGATGTAGCCGATGCCGTCGCCGAGCATGCGGCTCTCGATCGACTCGATGTGGATGACCGCGCGCGTCAGGTCGAAGCGGCGCGGCCGCGTCCAGCCGCCGTCGCCCTCGCGCACCACCGAGATGTTCACCTGCGATCCGGGCGGACCGCGGAGGCGGTTGACCGCCTCGGTGAGGGGCATGTTCAGCGTCGACTCCTCGTTGATCATCACGATCCGGTCGAGGCGGTGCAGGCCCGCGCGCCCGGCCGGCGTGTTCTCCATCGGGCGGATGATCGTGAGCTGTCCGTCGCGGATCGAGATGACGATCCCGAGCCCGCCGAACTCGCCGCGCGTGCTCATCCGCATCTCCTCGTAGACCTCGGGGGTCAGCAGGACGGAGTGCGGGTCGAGCGTGCGGAGCATGCCGTTGATGGCCGAGTACTCGACCTCGCGCAGCTCGAGGGTCTCGTCGTGGAGGTTCTCCTGGATGAACCCGAAGACCTCCCGGAACCGGAAGGAGAGCGCCCAGGGGCTGTCGACGTCGTCGACCCGGAAGCGCCGCTCCTGGTTGTCGACGTGGACGGTGAGGTGGCTCTGGCCCTCCTCGTAGTCGATGAGCACGGGCGCGACCTGGCGCTGCACCGCGTTGAGCCCCGCGAGGAGCATGCGCTGCGGGTTGATGCGCTCCGGCTCCACGTAGTGGTTCTTCACGTGGAGGATCACGCGGTTCATGACCCGCAGCTCGGTGAGGTCGTAGGCCTCCTGGTCGCGGACCTCCTGCGCGTGGGCGGAGCCGTCGACGTTGAAGTCGAGGCCGTTGCGCTCGGTGAAGTAGGTGAGGCCGAACGCCACCGCGACCGCCGCGAGGGCGAGCAGGGGCTTCCAGTAGGTCGAGCGGGGGGCCGGCGGGCGGGCCCCAGACGCCGCGGGGGGAGGTGGCACGACCCCCCGGTCGCCGTCGGCCGGCTCCTCAGCGTCGGCCGGCTCCTCGGCGTCGGCTGACTCGTCAGCGTCGGCCGGCTCGTCAGCGTCGGCCGGCTCGTGCTCGGCCACCTCCTCGGCGGCAGAGAGCTCCGTGACCTCGGCGGCCGGGTGCGCCGCGGCGGTGCCTTCGGACCGGCCAGCGGAGGGCGCGGCCTCGGCCCCCGCAGGGGCGTCAGGCCCGGCGGAGGCCTCGGCCTCGGGCGCCTCGGGATCGGGGCTCGGCGGGGGCGTCGACGGCTCGTGATTATCCATTGATTTTCCAGGCCATTCGTTCGGCTGAGTATAGGGACAGGCCCCTCGGTCCGCTATCGTCTGCGTTCCTCCGGGCGCGCCGCTCGATCCCTGGGACGATCCGGCACCCCGATTGGTTCCCGCCGATGAGCCACGACGACACCGAAGGCCTCCGGCCGAGCCTGCGTCCCTGGATCCTCGGCGCCCTCATCAACCTCGGCCTCGCGGGCGGGCTGCTCGGCTACCCCTACCTGCGCGGCCCGGAGCGGGCCGAGGCGGTGGCCCCTCGGTTCGCGGCCTTCGCGGCCTGCTTCTACGACGCAGAGGCGCGGCCGAGCCCGGGCCTCGGGCTGCCCCGGGGCGAGCGGGGCCGCTACGCCTCGCTGGTCGTCTCGGGCCCGGCAGACTGGCCGGCGCGGTGCGTGCCGGCGCTCCGCGCGATCCCGCCCGAGGAGTCTCGGTTTCTCTTCCCGGGGGTGAAGAACGCGGAGGCCCAGCTCCGGAGCGCGGTCGACCTGATGGCGACCGAGCTCGAGGCGCTCGCCGCCGACCGCGCAGCCGGGCGGGCGATCGTCCCGCATCGGCCGACCCGCGCGATGGCCGCGCTCCGCGGGGCGCTCGCCGAGCTCGGCCTCTCGAGCGGGGTCGACGCGCTGCGCGCCGATCACGACGCGATCGCGATCGCCGACGGGGATCATCTCGCGACCCCGAGCATCATCCCGCTGCGCGTGTCGCGGGGCGGCGAGTGGCAGATCGCGCGCGACGGAGCCGCGCTCCTCGCCGGGACGATGGACACGCGCGCCGCGGTGTTCGTCCGGGTGGAGGGCGGCGGGGTCGCGCAGCGGGTGACCCGGCGGCCGCGGCTGGTGAGCGGGATGCTCGCGGCGCAGTCGCCGCCGTGGCTGGTGTGGAGCACGTCACGCTCGCAGTGTGCGCGCGAGGAGGGCGGGTGCGCGCGGCGGGCGACGGGTCTGGCGGCCTTCCTCGAAGACCGCCAGACCCTCGAGCCGATGGTCTGGGTCGGTGCCCACCCTCGGTTCACGCCGTGGCGCGCGATCCACGTCGCGGGTCAGCGCGCGTGGGTGATCGCGGAGACCGAGGACGGATCGGAGGTGCGCGCCTTCGAGCTGCCCGAGCCCGAGGTGCGCCCGCTCGGCGCGGAGCGCGAGCCGCCTCGCCTCGACGCGGTCGAGCGCTGGGAGGTCCTCGACGGCCGCACCGCGGCGTGGCTCCCGGGTGATCCCCCGTGGGTGGCGGTGGCCGGCGCGGACGGCGCCCAGGCGCGCTCGCTCGGCGATGCGTCGCCGATCGCGCTCCCGCTGCCCGGGCGGACGCCGGTCATCCGCGCCTGCGGCGACGCGTCACGCGGCTGGCTCGTGGTCGGGACGGAGGCGGGGGCCGTCGCGGTGCGCGCGCCCGACGGAGCCGTGCGGCCGCTCCCCGCGGTCCGCCTCGATCCGGCGGTCGACGGCGCGCTCGACGTGGCCTGTGACGGGGACGCGCTCGAGGTCTTCTCGCTGGACCGGGGCCGACTCTCGGCGCAGCGCTGCGGCGCAGCCGCCTGCGAGCCGCCCCGCGTGCTCGCCGACGCCGACGTTCGGGCGTTCGACGGCGTGGTCTTCGGCGGCGAGCCGCTCGCCGCGTGGACGGACGACCCCGAGGCGGGCCCGGTGTGGCTCAGCCGCGCCGACGGATCACGAACGCTCCCCGCGCCGTGCTGGACCGACCCGATGGACGGCCTCTGCGGCGAGCCCCGCCTGGCCGCGGGGGAGGGCGGGCTCACCCTCGTGACGCGACAGGGGGAGGATCTGCGCGTGCTCCGCTCGGACGACGGCGCCCGATGGACTGCGCTGAGCGGCCTCGAGCAGCCGTGAGCCGGCGCTCGGGGGCTGACCGCGTGTCCGGCCGTCAGGCGCTGGGGTCGCGCGGCTCCCAGAGCTGGATCGGGTTCCCCTCGGGGTCGGCCAGGCTCGCGAACAGGCCGTTGGGATAGACCTCCGGGTCGACCTTCACTTCGATCCCCGCGGCCTCGAGCTGGGCGACCATCGCCGCGAGGTCGCGGACCCGGAAGTTGAGCATCCACTGCTGCTCGGGGCGCCCGAACATGTCGCTGTCGAGGGGGAAGGGCGCGAGGACGGTGTTGCCCGCGTCCTGGCTCCAGCAGGTCTCGTTGTAGGAGGTCGGCACGCGGGTCACGCCGAGGTGCTCCTCGTACCAGCCCGCGAGCGCGGCCGGATCCTTCGCGCGGAAGAAGAAGCCACCGATCCCCGTCACGCGTTCCATGTCCTCATCCTTTCGTGTCGTCCCGTCGCCGTCTCTGGCAGGCTCGGACCTGCGCCGCTCGGAGGAGCCTGCGCCCGGCGCGGAGCGCGAGCTTGCCAAATCTTGCGAACATGGCGCCGAACATCGACTACGTGGCGCGGGTCAACCGCGCGGTCGACCACGTGCTGGCCCACC
>JAUHXR010000503.1 GCA_030426845.1 Polyangia bacterium | reverse complement strand
GCGGCGCTGTCGCAGGACTTGCAGTCCTGGATCATCGTGATCGTGAGCGTGAGCTCCTCGCGGAGGCGGCGCAGGATCTCGATCTTGCGCTGCATGGCCGCGATCTGGTCTTCGAGCATCTGGCTCATCGCCTCGCTCGCCGCCTCGGGGGAGGCGTGCTGGGCCTTGAGCTGGAAGAGCAGGCGGATCTCGTTGAGCGACAGGCCCGCCTCCCGAAGATCCATGATGAGGCGGAGCTTCTGGAGGTCCTCCTCGCCGAACAGCCGGTGCCCGCCCTCGGTGCGGTTCTCCGGGCGGAGCACCCCCGCCTCTTCGTAGAAGCGGACGGTACGCACGGTGGTGTCGCAGGCTCGCGCCAGGTCACCCGTGGTCAGGGGCTTGGCGTCTGGGTCGCAGGCGGACGGGTCGATTTTCAGGGACGAGGACACGCGCGATACTCGATCAGGGTAGCGGTTGTCGGGGGCGCGCGCTCCGCGCAAACGCCCGTTTTTCCGCGCCGAATGTCTATAGGGACCGGGCCCGCGGGGTGTCAACCGGGTGCGACGCGCAACCGCCTGCGAGGCGAAGCGATAGAGAAGGACATGGATCCCCTGGTCTCCTTGCGGCCGTCGAGCCGCGTTCGATATCCTCCCGGAGCTTCCCGATGAGCGACCCGATCAAGCCCCCGGACGGTCCGTCCGGTCCCGACGCCCCGACCGCCCAGCCCGACGCGGTGGAGGGCGCGCCCGGGGAGTTCAAGGCCGCCGTCGACGCGGCCGCCGGCCCTGGCGCCGCGGCCGACGCCGTTCGCGCCGGGACGCTCGACCCGTCCCAGGCCGTCGAGGGCCTGGTGCAGCGCGCGCTCGCCACCGCCCGTGGCCTGCCGGAGGCGCAGCGACAGAAGCTCGAGGCCCAGCTCCGGGCGGCCCTCGCCGAGGACCCCACCCTGCTCGCGCTCCAGGAGGATCTCCAACGTGCGACCGAGACCTAGAGCACCGACTCGTTTGGAACCGCCGCGGTTTCACGGCGGGACAGCCGCCGGGCTCGTCCGGTCGCTCTTCGACGAAGCGCTTGCGTCGCCTCGTCGCGCTCGAACGCGCCCGACGGCCGTCGCGCTCGCGAGCTCACCGCCCCTCCGAACGGATCGGCGCCCTCGCGCCGCTGCTCTTTCGGCCCTCGGCCTCGCCGCCCTGACGTTCGTGATCGCGACGGCGGCGCGCCCCGCCGCCGCCCAGGAGCAGCCGCGGGTCTACATCCTCGCGGTGCCGATGGACGACAGCCTCGACGCGATCGCGACCCGGGTCGGCTCGGCCTCGCGGGCCGCGCTCCGCGGTATCGAGGGCGTGGACTGGCGGACCCCCGACCAGCGCTTCCTCGGCTACGACGACTCCGCGCTCAGCCTGATCGACCGCGCGCGGCAGCAGCTCGACGCCGGCCGCGACGCCTACCTGAACCTCGAGTTCGACACCGCGATCGAGCAGCTCACGGGCGCAGTGGAGAACTTCGACGCGGCGGCGGCCGCCCTCGAGGATCCGGAGGACCTCGGCCAGGCGCTGCTGTTCCTGGGCGCCAGCCACGGCTTCAACGAACAGCGGCGCGAGGCGATCGAGGTCTTCCGGCGGCTGCACATCCAGATGCCGCACATCGAGCCCGACCCGGACACGTTCCCGCCGGACGTCGTGCGGCTCTACACCCAGGCGCGACCGCGTGACGCGCGCAACCCGCGCGGCTCGATCGTGATCGACTCGAACCCCACCGGGGCGATCGCCTACGTCGACTTCCTCGCGCGCGGCCGCACCCCCCTGACGGTCGACGGCCTCATGTCGGGCGAGCACGTCGTTCGCGTCACGCGGCCCGGCGCGATCCCGTTCGCGGAGGCCCTCGACGTGCGCGGCCGCCAGCCGGCCGGCTCCAACGCGTTCCTCGTGGACCAGGACGATCTCCAGGGCCTCTCCGAGTCGATCGCGGAGGCGCGCGGCGCCTCGGTCGACAGCCTCCAGGACAGCCCGATCGCGCAGGTCGCCTCGATGCTCCAGGTCGACAAGATCGGCGTCATCCGGGTCTCCGGCGGGCAGGACCAGGTCTCGCTCGAGCTGCTGCTCTTCGACGTCGCCTCGGGCCGGCGCCTCGTCCGGGGCGAGGGCAGCGCGTCGACCGAGGTCGGGGTGCTCGAGGCCAGCGTGCAGCGCGCGGTGAGCGGCGCGTTCGAGGCGGCCCTCCGCCCCTCCCAGGCGGGCGACAGCGAGTCGATCCCGGCGATGGCCACCGGCGAGCGCCCCGGCGACACCGGCGCCACCGAGGACCCGGGACCGTCGGTCCCGGTCTACGAGGAGTGGTGGTTCTGGACGATCATCGGCGTGGTCGTGCTCGGCGGCGTCGCGGCCGCGATCGCCGGCGGGATCGCGGCCCAGGGCCCCGCCCTCGGGCAGGACCGCGGGGGCCAGGTCGTCTTCACCTTCTGACCTTCTCTTCCATGCGCCGAACGACCCTCACCTCCCTCCTCCTCGCGGCCGCGCTGGGGTGGATCGCTAGCCTCGCCGGCCTCGCTTCGGCTCAGCCGCGCGCGACCGCGACGGTGGTGTTCCTGCGCGAGGCCGGCGCGACGCGCGCCCAGACGACCTACGCCGGGATGGGGGTCCGCCGCGGCATCCAGACCCTGCCGAACGTGGACTTCGAGAGCCCGGTCGACGCGCTCGAGCAGCAGACGCCCAACGAGGACGTGGAGTTCGCGCTCGCGCGGCTCGATCCGCTCGCCGATCAGATGCAGACGGGCGACACCGCCGACGCCGCGCGCGGCGCCGACGAGGTCGTCGAGACGCTCGAGAGCCACCTCGACCAGGTGCGGCGCTCGCAGCTCGTCGACGCGTACATGATCTCGGCCGCCGCGCGGTGCCTGATGGGGCAGCGCCGCGAGTGCCAGCGCCGCTTCTCGCAGGTGCTCGTGTTCCGCGAGGGCGTCGAGTACGACGCGACGCGGTACGGCGAGGCGGCGCGCGCGGTGTTCGATCGGGCGCGGGCCCAGACCGTGTCGGGGCCGCGCGGCAGCCTCGTCATCCACACCGAGCCCGAGGGCGCCGAGGTCTTCATCGACGGCCGCAGCCACGGGCCCTCCCCGATCCGCGCCGAGGGCCTCCTCGCCGGCTGGCACTACGTGACGGTCAAGGAGCTCGGCTTCGAGCGCCTCGAGACCCGCGTGGAGGTCGAGCGCAACCGCGAGCGCTCGGAGAGCTACAGCCTCGCCCCCGGCGATCGCTCGGTCCTGCTCGGCGAGCGCGCGCTCGGGCGCCTGCGCGGGCAGCTCGGCGAGACGCGGGCCAGCCCGGACCTCGTCAGCCTGTTCCGCGGGACGATCCCGCTGGCGACCCAGGTGATCGTCGGGGTCGCCCGGCCGGCCGCGGCCGGCGGCGTTCACGTCCAGCTCTACCTCTACCACATGGCGACGCGCGCTCTACAGTCGCAATCGGAGCTGACGATCACGGCGGACCTCGCGGGGTCCGCGCAGATGGAGGCGGAGATCGCCTCGCTCTACGAGGGCGTGGACCTCTCCGGCGGCCTCGAGGCCCCAGAGGACGACACCGTGGTGGCGGGGCCGCAGCCCGAGCTCTACGAGCAGTGGTGGTTCTGGGTCGCGGTGATCGGCGGCGCGGCCCTCGTCGCGACCGGCATCGCGATCGGCGTCTCGCTCGAGAGCGCCAGCCGCCAGCCCGCCGCCGACCGGATGCGCATCGGCGTCCTGAGCTGGTGAGCGCGCGCGCCCTCGCGCGCCTCCTCGGCGCGGCGCGGCCTGGCGCGCGGCTCCCCGTCGCGGTGCTCGCCGTGCTCGCCGTCGTGACGCTCGGGGCCTGCACCGAGCCGCCGCCCCCGGCGCCCGAGGCGATCGAGGACGAGCTGCCTCCCCAGATCTTCGAGGAGGAGGAGCCCCCGGCCGAGCCGCCGCCGCCCGCGGTGGCCGAGGGCGTCTTCGGGGTGGCCGCCGCCCCGCGCCGGCGCGCGCCGCCGCCGATCCGCCCCGCGTCTCACGGCGATGGCGAGTACGCGACCGACGAGCCCGTGGTCGCGCGGCGCTACGTGTACCG
>JAUHXR010000142.1 GCA_030426845.1 Polyangia bacterium | reverse complement strand
ATGCTCCGGAGCTGGAACCACCTGCGCGAGCCGAGGCGTGTGGCGGCGGCCGCGGCGCGGGCCCTGCGGCCCGGCGGCACCCTCACGGTGGTGGACGACGCGGCCTTCGGCCTCGCCCGCGACGCAGCGCACGCGCGCCGCGCCGAGTCCTCGACGGCTCACCTCGAGCACTACCGCAACGACACGGCCGCGGACGCGGAGGCGATCCTCGAGGGGCTCGCGCTGACCCGGATCGCGCGGCGCGACGTCGAGCCCGGCACGAGCACGCTTTGGCTCCTCCGCTACCGTCGCGGCGGAGGTTGAGGGTATCCTCCGCCACGTATGAGCCCCCCTGAGAGCCCGACCACGAACCCGATCGCGGGGATCCCCGAGGACCTCGCCCGGGTCGACCTCGACGAGCGCCGCGCGATCCTCGACGTCGAGGCGAGCCTCTACCCCGTCGAGGCGGTCTACGGCGCCGCCTACGTGTTCATCGACCGCTGCTACGTGCTGCTCGATCGCCCCGAGCCGACGAAGCTGCGGATCGTGCTGACACCCAAGCAGCTCGACGAGGACGCAGCCGAGGGCCTGCGGCGCATGGTCGGCGAGCTGGCCAACGAGCTGGTGAGCGCGGCCTGGCGCCACCAGATCACGCAGGAGAACCGCGCCCAGATCGAGGCGGTGACGATGCAGGCGATCGCGGGCGCGATGGGCCCGCCGTCCCTTGACGATCTCGAGGACTTCGACTTCACCGACGAAGCGTTCGAGGACCCTCTCGGCATCGCGATGAGCTGGGAGGAGAAGTACTCCAAGAAGGACGACGCCGCGGAGACCGCCGAGCCGGCGGCGACCCAGCGCGAGGAGGAGGAGGAGTGAGAGAGCTCCGCTTCCACCGCGACCTCTACCGGGGCGAGAGCGTCGACGAGGCGATCAAGACCTTCGACCGCTACGCGAAGATCGAGCGGGCCGAGGAGGGCGAGCACTGGGTCGTGCGGCTCGAGGCGGCCAGCCCCGCGCGCGAGCGACGCGTCGCCCTCGAGCTGTCGAACTTCGCGCTCGGCCTGACCATCCGCAGTCGGGCGGGGGCCTGACGTGCAGCTCCTCGACCTGCGCGGCTCGCTCGACGCACGGACCCAGGCGTTCTTTCGCCACCGCCGCATCGGGCCCGATCGCACGCTCCTGACCAACCTCGAGGGGCAGTGGCTCGTCCTCGACGACGAGGACTTCCGCCGCTTCGCCACCGGCGCGACCGAGGGCACGCCCGTCCACGAGCGGCTCCGCGCCAAGAACTTCCTCAGGGACGGCTACGACGAGGCCAAGGCGCGCGAGACGATCGCGGCGCGCAAGCGGTTCCTCGGCTACGGGCCGAACCTCCACGTGATGGTCGTGACGCTGCGGTGCAACGAGACGTGCGTCTACTGCCACGCCTCGCGCGCGGACATGGACGCGGTCGAGACCGACATGTCGAAGGAGACGGCCGAGCGCTCGGTCGACCTCGCGTTCCAGAGCACCAGCCCCGCGATCACGATCGAGTTCCAGGGCGGCGAGCCGCTGGTGAACTTCGAGGTGGTGCAGCACATCATCGCCTACGCCGAGGAGAAGAACCGCACCGCGGGCAAGACCCTCGAGTTCACGATGGTCAGCAACCTCGCGCTGATGACCGAGGAGCGGCTCGCCTACCTGCTCGACCACCGCGTCCAGATCTGCACGTCGATCGACGGCCCCAAGGCGATCCACGACAAGCAGCGCAAGCTGCCGACGATGTCCGCCTTCGACGAGGCGACCGTCTGGATCAAGCGGATCAACGAGGCCTACCGCGCGCGCGGCCTCGACCCGTCGCTCTACCACGTGGAGGCGCTGCTCACGACGACCCGCGCGGCGCTCGACGCGCCCGAGGCGATCGTGGACACCTACGAGGAGCTCGGATGCCACGCCGTGTTCCTGCGCCCGCTCGACCCGTTCGGCTTCGCCGGCAAGACCGCCAAGATGGTCGAGTACGAGCGCCGCCGCTACCTCGACTTCTACGCGCGCGCGACCGACTACATCCTCGAGAAGAACCGCGCCGGCGTGCAGATGATCGAGCGGTACGCGGCGATCTTCCTCACCAAGATCCTCCGCGGCGAGGACCCGAACTTCCTCGACATCCGGAGCCCGGCCGGCGCGGGCATCGGTCAGCTCGCCTACTCCTACGACGGCAACGTCTACACCTGCGACGAGGGCCGGATGCTCGCGGCTCAGGGCGACGACACCTTCCGGCTCGGCCACGTCGACGAGTCGCGCTACCGCGACATCGTGGGCCACCCGACGGTCCGCGCGATGGTGATCGCGAGCAACCTCGACAGCCAGCCCGACTGCGTCGCCTGCACGTACAACCCGTACTGCGGCATCCAGACGACGCACAACCACAAGACGCAGGGCAGCGTCTTCGGCCGGATGCGCGAGTCGAACATCTGCGCCGTCCACAAGGGCATCCAGGACTACCTCTTCAACAAGCTCGCCGACGGCGAGCCCCACGTCCTCGAGGCGTTCGAGCGCTGGACCACCATCCGCGCCCGCGAGCACTTCTTGCACGCTCCGGCGGGCAGCTGACAGCACAGCCTGCACGCTCCGGCGGGCAGCTGACGGCCGCGCCTCAGCTCTCGAAGACGTCCTCGAGGAACCGGGCCGTCTCGCGCCAGGACTGGGCGTCCGCGTCCGCGTCGTAGAGGAAGCCCGACGCGGCGTCGTTCGCGCCGGAGTCGGTGAACGCGTGGAGGACTCCCGGGTAGGCGTGGAGGGTCCAGTCGGCGTCGATCCGCTTCATCTCCTCCGCGAACGGCCCGATGTCCGACGGCGGGGCCATCGGATCGTCCTGACCGTGCTGGACCAGGATCCGCCCGTGGACCTTCGCGTCGAGCGGCTCGCCGATCTTCAGGAGGCCGTGGAAGCTGACCGCCCCCCGGATCGGCAGCCCCATGCGCGCGCACAGGATCGCGCAGAGGCCCCCGAAGCAGTACCCGACCACCGCGACCCGGTCGGGGTCCACCTCGTCGAGGGTGCGGACCGCCTGGAAGGCGGCCGCGAGCCGGCGCCGCAACCGCGCAGGATCGTTGAGCAACGGCACCATCAGCGCGCGTGACGAGTCCGCGTCCACGCCCCGCTTGCCGACCCCGTAGACGTCGACCGCGGCGGCCACGTAGCCGAGCTCCGCGAACATGTGAGCGCGCCGCTCCTCCCGGGCTCCCCGGCCCTGCCAGGCGTGGCAGACGAGCACGGCGGGCCGCGGCCCGTCCTCCGCAGGGCGGACGATGAGGGCGTCGAAGGCGTCGTCGCCCTCGTGATATGGGGTCAGCGCGGTGTCCATGGGGCGACCATACCCCGTGACGCCGGGGTGGAGAACTGGGGCGGATGCTGAGTTCGCGCACATCGGGCCCCGGTGGACGTGCCCATCCGGTGAATCCGTGTGAAGATTTGGCCTTCGGCCTGGTGGAGGCCGTCATAGGGGTAGTGGTGACGATGGAACGGCTTGAACGGCTCGCGGGCGGATTGGCCCTGGCGACTCTGGTTGCGCTTACCGGGTGTGATGATCCCATCACGATCCTGACCGACGCTGGGCCCGGCATGGACGCCGGCTCGGTGGACGCAGGGCCCGCGATGACCTGCGACAACGGCGAAAACGACGGCAACGAGACGGGCATCGACTGCGGCGGGGGCGACTGCCCCGCCTGCGGGGACGGTGACCCCTGCGTGGCCGCCACCGACTGCACCTCGGGCGTCTGCGGCCGCGGCCGCTGCCTCGTCGGGACGTGCAGCGACATGGTGCGCAACGGTGAGGAGACTGGCGTCGACTGCGGTGGTGACTGCGGGCTCTGCCCCGGCGGTCAGCCCTGCACCAGCAACGACCAGTGCATCAGCAATCGCTGCCGCGCCGGCGAGTGCACCATGAGCAGCTGCGACGACGGCACGCAGAACAACGCCGAGACCGACGTCGACTGCGGCGGCGGCACCTGCCCGGCGTGCGACGGCGGCTTCAACTGCTCGAACAACACCGACTGCGCCTCGCTCATCTGCGCGATGGGCGTCTGCACCGAGGCGGCTTGCAACGACTCGGTCCAGAACCAGGACGAGACCTCGGTGGACTGCGGCGGCGGCACCTGCCCGCCGTGCCGCGACGGGCTCGGCTGCCAGATCGATGCGGACTGCGAGGGCATGCGCTGCTTCGACATGGGCTGCGTCTCGTGCACCGACCGCATCCGCAACGCCGAGGAGACCGACGTCGACTGCGGCGGTGGGCTCTGCAACGGCTGCGCGGACGGTGACCGTTGCGTGGTGGACGGCGACTGCGTCTCCAACTCCTGCGTCGCCAACGTGTGCGAGTCCTGCATGGACGGGGTCCAGAACCAGGACGAGACCGACGTGGACTGCGGCGGCACCCTCTGCGGAGGCTGCGCCGACGGCCAGATGTGCACCATCGACATGGACTGCGGCGCGGTCGGCGCGACCTGCGTCGGCGGCGCGTGCGTGTCCTGCGCCGACGGTGTGCAGAACCGCACCGAGACGGACGTGGACTGCGGCGGCGGCGGCTGCCCGGCCTGCGCGCCGGGGCTCCTCTGCCTCGGGGACACCGACTGCGCCTCGAACATCTGCGACGGACCGACCGGGCGCTGCAACGCCCCGGGCTGCGGCGACGGAGTGCTCAACGGCGCGGAGACCGAGATCGACTGCGGCGGCGGCAGCTGCCTCGGCTGCAACGTGGGCCAGGCCTGCGTGGTCGGTCGTGACTGCCTCAGCGGCTCGTGCAGCGGCGGCCTCTGCCAGGCGCCGACCTGCACCGACGGCGTGGCCAACGGCGGCGAGACGGACGTGGACTGCGGCGGGTCGACCGCCTGCCCGCGCTGCCCCGACTTCGACGTCTGCACCGGCCCGACCGACTGCGTGACGGGCGCCTGCACGATGGGTCGCTGCGGCACCACGGGCTGCATCCCGTTCCCCGGGACGTCGACCGACGCCTTTGGGTACTTCGGCTGCACGATCCCGGCGACGCCGACCACCCTGCCGTGCCCGGACATCTCGGCCACCGGCACTCAGCTCTCGCTGTCCGACGACTCGTCGGCGCCGGCGCCGATCGGGTTCAACTTCGACTTCTACGGCAACGTCTACACGACCGCGAACGTCAACTCGAATGGCGGCATCGGGTTGAGCGGGTCGTGGAGCTCGATCGGACCGGGCACCTGCAGCTCGGTCCCGTACAGCTCGGGCACCCAGGACTACATCGCCGTGTTCTGGGATGATCTGTACCCGCCGGCGGCCGGCTCGACCGTCCGCTACCAGACCCTCGGCGCCGCGCCGAACCGCCAGTTCGTGGTGCGCTACGACATCGAGGGCTACTCATCGACCCCGAGCCGAGGCGTGTTCACGGCCGTGCTCAACGAGACGACCAACGACATCGACGTCTGCTACCAGGACACCGACTTCGGTTCCGCGACCTACAACGCCGGCGTGGGGGCGCGCGCGGGCATCAACCACAGCTCGTCGAGCCCCGGCCCCGCGACGGGGCTGCAGTTCTCCTGCAGCGCGCCGAACCTCGTCGACGGACTGTTGATCCGGTACATCCACCCGTAGCGGCTCGCGCCGGGGGCGCCCCGTTCGGGCGCGCTCCGGCGCGAAGACCTCGGGACCCCGCGGGGGCTCGCGTTCGTCGCGGGCCCCCGCGTCTCGTTCTGGCCTCGCCTGGCGCTGGGCCGGGGCGCGATGCTCAGTCGCGCGGGCGACGGCCTCGACGTCGGCCGGGCCGCGCGGCGCCGCGACCCGAGAAGTCGATCGTCTCGACCTGGTCGCTGGTCGGCAGGCTGACCTGCGGGCGGCCGAGGTAGATGTCGAACTCCCAGATGCCGTTCACCCCGACGTTGGAGGAGCGGCAGAGGTTGAGCACGCTGGCCGTGCCGGAGCCGGGCAGGATCTCGAAGGTCTGCCCGTCGCCGGCGTCGAAGCCCGCCTGCGCGGGGGTGCCGCCCATGCCGCCCGAGCCGCCGCTCGCTCCGCCGGTGGTCCACTCGCAGCGGTTGTAGCGAAACTGCACCTTCCAGAGGTTGTCCTCGTCGAGCAGCTCGTTGCTGATGATGATGAGCTGAAACGAGTTCTCGCGGCTGTTGTCGCTCGGGTAGAAGCCGACGTTGTGCCAGGTGATGACCATCTGGCCGGGGCTCAGATCCCAGTAGACCCCGTTGCGGGCCGGCCGGCCGCCGCCGCGCGTGTCCACGTCGGCCCAGTAGGGCGCGATCATCCGGTTGCCGGACACCGGGAAGCGCTGCGGGGTGAACGTCCCGGTCGCGCCGCCGAAGGTCACCGAGCCGTTGTTGTTGACGTAGAGCGAGCGGAACCGCTGCCCGAAGTACTCCAGGCCGTTCGGGAACGCGGCCGTGATGTCGATCTCGGCGGTGGAGCCGTCGTCGTTGTACTCGAGGTGCCCCTCGCCGAACCCGGCCTCGCCGCCGAGCCCGGTCATCAGCTCTCCCTGCGCGGCCGCCGGCGCGGCGAAGAGCAGGACGGTCAGGCTGAGCGCTTCGGCGATCGGGGCTCTCGTGGGCATCGGCGGGTTCCTCCTCGGGGGCGGGTGCAGCGGGTAGACGTCCAGCGCAGCGCAGAGTTTCAGTTGGAGTACGGGCGGCGGCGCCCGCCTCTTCCGCGGATGGACCCCGCGGCCGGCGCGCGCGTTGGGGACGCTGCGGCCCGAGGCGGCGTCTGCTAGCGTCCATCCCCGTGAGATCATTGATCTGCCTCGGCCTGCTCGGCCTTCTCGTCGGCTGCGATGGCGGCGGCGCGCTCGACGCCGGGTCCGTGGACGCGGCGTCCCTCGACGCTGGCGACACCGCGGGGAGCGACGCCGGCCCGGCCACGCCGCTGGCGCCTCGCATCCCGGCGGCGACCGGCGCCTGCCCCGATCTCTCCCAGCCTGGCACGGTCGAGCTGCGCCCCGACGGCATCGCGCCGCGGCAGGTCGAGCTCTACGTCTCGGACGCGGCCGCCACCCTCGACGGGCCGGTGGTGTTCTACTGGCATGGCACGGGCAGCCAGCCGCGTGAGGTGGAGGTGGGCCTGGGCACCGACGCGATCGACGCGGTCCTCGCGCTCGGTGGGCTGGTCGTCGCGCCCCACCGCGACCCGAACGCGGGCACGTTCCCGTGGTACCTCACGGCCGGCGCCCAGGACGACGATCTGCGCGTCGCGGACGAGCTGCTCGGCTGCGCGGCGGCTGGCGTCGGCCTCGACCCGGACCGCGTCCACTCGATCGGCTTCAGCGCGGGCGCGCTCCACACCACGCAGATGGCGTACCGACGGGCGAGCTACATCGCCTCGGTCGTCACCTACAGCGGTGGGCTGGTGGCCACGCGCCCGCGCACCGACGCGCGGGACAACCACTTCGCCGGCCTCCTCTTCCACGGGGGCCCGACCGACATCGTCGTCATCAACTTCCAGACCGCCTCCGAGTCGCTCTTCGCTCAGATGGACGGCGACGGTCACTTCGCCGCGATATGCAACCACGGCGCCGGCCACCGCATCCCGCCCGCCCAGGCGAGCGTGTGGCAGTTCTTCCAGGACCACCCTTACGGGCAGGAGCCGTCCCCCTACGAGGCGGGCCTCCCGGCCGGCTTCCCGGAGTACTGCGGCCTGACTCCGTGAGATCGAGGGGCCGCGCAGATCGTTCGCGCGGCCTGCGCGTCGGAGCCTCTGGCTCCGTGTCCAACAGGCTCCCCTGCGCTCGATCGCACCCCGCGCCGCCGGTACTCGCCGGGGCCCTGACGCTGTGCGCGCTCCTCGCGTGCGGAGGGCCCCGTCCGCGGTGGTCGCCGGAGCCCGAGGTCTCCGCTGACGACGCGGTGGTGTTCCTCTCCTCCGAGTGCAGCGGCACCCTGGTGGCCGCGGACGTCGTCCTCACGACCTTTGACCCCGCAAACGCTCGGTGGCTGCTGGGCGAGATGCCGCCGGGGTGGGGGCGCGATCTGCCTCCGGACGGGATCGCCGGCCGGCTTCGCCCCTCTGCGCGGGCCCTCGGACCGGGGTCCGCCGGCGACTTGCACGCGGGCACTTCGCGTCCCGGAGAAATGGGGCTAGACTGACCGCGATGGCCGACGAGAGCAGCCCGTCCGGAGAGGATCTCGACGACCTCCCCTCGTTCTCGCGTGACGCCGCGGACGTCCTCGACGACGGCCAGCGCGAGATCTCCGACCGCTCACGCGCAAGCGCAGACGAGGGTGGCTTCGACTTCGATGGCGGATCGGTGCCGCCGGGGCAGCACTGCTCGCACGGCAGCCACGGGTCGCACGGCAGCCACGGGTCGCACGGCTCGCACGGCAGCCACGGGTCGCACGGCTCGCACGGCAGCCACGGGTCGCACGGCTCGCACGGCAGCCACGGCTCGCACGGCAGCCACGGCTCCTGGTAGGCGTCCCGACCGCGCGTCAGCCCGGGGAGGCGAACGGCATCAGCGTGCCGAGGCCGGGATCGGTCCGCCGCAGCTCGACCACGCGCTCCTCTCCTCGCGTCACGACGAGCGCGCCGTCGGTGAGGGTCAGGCGATCCCCCCGCGCGATCGCGCCGGCCAGGGCCGCGAACGGCTCGGAGGGCGACCACGGGATCGACACCGCGTCGAAGCGCACGCTCTGAGCGTCGGTCGAGGCGCCGTGGAACCGCAGCTGGTGGTCGTGATCGAAGTAGAGCACCGGCCCGCCGAGGTAGGCGTCGATCGCGTCGGCGAGCGCCGGGTGCTCGTCCTCGAGGGCCGCGAGGAGATCGCGCGCCTGCTGCACCGAGCGCTCGCAGCGGTAGGTGCAGGGGAAGTGCGGCAGGAGCTTGAGCGCGGTGTCGTCGAGGAGGACCGGCCACGGCCCGCCGACCGACGTGCGGACCGCGGTGGCCACGCGGTTGAAGCTGTTGTCCGCGCGGTCTGCCTGTCGCGCGAAGGACTGCACGCAGCAGGCCGGGTAGCCGAGGAGCGCGCCGAGCTCCGTCGCTGCGTCGGTCGGCCGCTCCGTCTGGAGGGCGACCAAGCGCTCGAGCGCGCGGGGGTCGCGAGCCGCGTAGAGCTCGACCCGCGGCTCGCCGCGATCGCGCGCGTCCGTCCACCGATCGCCCGCGTCGACCTGGACCCGCCGCTCGCGCCGCGCGACGTGGCCGGGCAGGCCAGCCGCGATCCGCGCCTCGTCCTGCGGCGCCACCGTCAGGAACACGGCCGGCTTGAGGTCGAGCTGGTAGGCGAGCGCCTCGAGGAGCGGCAGCTCCGGCGGCGGCGTGGGCGCGAGGGGGGCCGCGGGGGGCAGGATCCCCGAGAGCCCGAGCGGCGCGAGCCCGTCCGCGGTCGATCCAACCGAGAAGCGATCGGGCGGCAGCCGGCGCTCGAGGCTGCGCTCCACCGCGTCGATCAGCGCCCGCGCGTCCCGCGCCGCGTGGAGGTCCGTGCCCCGCGCGGGCGCCATGAGCTGCCGGATGGCGCGCTCCGGCCAGGGGACGATCGGCACCGCCCGCGGCTCGCCGCGCGGCCTGCGCAGCACCTCGCTCACCGCGTCGGCCGACCAGCCGTAGTCCCCCTCGCCGGTGCGCACCGTCAGCTCGAGGCCGTGCCCGACGCTCTCGAGCTCGACCCGCCACGGCGCGCCGTCGACCGTCAGCGTCAGCGTCAGCGTCTGCTCGGACTCGAGGACCGCCCGCTCCACATGGACGTCGTGTCCGAACCGCAGGGCCAGCGTCGCCGCGTGGTAGAGCACGTCGGTCAGCCCGTCGGCCGCGCCGTCCGGCACGCCGCGCAGCCGCAGCCGCACCGACTCCACCCCGCGCGAGCCGAACAGCCGCTCGAGCGCGCCGACGCCGGACAGCGTCAACCAGCCGTGCGTCAGCTCGATGCCGTCGCCGAGCGGCGGTCGCCGCGGGGCCGGGTGCAGCAGCGTCGGCCCGGGGTGCTCGAGCAGGCGCTCTGCGATCCGCGTCGCCTCGCGCGGGCCCTCGGCCCAGACGGCGACCGCGGCGTCGGGCCAGCCGTCGAGCGCCTCCTCGATCCCCTCGACCCCGCTCGCCGCCAGATCGATCGAGGCGAGCAGCTCGATCTGCCGGGAGCGACGGATCACCTCCGCCCAGGGCTCGGCCCGGTCGAGATGCGCGGCGAAGAGCAGGGGCGGCAGCGCCACCCCCCGAGGCTGCCACGGGGCGGTCGCTCGCGGCAAAGCCGACGCGCCGCCTGGCGAGCCTTGATAGGATCGGCTCGATGCGCACCACCGCCCTGACCCTCGGCTCGCTCGCCCTGCTCGCGCCGCTCTTCGCCGGCTGCGCGCCGGCCGACGTGGCCGGCGACTACACCGTGAACACGACCGATGGCCCCAACGAGTGCCAGCTCGCCGGCTGGACCGAGGGCGAGACACGGATGGGGATCCCGGTCACCGTGCGTCAGGACGACACGGGGGCGGTTCAGCTCGACGTCATGGGCGTGGTCGGCGGCCTGCTCGACCTCGCGGCGGGCTCGAGCGTGTTCGTCGGCGACGTGAACGGGAACGACGTCGACGCCGAGCTGATCGGGCAGCGCTCCAGTCAGATGGGCGGCTGCAACTACACCACCACGATCGAGCTTCGCGCCACCCTCGACGGCGACGTGCTCGAGGGCGAGCTGCGCTACCGGCCCGTGACGAACGACCACCCCGACTGCGGGGTGCTCGCGATGTGCGCGAACGTACAGAGCTTCAACGGGGCGCGGCCGCCGACGGAGTAGCGGCCTCAAGGTCGGGCCCCCGCCGCCCGAGATCGGGGATGAGATGCACGCCCCGACCCTCTTCACCGGATCGCTCCACGCCTCCTGGTGCAACCTCCTCGACGCCTGCCACGCCGCGACGATCGCGACGGAGCTGAGCTACACGGAGCTCTCGCGCCGCCTGGGGCCTCAGGCCATGCGCACCGCCGACGTGGGCAGCTTCGTCGAGGTGCTCGCGCGCCACTACCAGGGCGGCGGCGACGCCGAGCTCGCGCTGCGGCGTCGCGCGGCCGACGGCTACGCCGCGGTCGGCTTCGGCGAGCCGATGAACGCGATGCGGTGGCTCGCCCGGCTCGTGAGCGCGGCCCCCGCGCTGCGCGGCGTCACGGTGCAGCGGCGCCCCGTGCTCTCGCTCCGCGCGGGCGAGACCCGGACCCGCCTCCACGACGACTCGGGCTGGGTGGAGCTCGCCGACGTGGTCGACGCGGCCAACGCGCTGCTCCGCTCGCGGAGCGAGGAGCGCTTCGTCCCGATCCTCAGCACGCGCTGGAGCGAGGCCTACGCGCGGGTGAGCCTCGGCGGGGCGTGGGCGCTCGACGCGGTCGGACTGCTCGAGCCCGACTGGCCGTCCGCCTTCGAGCGGATCCGCGTCCGCCGCGCGGCCTGAGCGGCGTCAGGCGGGCTCGCGCACGAGGCCGCGCTGCCCTCCGGGGAGGAGCGCCGCCTGGTTGACGCGCGAGACCTCGGGCCGCGGCACCCGCAGCAGGTAGCGCGCGGTCACCGCCTTGTCGCGGAAGGTCCGCGACAGCCAGAACAGGTCGTACTCGTCGATCTTGTCGATCGTGCGGATCGACAGCTCCTCGATGCGCCGCAAGATGCGGCTCCGAGACGCGTGGATCTGCTCGCGCTTCTCCTCCCAGCGCAGGCCCCCGATCTCGTCGTAGGCGAGGGTGGCCTGACCGGTCTTCAGGTGGTCGGGTCGCGGGCGCAGCACGATGCCCTCGCGCTCGGGATCGACCCCCATCCCCTCGAACAGGTAGAAGCCCTGGAAGCAGCCGATCACGTCGATCGCGTCCTCGAGCTCTTCGACGAGCGAGATGGTGAGGTCGACGTCGGCGTCGGTCTCGTGGAAGTAGCCGGCGATGAGGTTCACGCGGTTCAGGATCCCGGCGGCGTGGGTCGCTTCGAGGGTCTTGAGGATGTCCGCGCGCGTCAGGCCCTTTTGCATCCTCTTCAGGATCGTGTCGCTGCCCGACTCCGCCCCGAAGTTCAGGAGCAGGCAGCCGGAGGCCCGCATCATCGCGGCGAGCTCGCGGTCGATCCCCGTCGGGCGGCACGAGTCGGTCCACTGCAGATCGGCGCCGGCGTCGATCAGCCGCTGGCAGAACGCGCGGAGCCAGCGCGGGCCGAGGTTCACGAGGTTGTTGAGGAACACGAAGTCGCGCACCCCGTGGCGCTCCGAGAGCGCGAGGAGCTCGTCGACGGTCTTCTCGGGGGCCTGGACGTCGAGGTGCTCCTTGGAGGAGCAGAAGGTGCAGTCGGCGGTGCAGCCCTTCACGAAGCCGTAGGGCAGGTAGAGCGAGGGGGCGGGGGGAGGCGAGGGCGCGAGGCCGTCCTCCGCGAGCGCGTCGAGGAGCTCCTGGCTGAGGCCGCGCCGGTATCGCTCGAGGGGCGCGAGGTCGAAGCGTGGCCGCGGCATCGCGTTGAGGTGGGAGCGGGCGATCCGGTTCTTGACGATCGCGTCGGCCCCGCGTGTCCAGACCGCCTCGATGTCGGCGGGGGCGCGGTCGTCGTAGGCGTAGCGCTGCGCCAGAGCGTACAGCGCGGCCTCGCCGTCGCCGTCGACCACGTGGTCGAACGCCGCGCCGGGGGTGAGCGCGCGCTCGCCGTCGACCTGGTCGCGCTCGCCGCCGAGCACCGTCGGGTGGCCCGCGCGCTCCTTGACCCAGCGGGCGAGGCACGACGCGAGGTTCATCTGGAAGTGGCCGAAGTAGTCGACGATCGAGAAGCCGACGAGGCATCGGCCCTCGAGCTGGGCGGCGAGGGTCGGCCACATCGCCTCGAGCAGCCCCTCGATCGCCGGGTCGGGCGCGCCGGCGAGCCAGGCGTCGACCGCCTCGTCGTCCACGAAGGGGTGGAGGTCCAGGGTCGCGTGGTGCGCCTCCAGGTCCGCGAGACGGGTCTCGAAGCCGAGGCCGTGGAGGTACGCGTCGAGGCGCGCGATCCCGAGCGACGGGAGCATCAGCTCGTCGTACTTGTTGCGGTAGCGCGGCACGTGGACGAGCACGATCGCGAGGGGCCGGTCGCGGCGCCTCGCCTCCGCGCTCGCGAGCCACCCCTCGACCTGCGCATGCGCGCGCTGGAGCTCGTCGGCGCGACCGAGCGCCGGCGCCCGTGGGTGCTTGAGGACGTGGCGGACGAGGAGCGCGTCCGGGGCCTCGGCGTCGGGGAACGACCGCTCCTTGGCGAGCGGCGCGCGCTCCAGCAGGACGCCGCGGTCCCCGGAGAACCTCGCGAGCAAGGTCCCGCGTGCGCACCGCGCCTCGACCTCCCAGGCCTCGTCGCCCTTCATCTCCTCGTCGAGCTCCAGCGCGATCGAGGCCGCCCCGACCCGCCCGTGCGCGGTCAGCCGCTCGCGCCCGGGCTCGCCGTGCAGCTCGCTGATCCCGAGGGCCGCGGCCGCGCCCGGCAGGATCGTCTCGATCGTGCGCACGAGCGGCGCGGCCAGCGCGACGAGCCGCGCCCGCGCGTCGGGCTCGAGCGCCCACGAGGTCGTGACGCCGTCGGCGAAGGCGGTGCGGCGTGACGCCGCGGGCAGCCGCCGCCGGCCGCCCGGCCGCCGGATCACCAGGCGCGTGAGCTGTCCCCGCGCCTCCGCCCGGAGCTGGCCGATCAGCCGCGCGAGGGCGAGCGAGCCGACCCCGGGTCCGCCGACGAGGAGCGGGGCGTCGGCCGGGAGGTCGGCCAGCCCCCCCGCCGCGGCCGACCCGGGGGCGACCGACAGGACCGTCGGGGTCCCCCGCGTCGCGAGCTCCGCGGCGAGCGCGCTCGCCTCCTCCAGCGCGCCGTCGATCCAGGCCGCGTCGGCGGCGGGGACGCGGCCCCGCGCGGCGAGCTCGGCGGGGGTCGTCGCCACGACCCCGGGCACCCCGCGCAGGCGCGCCCGCGCTTGCTCCACCGACCGCCCGACCGCGAGGACCCGCACGAGGGGTCACTATAGGGCGCCCCCCGCCGCAGCCACAACCGGCCGAAATCACGCCGCTCGCGGCGATCGCTCCGCCGGCCCTGCTATCTTCCTGCGCATGACGTCGTGGGACGACCGGCCCGCGAAGGCGCGCGCGTGAGCGCCGGGCGCATCGTCACCCTCGCGCTCGGCCATCCGTGCTGCACCGGGGTGCTGTGCGCGCACGGCTCACGCGCGACCGACGTCGACGCCGCGCTCTCGGCCGGTGGCGGTCAGCTCGTCTTGCGGGGGGCGCCGATGTCGCGGCTGCGCTCGCTGGTGGAGGGCGCGCGCGGCTACGGCTTCTCCGAGGTCACGCTCGCGACCGCGGGCCTCGACCGCCCAGGGGCGGTCGACGCGATCGCCGACGCCGGGATCGACGCGGTCCGGGCGACCCTCTTCTCCCACGCGCCGCCTGTCCACGACCGGCTGGCCGGCCGCCCCGAGGCGCTGGCGGGGGCCCTCTTCGCGCTCCGCAAGCTCGCGCTCCCGATCACCGTGGAGGCGCCGATCCTGCCGCTGCGCCTCTCGGACCCCCGGCGCCTGGTGGACCTCGCCCTCCGCGCGGTCGGCCCGAGCGCGGTCCGCTTCTACGCCCCGCGCGCCCCGGTCCCGGCCGCGATCGCGCCGCCGCCCTGGCCCGCGATCGCGCCGGCGCTCGAGGAGGCGGTGGGGGCGGCGCTGGCCGCGGGCTGCGACGTGACCTTCGACGCCTCCCAGGCCGTGCCGCTCTGCGCGTTCGGGGGCTCCGAGGCGATGCACCCGCGCTTCCGCTTCCCTCGACGCGGCCGCGCCCCCGCGGAGCCGCCCGAGGCCTGCGCCGGCTGCGCGGTCCTCGCCGCGTGCGGCGGCCCGAGCCCCGCCTACCTCGCGGCGAACGGCGCGCGCGGCCTCGCCCCCTTCGCGCGCCGCCCCAAGGCGCTGACCGGGCGCCGCCCGCGCCCCGGGCCGCGCTGGACCCCGGCGACGCGGCGCGCCGCGCGGGACGTGCAGTTCCTCGTGTTCCGGCCGACCGTTCATTGCAACCAGGATTGCTTGTTCTGTAGCGCCAACGAGAGCTCCGCCAACGCGTTCTCCGAGCCCAAGCGCATGCTCCGGGCGATCGCGCGGGCCGCCGCGCGCGGGGTCCGGCGGGTGAGCTTCTCCGGAGGCGAGCCCACGCTGGTGCCGAGCCTCCCCGACTACGTGGCCGCGGCGAGCCGCTGCGGGATCCCCGAGGTCGAGCTCGTCACCAACGGCGTCCTCCTCGATCGTGACGGCAAGGTCGAGCGCCTGCGCGAGGCTGGCCTCACTCACGCCTTCGTCTCGCTGCACGCGCACGACGAGGCGCTCTCGCGGGCGATGACCCAGAAGGTCGGCGATCACGCGCGGACCCTGGGCGCGATCGACCGGCTCCTCGACGCGGGCGTGCTCGTCGCGGTCAACCACGTGATCACCACGCGCAACCAGGGCTACCTGCGCGCGTTCGTCGAGACCCTGCACCGGCGCTTCGGCGGGCGCGTCTTCCTCTCGTTCGCGTTCGTCACGCCACAGTACAAGGCGCTCGAGCACCCGGAGCTGGTGCCGCGCTTCGCCGAGACGACGCCGCACCTCCGGGCGGCCATGCGGCGGGCGGTGGAGCTCGAGCAGCCGTTCGTCGTGGGCTCGCGGCAGGGCGTGCCGCCGTGCCTGCTCGGGCCGTTCGCGGCGTGGAGCGACGTGTTCGGGATCACCGCGGAGGCGGGCAGCGAGGACGCCCCGCAGAAGGCCCAGGGGCCGCCCTGCGCGCGGTGCCGCTACCGCGCGATCTGCCCCGGCCTCTGGCGGCCCTACGCGGAGCGGCACGGCTTCGAGGAGCTGACGCCGCTCGAGGGCCCGCCGTGGTCCGACGACGAGCTGGCCGAGATCCGCGGCCTCCACCGCCGGCCGCCGTGGGGGGTCCCGCTCCGCTTCGACGAGGCGCCCCCGCTGCTCCGCGATCGCGCGGCGGAGGCGGCGCCCGATCCCGCTCCGCCCCGCGTGGTCTCGCTTCCCCTCGCGCCGCAGCGGACCCGCCCGCTCCGGGTGCTCCTGCTCGGCTCGGGGCGCAGGGCGCGCGCGCTGGTCGAGCGCTCGCGCGACGTGCCGGAGCTCGCGTGGGTCGGAGTCGCCTCGCCGCACGCCCCCGACGCGGTCCGCTGGTGGGGCGGGGTGCCGACGTTCCGCGGCGCGCGCGAGGCGATCGAGGAGCTCGCGCCGGAGGCGGTGGTGATCGCGGCCGCGTCCGAGGCCCACGAGGAGCTCGCGCAGGTGTGCGCCGCGGCGGGGCTGCCCGCGCTCCTCGAGAAGCCGGTCGCCCCGACCGCCGAGCGCGCGCGCCGGCTCGCCGAGGTGCTCGAGGACGCCTGGGTCAGCTGCGCGATCCAGGAGGTGTTCCTGCCGGGCATCGGGCCGGTGCTCGACGCGCCCGGCGACGCCGAGATCGACTGGCAGACCCGGCCCGACGCGCCCGACGCGCCGCGGGCCTGGGGCTACGCGCCGCTGTTCGAGACGCTCCAGCACGCGCTCGCGATCCCCGCGATCTGCCGCGGCCCCGCCGTGGAGGTGCTCGCGGTAGAGCACGCGGGCGGATCGCGGCCCGAGCGCTTGCGGGCCCGGTGGCGGAGCGCGCGGGGCGAGCACGGGCTCTCGCTCCGCTTCGACGCGCGCGAGGACGCCCTCACGGTGCGCCTCGGGGCCGCGCGGTGGTCCCGGAGCGAGGGGCGCGTCGAGGTCGACGGCGCGCGGGTCGAGGTGCAGCGGGGCGAGACCGCGCGGATGCTCGCCGCCTTCGCGCGGGCGGTGCTCGACGGCGGGCCGCCCCCCGTGCCGCTGTCTCGCGGGGTCGCCGTCCTCGCCTCGACCGAGGCGCTGCTCGAGGCCTTCCAGCACGCCGGCGCGCCGCTCTCGCGGGCCAGCGCGCCCAAACATGTTCGCTCGAAGAGGTATCGAACCGACCGCTCGGGCCGATAGGAGGGCATCAGTCCGCGCCACAGCGCACGGATCGTTGATGAACCCTCTGTGATTCCGTACCTTTCCGGAGAGCCGATGACCGCCGAACCCCGCCCCGCCAAGGCCGATCCCCGCGTCGGGATGGTGCTCCAGGACCGCTACCGCATCGTCCGCAAGATCGGCGACGGGGGCATGGGCGCGGTCTATGAGGGCGAGCACCTCACGATCAAGCGCCGGGTCGCCATCAAGGTCCTGCACGCGCAGTTCGCCACCAACCCGGAGATCGTCGCCCGCTTCCACCGCGAGGCGCAGGCGGCGACCGCGATCGGCCACCCGAACATCGTCGAGGTGACCGACATGGGCCGCTTCGAGGACGGGACCAGCTACATGGTCCTCGAGTACCTCGAGGGCCGGGACTGGGCGCACGACATCAAGCAGCAGGGCCCCCAGGCGCTCGGCAAGTGCGTCCACATCATCAGCCAGGTCTGCGACGCGCTCGAGGCGGCGCACCAGAAGGGCATCGTCCACCGCGACCTCAAGCCCGAGAACGTGTTCCTGGTGCCGTTCCGCGACGACCCGAACTTCGCCAAGGTGCTCGACTTCGGCATCTCGAAGGTGATGGACGACGCGGTCGCCGACCGCAGCCTCACCCAGACCGGCACCGCGCTCGGGACGCCCTACTACATGGCGCCCGAGCAGTGTCAGGGGAAGAAGGACGTCGACCCGCGCGCCGACATCTACTCGCTCGGGGTGATGCTGTTCCAGGCGCTCACCGCGCAGTACCCGTTCGACGACGAGTCCTACCCGATGCTCGTCCTCAAGATCTGCACCGAGGCGCCGCCTTCGCTCACGCGGTATCGGCCGGACGTCCCCGTCGAGGTCGAGCACATCGTCAACCGGATGCTCGCCAAGCACCGCGACCACCGCTTCGCGCGCTGCGCCGAGGTGAAGGCCGCGCTCGCGCCGTTCGCGGCCCACCACGCCGCACCGGTCCTCGCGGCCGACGCGCCGCGGACCTCGGCCCATGGGCCGTCGGTCCTCGCGGGCGTCTCGGGGGGCGGGCAGGTCACCCCCACCGGCACGGCGGTCCTCGAATCCGGGATCCGGCCGCCGAGCGGCACGCCGTACCCCGCCAGCCCCACGCCCGCGCCGGGCTCGAACGCCGCGCTGATCGGCGGGGTGATCGGCGGCCTCGCGCTGCTGCTCGTGGCCGGCGTCGCCGCGGGCGCCTGGGTGGCCTTCAACCGTGGGGGCGAGGCCCAGACCCCGGTGGCGGGCAGCGGCCCGACCGAGCCGGGCGAGGACCCCGCTACCGATCCTGTCGCCGAGCCGCCCGCGGAGCCGCTGGCCGAGCCGCCGGCCGTCGCCGAGCCCGCGGTCGATCCCGCGCCGAGCGCGGAGGTCGCGCCGTCCGCGCCGACCGACGTGCAGCCGGCCCTCGTCGAGGTCCGCGTGAACGTGCAGCCGCCGAACGCGCGCGTGCGGTCGATGACGATCGACGGCGAGGACGTCAGCCACGCCACGAGCTACCGCGGCGATCTCGCGCCGGGCGAGCACCAGCTCGTGGTGGAGGCGGAGGGCTTCCAGCGCCGCGAGCTCACCTTCACCGTCGAGGCGGAGGGGGCGCCGGTCGTCAACGTGGTCCTCGACCGGGAGCGAACGCGGCCCGGACACGGAGGGGGCGGCGGACAGGTCGCGGCGACGCCGCCGGTCACGTCGCAGCCGCCCACGTCGCAGCCGCCCGCGTCGCGGCCGCCCGCGTCGCAGCCACAGCACGACGTGTGGCAACCGCCTCCGCCGAGCAACCCGACCCCTGGGCCGGGCACGCTGACGGGCGAGACGGTGTTCGGGCGGCACTGAGCCGAGCTGCACTGAGCCGAGCTGCACTGAGCCGAGCCGCACCGAGCCGCGTCGAAGGGGGTGAGCATGAGAGCCGAGCACTACCAGCACTCCGGCAAGGTCGGGCTGATGGGCCTCGTCGCGGGCACGGCCGCGGCGTTCGTGGCCGGGCCGATCCTCGGGACGGTCTACGCGGTCGCGATCGCGTTCATCCCGATCATCTACGTCAACATCATTCTCACCGCGCTCTTCGGGGCCGCGATGGGCTTCGTCATCACCAAGGCGATGAAGCTCGGCAAGGTGCGCAACACGGGCGTGGTGATGGCCGGCGCGTTCCTCGGCACCTGCGTCGCGCACTACGTCGGCTGGATGGTCTGGGTGGTCTGCCTCGCCTTCCAGTCGGACATGGACGTCCCCTGGCTCGAGATCCTCTTCCCGGTGACGTTCCTCATGATCGTGGTCGAGATCGGCCGCGAGGGCGCGTGGACGATCGGATCGAGCAGCACCCCGGTCAGCGGCGTGCTCCTCTTGATCGTCTGGATCCTCGAGGCGCTGATCGTGTTCGGCGCGAGCCTCGCGGTCGCGTTCTTCACCGCCGACAGCGAGCCGTTCTGCGAGGGCTGCGAGAGCTGGTGCGAGCCGAAGGACGACGCGCTGCGGCTCAGCGGCCACCTCATCGGGGACGCGCTCGCGGAGCGGCTGCACGGGATGGACCTCGCCGTGCTCACCGAGTCGCCGCGCGCGCACCCCATGGCGAACCCCTGGTTCCAGGTCGACGTCGCGCGCTGCCCGAGCTGTGGTGAGACCAACACGTTGACGCTCAGCCACGTCGCGGTCTCCCACGACCGCAAGGGCAACCGCAAGGTCGACAAGACCCCGCTGGTGAAGCGGATGCTGCTCACCGCCGAGCAGGCCGCCTGGGTCGTCCAGATCAAGGACACGCCGGGCCCCGCGTTCAAGCCGGCGGAGCTGCCGGACTGACCGGGTCCACCACGTCGTCTCCCCAGCGCTCGAGGCTCGCGCGCCACAGGCCGCTGCAGCGGGGCTCGTAGACGCAGCGCGCGCACTGCGGCGGCTTGGCCTTGCTCGCCTCGAGCGTGCGCCCCGGCGCGTTGTCGATCTCGGCGTTGAAGCGCTCGGTGCCGGCCGGCATCACGCAGAGCGGCGCGCCGCAGCGGACGGGGACGCGCAGCATGACGCGGCGCGAGCGGGCCTCGAGGAACGCCGCGCGCAGCGGCTCGGTGAGCGCGCGCGGGCGAGGGATCAGGTCGAGGTGCCCGGCGCCGTCGCCGACCGGCGCCATCGGCGAGAGCGTGATCAGGAACAGGCGCGGGTGGATGTCAGCCGCGCGCGCGATGACCTCGGGCGCGTGGGCGAGGTTCAGGGTGGTGAGCACGAGCGTCAGGTGGACGCGCACGTCCTCGGCGCGCTCGGCGAGGTGCGCGAGGCCGGCGAGCGTCTTGTCGAGGAGGCGGGGCGGGCCGACCAGGGAGCGGAAGGCGGCCCGGTCGAGGGTGTGGAGCGAGATCTCGGCCGTGTTCATGCCGGCGTCGATCAGCGCGTCGAGGACCTCGCGCCGGGCGAAGGTGGTGCCGTTCGTCTGGACGCGGACGGTCTCGTAGCGGAGCTGCCGCGCCGCCCGCAGGTAGTCGGGCAGCGCGGGGTCGAGGGTCGGCTCGCGGCCGGTGAAGGTCACGTCGCGGTAGCCCGCCTCGCGCTCGCGGGTGAGCGCGTCGAGGATCGCCTCGCGGTCGTCGAGGATGGTCTCGGAGCCCTCGGGGGTGTTGCAGAACACGCACGTTTCGTTGCATTCGCGGTTGATCCGCAGCTCGAGGGTCCGGACGCGGCCGGTGGCGCTCTCGGGATCGACGACGAGCGCCCGGGACGCCCGCTCGTCGCCCGCCTCGCGCTCGGCCTCCCTCAGCCGTCGGGCGAGGCTGCGCAGCGCGTCGGCCGCCGCCGCGTGATCGACGTCGGCCTCCGCGTAGTAGGAGAGCGCGAGGTGGGAGGTCTCGGCGAAGCAGCGCGCGCCCTCGAGCCGGCGCTCCACGAACGCGAGGACGCGGTGGCCGTCGGCGTGGGCGAGGCGCAGATCGAGCGCCGCGCGGACGCGGTCGGAGTCGAGGCCGACGATCGACCAGCCGCCGCCGAGCGGGGCGGGGAGCTCGCGCAGGCCGTAGGCGTCCGCGAAGGGCGCGGGGTCATAGGCCATCGCCCGGCTCCGTTCGTCCATTCGGCTCCGTTCGTTCGAGCACGGCGCGGAAGCGGCGGACCGGCGGGTCCTCGTCGTCGAGGAGATCCTCGAAGGAGACCAGCGTGAGCCCGTCGACCGCGAGCCCCTCGATCTCGGCGCGGGTCAGCGGCCACGGCAGGGCGCCCTCGGGCTCGCCCTCGTCGCGGCCGCGCGCGATCACCAGGAGCCGGCCGCCGGGCGCGACGAGCGCGCCGAGGGCGCGGCCCGCGCGGGCGCGCAGCGTCGGCGGAAGGACCTGCAGCGTGTAGACCTCGACGACCAGGTCGAAGGCGCGACGCCACGCCTCCGGGGGCGCGAGCGCGTCGCTGACCGACCAGCGGGCGAGGTCACCGAAGCGCTCCCGCGCGCGCTCGACCGCGGCGGCCGACACGTCGAAGGCGTCCACGGAGTACCCGGCCTGAGCTAGTACAGTCGCGTTGTCGCCGTAGCCGCAGCCGACGTCGAGCGCGCGGCCGGTCGCCGGGCCGTCCGCGGCGAGCCAGGTCGCGAGCATCGGGTTGGGCACGAGGTCCGCCCAGGGGACGGCGGCCTCCCCCCGCGCGGCCGCTTGGTAGAGCCGATCGAACCAGTCGACGTAGCCGTCGCCCGCCTCCAGCGCGGCGGTGGCGAGCTGTCGGACCCGTCCTCGGTCGGCCATGCGGCGAGCATAGCGACGCTCGGGTCGCGCGCGCGAGGGCTGTGCCGACGAGGGCTGTGCCGACGAGGGCTGTGCCGACGAGGGCTGTGCCGGCGAGGGCTGTGCCGACGAGAGCTCAGCCGCCGGCGAGCGCGCGGATCCCGACCGGGGCCAGCTCGCCGAGGCCCTCGCGCTCGGCGTAGCTCCGCAGGACCTCGGCCGGGCACGCGGGGCGGAGCGCGCAGCGGTCGGCGTGGGGGCACGGCACGGTGGCGGAGTGGAACGCGGCGCGGGCGATCTCCCGTGCGCGGTGGTGCTCCTCGAGGTTGCGCGACTCGGTGCCGGGCACGAGCGGCGGGGTCTCGGGGGTCGCGAGCCACTCGAGCGCGGCCGCGCCGCCGAACGCCCGCCAGGTGACACAGGCAGGCAGGCCGCGGACCTCGGGCGGTACGGGCGCGCCCGCGCGGTGGAGGCGCGCGAGCTCGGTCGCCACCGCGGTGAAGGTGGGGCTCACCGCGCGGCAGGGATCGTCGGCCGCCTCGGTGGTGGGGTAGGGGAGCTGCGCGTGGAGCGGCAGGCCGAGCTCCGCCGCGAGGGCGGCGATCGCGCCGAGCTCGTCGAGGTTGTCGGCGACCACGACGGTGGTGAGCCGCAGCTCGTCCGGCGCGAGGCGCGCGCGGAGGCCGTCGATCGCGGCGCGCACCAGAGCGAAGGCCCCAGGGCGGCCGACCACGCGGTCGTGGACCTCCGCGCGCGCGCCGTAGATCGGGACGCAGACGAGGCGGCCGTCGGGGAGGGCGTCGAGGAGGGCGTCGCGCGCCGCGCCGTCGGCGAGGCGGGTGCACGGCGAGAACACCGTCACGTGCGCGTAGCCGAGCTGCTTGGCCTCCTCGAGGAGCGCGATGGCCTCGGGATGCGCGAGCGGGTCGTAGCCGTTGAGCCGGAGCCGGCGGACCCCGCGCGCCCGGTTCGAGCGCAGATCGGCGCGCAGGCGCGCGACGCGGGCCTCGTCCTCGACGTCGATCGGCGGCCGCACGCGCTGGACGGCGCAGAACGCGCAGCGCTGGCCGCAGGGCGCGTCGATCGCGAGGTTCAGCAC
>JAUHXR010000502.1 GCA_030426845.1 Polyangia bacterium | reverse complement strand
CGCCGGATCGCGGCCGCGATCTGCGCCGGGTCGTCCACCGGGCGCATCGGCTGGGTCCACTGCACCTCCGTGTCGACGTGGGCCACCGCGATGCGGTCGAAGGGCGAGAGCAGCATCGCGCTGCGCGTCGCAGCCTCGTTGGCGAGGTCGAGCTTGGTCGTCCCGGGCATCGCCTCCATGCCCATCGAGCCGCTCTTGTCGATCGCGATCACCATCGCGAGCGAGGCGCGGTCGCGCCGGCGCCGCAGGTCGAAGGTCGCGGGGAGCGCCTCCTCCACCGGCGTGAACGCGTAGCCGCCGAGGCCGAACGCGTCGCGCGCGCCGGCCATGAGGAGGCCGCCGCCGAGGTCGCGCACGTGGGCCGCGAGCGCGGTCATCTGCGCGGCGGTGAGCGCCCGCGCGTTCAGGTCGCTGAGGACCACCAGGTCGTAGGTCATCAGCTCGGTGAGGTCGGCGGGGACCCGCGCCGGCCCGCCGACCTCGACCTCCATCCCCGCGCCCTCGAGCGCCGCCGCCACCGCCGCCGCCTCCGGCGGTCGGCCGCTGAGGACGAGCGCGCGCGAGCCGCCGCTGACGCGCATGATCGCGCCGCCCTCGTTGTTCTCCGGCGCGCGATCCGCGGACGCGTCGACCGGCGTCATCGACACCTCGTAGCGGTGTACCCCGGGCTCGCTCGCGACGTCGCGCATCGTCAGCACGTCCGCGCCGGCGCGCACCTCGGTCTCTGCGCTCGCGATCAGCGCGCCGTCGCGGCGGACCTCGAGCCGCACCCGGGACGCGTGGGTGGCGCGGGTGACGATCCGCAGCTCCACCGGCTGCCCCGGGTCGGCCATCGGCGGGACACGGACCCGGTCGATCGCGACCTCCGGCGCGGGCTCGCGCGCGATCGGCAGCACGTCGATCGGGACGCCGCGCCCGGCCGCGGTCGACGCCGCGCGGAACGCGTCGCCCTGGGTCTGCACGCCGTCGCTGATCAGGACGAGGCGCGGGACGTGATCGCCCGGGAGGTCCGCGAGCCCGCGCCGGATCGCGGCCGCGAGGTCGGTGCCGTCGCGGGGGACCGACGCGCGCGCGGCGCCGAGGCTCGGGCGCGGCGACGGCGCCACCTCGGTCGCCGCCTCGGCGCCGAACACCACCAGGCCCGCGACGTCGTCGGGGCCCATCCGGGCGATCGCCTCGCGGGCCGGGCCGAGCGGGTCGTCGGCCCCGGCCACCGAGCGGCTGCGGTCGACGAGGAAGACCACCGCCATGCGGTCGACCGGCGCGGCGCGCTCGAGGCGGGCGAGCGCGAGCGCGGCCCCGATCGCGGCGAGCGCGAGGCAGCCTTGCACGAGGCGCCGGCGGGGGCCCGTGAGGCTCCGCGGGAGCCGGCCCAGCCGCCAGAGGAGGAGCAGCACGATCGGCCCGGCGACCGCGAGCATCCACGGGGCCCCGAGCCTCACGCGACCGCCCCGCGGCGGCTCGCCCAGAGCACCTCGAGCAGGAGCAGGACGAGCAGCGCGCCCGCGAGCCACGGCCAGGCCTCGTGGTGCTCGACCGGCTCGATCGCCTCGACCCCGCCGCCGGCGCCGCCGCGGGTGAGCTGCGCGCGCGGGCGCAGATCGCTCTCCTGCGCGTCGAGGAGGCTGCGCAGCGCGCGCAGCCGACGCTCCCCCACCGCGACGTCGTAGACCCCGGGCTCGGCCGGCACCTCGACGAGCGCGACGCCGTCCCTCACGGCCCCGACCACGACGCGCCCCGACGGCGTGGTGACGCGCACCTCCCCGCCGTCCGGCGCGGGCACGGTCAGCGGCGCGCCGAGCGGGCCCTGCGCGATCCCGCCGGCGGCGCGGCGCCGCCGGGCACGCTCGAGCAGGTTGCGGAAGAAGACCACGAAGCCCGGGCCGCTCGCCCAGTCGCCCTCGTCCGGGTCGAACGCGACGACGGTCGTCTCGCCCGCCGGGCGGGTGAGCGCGCCGAGCGCGATCCCCGCGTCGGTGGTGAGGAGCGCGCGCGCGGACGCGCCCTCGATCGGGCGGACGGGGCCGAGGTGCACCGAGCCGAAGGGCACGAAGCGGAGCCGCTCGTCCGCCTCCTCCCACGCGACGACCCGCGGCGCGGGGACGGGCTCACCCAGCGGCGCGCCGAACACCGACGCCCCGCGCGGCGCGACCACGACCGAGTCGCCGGCCGGCGCGCGCGCCGGGGTCTCGCCCGCGAACACGTGGAGCCCGTCGAGGGGGCCGCGCTCGGCGAGCTCCGCGAGCTGGATCGCGTAGAGCTCGACCTCGCGGTCGGCCCGGAGGACTCGGCGCACCGAGCGCGGCGCGTCGCCGACGAGGAACACCGGGAGGCGACGGGCCGCGGGCGAGGGCGCCACCGCCAGGTCGTCGAGCGGGAACGGGTCGGGCCCGTCGAGCGCCTCGAGCCGCACCTCGACCACCGGCGCGCGCGCGTCGGCGTCGGGGGGGAGATCCACCGGCACCACCACGCCGAGCGGCGCGCCGCCCTCGAGGGTCACGCGTCGCGTCTCGAGCACCGCGCCGCCGGCCGAGACGACCAGCCGCGCCTCGGCCGAGCCGGCCCCGAATCGCGCGAGCCGCGCGTAGACGTCGGCGCGATCGGGCGCGTCCTCGCTCGGTCGCGGGCGCACGTCGAGCGCGACGATCGCGTGGTTCACCGAGGCCTCGCCGATGCGCTGCACCTCCACCGGCGACGAGGCGGCCAGCGTCACCTGCCCGTCGAACGCCGCGTCGGTCAGCACGAGGACGCGGCTGCCCGCGGGCGCGCCCTGGAGGCGCTCGGCCGCGACCGCGACCGCCCCCTCGAGGTCCGCCGCGGGCCCCCCCGGCCGGAGGCGATCGATCCCCCGCTCGAGCCGGACCCGGTCGGCGGTCGGCGCGGCGACGACCTCGGCCTCCGGGCCGGCGGCGACGATCATCATCGCGCCGCCCTCCGGGAGGCTCCGCGCGAGGGAGCGGACAACCTCGCATGCTCGCTCGATGCGGACCCCCTCGGCGTCGCGCGCGGCCATCGAGCTCGAGACATCGACGACCACCGCGAGGCGCGCGCCGCTCGGGACCTGGCCCGCGCCGGCCGGCCGCGCGAGCGCGACCGCGCCCGCGAGGAGGACGAGCGCCTGGAGCAGGAGCGAGAGGTGAGGCCGGAGCCGCTGCCACGGCCGCTCGGCGCGCAGATCCCGGAGCGCGGCCTCCCAGAGCAGCGTCGAGCCCACGGTGCGCGGCTCGCGGCGGCGCTTGAGGACGTAGAGCAGCACCAACGGCGCGAGCAGACCGAGCCACGCGAGCGACCACGGCGAGAGCAGCTCCACCGTCAGCCTCCCCCGCCCGCGCGCCGGGCCGAGCGCTCCGGCCGGGCTGACTGGGATCGCGGAGACACGGGATCAGGCCGCCCGGAGGTAGCGGAGGAGCGTCTGTTCGAAGTCCGTCTCGGTGCTGACGCGCCCGTAGTAGAGCCCGCGCCGCTTGGCGTAGCCCTCGAGCTCCTCGAGGAACGCGGCGACCCGCCGCCGGTACGCGCGGACGGTGCGCTCGTCGAGCGAGACCTCGACGCGCGTCCCCCGCTCGGCGTCGATCAGCACGAGGTCACCGCCCGGCTCGGGAGACAGCTCGTCGGGCGACACGACGTGGAAGAGCACCGGCTCGAAGCGCTCGGCGATCAGGCGGTCCAGCGGCCGCGCGAAGCCCTCGGGGTCGAGGAAGTCGCTCACGACCGCGACGAGCCCGGGGCGCGGCCGGCGCGCGAGGAGCTGATCGACCGCGCGCCCGAGGCTCGTCTCGCCGGCCGGCTCGAGCGCGTCGAGCGCGCGCAGCAGCCGCCCGACCATCCGCCGCCCGCGGGTCGGCGGGCTCGCGCCGCCGAGCCCGTCGGCGAAGGGGCAGACGCTGACCCGGTCCGAGCCGGTCAGCGCGACGTAGCCGAGGCCCGCCGCGACGCGCTTGGCCACGTCGAGCTTCGGCCCGACCGACAGCGAGGCGCTGGTGTCGACCAGGAGGTAGAGGCTCAGGTCCTCCTCGGCGACGAAGAGCTTGAGGACCAGCTCCTCGAGCCGCGCGTAGGCGTTCCAGTCGATGCGACGGACGTCGTCGCCCGGGTAGTAC
>JAUHXR010000141.1 GCA_030426845.1 Polyangia bacterium | reverse complement strand
CACGGCCCGGCCGCGGGCCGGCAGGTCGTGCCGCTGGAGGTGAAGGCGTCGTCAGGGCAGGCGGTGCCCACCCCGTCGCAGGTCTCGGCCACGTCGCAGGCGCCCGCCGCGGGCCGGCAGGTGGTCGCGGTGGAGCAGAGGCCGCCGGCGCAGGCTCCACACGCGAGCGCGGGCGGCGCGCAGACGCCCTCGACGCACACCGCGCCGGGGGAGCACTCGCCGGCACCGTCGCAGAGCGGCAGGCACTCGCCGAGCACCTCGCGGGTGTTGGCGGGGCACGAGGAGACGCACGCGTCCGCCTCGTCGTCGCACAGCTCCGGACACGGCCCCGCGGTGGCCGCGACGCACCCGCGCGCGTCCGCGTCGGCGTCGGCCGGGTCGCACGTCTCCTCACCGTCGCAGAAGCGGCCGTTGTCGCACTCGGCCGCGCTCTCGCAGAGCGCCGGCCCGCTGTCCGGCGTCATGGCATCGGGCGGCATGGCGTCGCGGACGGCCCCGTCCGGGAGCGCAGCGTCGCGGCCACCGTCCGGCGCCGAGCCATCCGCACCGGAGGCGAGGCCGTCTGCGTCGAGCACGAGGCTGCAGCCACCGGTCGCGAGCGCGAGGGAGATCCACCACAGGCCATGACGCATGCCCTCACGCTACGAAGCGCGCTGGCCTGGCTCCATCGGACCAAGCGCCAGCGACTCCGCTCGAACTGCCGGCGCATGAGCCAGCCTCACTCGGCTCCTCGGCCGGAGTGACCGTCGGCCCCGGTCGAGCCGATCCCTGACGACGTGTGGCCCGCCGGGACGCGACGGGTCGGCCCATCGCTTGCGGTGGCGCCGCCGGGACGCTGCTATCTTCGGCTCGGTGGCCGATGTTGACGACCAGGCGCGTGACGACGAGGCGCGTGATCTCTACCTGGGCCGGGTCGTAGACGGCCGGTACCGAGTGACGCGCTGCCTCGGCGCCGGCGGCATGGGCTCGGTCTACGAAGCCGAACACCTCGAGATGGAGCGCAAGGTCGCGCTCAAGATCCTCCACGCGCAGCTCGCCAAGGACCCGGGCGTGGTGCGGCGCTTCCGCAACGAGGCCCGCGCGAGCGCGACGCTGGGTCACCCGGGGATCGCGCAGGCCTTCGACTTCGGGCGCACCGACGACGGAGCGCCGTTCATCGCGATGGAGCTGCTGCGCGGGCCCGACCTCGGCGAGGTGATCGAGGACGAGGGACCGATGCCCTTCGAGCGCGCGGTCGCGATCACCGATCAGATCGCCGACGCCCTCGGCGCGGCGCATGACGCGGGCATCGTCCACCGCGACGTGAAGCCCGAGAACGTGCTGCTGCTCGCCGGCGACGTGGTGAAGGTGCTCGACTTCGGCATCAGCAAGCTCACCGACGGTCAGAGCAGCGTCGCCACCCGGACGGGGACCTTCCTCGGCTCGCCGAGCTACATGTCGCCAGAGCAGGTGAAGGACGCGAGCCGCGCGGACGCGAGGACCGACATCTACGCGCTCGGCGCGGTCCTCTACGCGATGCTCTCCGGGCGGCCGATGTTCTCGCACTCGTCGCTCCCGATGCTCATCGTCGCGATCACCAACGACCCGCCGCCGCCGCTCGAGTCGCTGCGCGCGGACACGCCCGCGTCGCTGGTCGCGCTGATCGAGCGCATGACGGACAAGGACGCAGCGGCCCGGCCACAGACGATGGCGGCGGTCCGCGAGGAGCTCGCCGCGCTCGGGCCGCTCGACGGCTCCGCGCCGACGCGGCCTCCGCCGCGCCCGGAGCCGGTCACCGACGCCGCGCCGGTCGACGAGCTGCCGGTGTCACGGCCGCCGATCGTCGCGATCGCCGCCGTCGCGGGCGCGATCGTGCTGGCGGTCGGCGCCTACGCGTGGAGGCCCTGGGAGGCGTCCGATCCGGATCCGGCGCCCGCGGTGACCCCGCCCGCGATCGCCCAGCCGACGATCGCCCAGCCCCCCGGCGAGGACGAGCCGGCGCCCGAGCCCCCGTCAGGGACCGCGGCGGACGAGGGGACCGTGGCGGGGCCCGGCGCGTCGACCGCCCCGGCCTCGACCGCGGCCGAGCCGGCCGACACCGCGCCCCGCGAGCCGGCTCCCGATCCGGCGACCACGACGACCGGGCGCCGCGCGGGGCGGCGACCTCGCGCGCCGGACCCGGTCGCGGAGGGCGACGACAGCGCCCGCCCCCCGACCGCCATCGACGGCGTCCCGATCGACGACACCTACTGACGACCGGGTCAGAGCGGCTGGGGCGAGGTCACCCGGTCGCCCGCGTCGGGCAAACCGAGCTGCCCCGCGTCGTTGTCGCCCCAGCAGTAGATCGCGCCGTCGATCAGCGCGCAGGCGTGGGTGAAGCCCTCGCCGGGCGTCGCCGGGTCGCGGCGGCCGCCGAGCGCGACCCGGGAGGCCGTCCCGTTCGCCGCCTGGGTCACCTGCGTCGGAGCCGCGGGGCTCGTCGCGCCCACCCCGAGCGCGCCGCCGTTGGCCCAACCCCAGCACCAGACCTCGCCCGACCGGATCCCGCACCCCTGCCGCAGGCCCATCGCGACGTCGGTCCAGCCGCTCTCGCCCGGGCCGACCGTCGCGCGGCCGTCGGCGCCGCCGCCCGCGCCGAGCTGACCGTCGTCGTTGACGCCCCAGCAGCGGATCTCGCCGCCCGGCTCCACGATCGCGCAGCTCGCGGCGTCTCCGACCGAGAGCTGCCGCACGTCCTGCAGGTGCGCGGAGGCCGCCTCGACCGGCTGGCCGGTGATCTCGTCCACGTCGCTCAGGATCCCGTTGCCGAGCCGCCCGCTCTCGGACCAGCCCCAGCACACCGCCTCCTGGTGGTTCGTCTCCTGTACGACCGCGCAGGAGTGGTCGACGCCTACGTGTATGGAGAGCGCGCTGTTGACGTCCATCACCGAGCTTGGCGCGTCGATCGTGCCCGGCGCGCCGCCGCCCGAGCCGTGGGAGTTCGCGCCGAAGCAGCGCACCTCGGGGTCGTCCCGGCCGACCACGAGGCAGGCGCCGTCGCCGCCCGCGCCGACCCCCGTCACCACGTCGCTGTCGGAGAGCCCGCCAGGCCGCACCGGGGTGCGCGAGCCGCCGACCTCGACCCCGCGACCGAGCTGCGCCTCCGCGCCATCACCCCAGCACCACGCGCGCCCCTCACCATCGACTGCGCACGTGTGATTGTCGCCCGCGGCGAGCCCGGTGACCCCCTCGAGCACGTCGACGATCGCGGGTCGCCCGCTCGTCGAGGCGTGGCCGAGCTGGCCCTCCGCGCCCTCGCCCCAGCAGAAGACGTGACCCTCGCGGGTCCGCGCGCACGAGTGGGCCGCGCCGAGCGCGAGCTCCACCGGCGCCTCGCAGGCCGGCGTGCGGCCGCTGCACTCGTGCCAGCACTCCGCGGAGCAGGTGATCGGCGTGGACTCCCCGATCGGCGGCGGGTCGCTGCCCTCGTAGCGGTCCGCGTTGCGCGTGTAGGCCTCGCAGTCGCCCGCGACGCTCATCTCGTTCGCGACGCAGACCTCGTCCTCGGTGCAGGTGACGTCCTGGCAGACCGCCCAGAGGTACACGGGGATGAAGCGGACCTGGCCGTCGGTGAAGCGGGTGAGGACGGTGCTGTCGATCACCTCGTCGGTCCCGACGAAGCCCTTCACCTCGATCTCGAGGCCGTCCTCGATCCGGTGCGTGCCGTCGGGGACGAGGGTCAGGCGGATCGGGCGGTCGGCCGTCCCGAAGTCGTCCGCCGTGGCCGTGGTCGCGACGACGCCGTCGGTGCCGGTGACGTCGACGGTCACGCGGGTGAGCGGCAGATCCGAGTCGACGAACACGATCAGCGCGGTCGGCTCGGCGCAGCCCGCCACCGCGAGCGCGAGCAGCAGCAGCGCGCGCTTCACGGCACCCTCAGGATCTCGAGATCGCCGAAGCCGTCGCTCTGCGGCGCGGGCCCCGGCGTGAGCGCGATCGCGACGCCGGCCACCACCGCGCCGGCGACGACCACGCCGACGATGGTCCAGAGCCACCACGCGCCGAGCACGTCGTCGCCGCCCTCACCGTCGACCTCGGCGGGATCCTCCACCGCCACCGCCGCGGCGGGCGCGGACCGCCTCGGCTGCTCGGGCGGGAGCGTGACCTCGGGGATCGCCGCCGGCTCGGGTGGCGGCGGGACGTCGAGCGCCACCTCTACCGCCGCGCCCTCGACCGCCTCGAAAGACTGGGCTGCGACCTCCGCCTCCCCGCGCGTAACCGCGACCCGGTGCGCGCCGGGATCCACCGGGATGGGCGACGCGAGGAGGAGCCGGCGGAGCGGCTCGCCGTCGAGCGTCAGCGCGTCGTCGTCGGCCAGGGTCACGCGGAGCCGCAGCGTCGGCACCCGCGCCTCCAGCTCACCGAGGAGCGCCCTCGCCTCCTCCGCGCGCTCCTCGTCCTCGCCGAGGTACTCGCGGTAGCTCTCGGCCGCCGCGACGAGCTGGCCCGTGCGCGCCTGCGCGCCCGCGAGGTTGAACAGCGCGGAGCGGCGCGGGTTGAGCGCGTAGGAACGCGCGAAGTGCTCGCGCGCCTCCTCCCAGCGGCCGGCCTGGGCCGCCGCGATCCCGGCGCGGAACTCCTGGCGCGCCACCGTCACGTCGCGGGCCTCCGGCGTATCCTGGGCGAGGGCCGGGGCCGCGTGCAGTCCCAGGATCGACGGCGCGATGACGCAGGAGGCGCCGAGGCACAGCACCCGTAGGCACAGCGCTCGTAGACACGAGGCGAGCCGCCCCCGCGTCAGGCCACCGCGGGCGCTGCGCGGGGCTCCGAGCAAGAGAAGGGGCGCGACCGGGGGACGGCGCATGCCGCCTCTGAATAGCACGGGGCTCGACCGGTGGCGGGCCGACCGCGCATGATGGGGCCCCCGATGCTCGAGGACCTCACCGGCGCCGTGCGGCGGCTCCGCGCCGCGGGCGCGTTCGACCAGGGCGCCCAGATCGTGCTCCCGCCGATGCTCGACCGGGCCGCCGCCGCCCTGGACGCGGCCTCGATCAGCGGCCGGGCGCTCCGCGCGGTGGTCGCGCTGCGCGATGACCAGGGCTACGCCGCGCTCGCCGTTCACGAGCGCGGCGGCACCCACGGCCGGGTCGAGGAGCAGCTCACCTCCGGCAGCGTCTGGCGGTGGATCAGCAAGCACCAGCTCCCGCTCGCGGTGGACGTGCTCTTCGGCGAGGCTCGCCGCCTCGACGAGCCCGACCTCGCGCTCTCCGCCGCGACGCACCCTGGCGCGCCGTTCGACGCGGGCCCGAGCCGCGAGGTGATGATGGCCCGCGGCACCACCCACCTCCTCGTGCTGCCGCTGCAGGACGAGCGCGGCGCGCTGCGCGGCATGGTCTCGGTCGAGGTCCAGGCGCGCGGTGAGACCCGCGTCCCCGAGGCCTGGCGCGCGTGCGAGCCCGAGCTGACCGCGTGGCTCGATCTCCTCGGGCCTCACCTCTGCGCGCTCGAGGTCCAGGCGCAGGAGGCCGGCGCCGATCCGCTCCTGCCCGTCTGCGGCGCGACGATGGCCCCCATCGTGCGGCTGCTCCGGGTCTTCGCCGCCCAGGACGAGACGCTCCTCCTCGCCGGTCCGACGGGGGCCGGCAAGTCCCGCCTCGCCCGGTTCTGCCACGCGCGCTCGGCCCGCGCCGAGGGCCCGTTCGAGACGGTCGACCTGCTCTCCGTCCCGCCCGCGATGCAGGCGGCGGAGCTGTTCGGCTGGCGGCGCGGCGCGTTCACCGGGGCGGACCGGGATCACGACGGCTACGTCACCCGGGCCGGCGGCGGGACGCTCTTCCTCGACGAGATCGACAAGCTGTCGCTCGACGCCCAGGCCAGCCTCCTGCGGCTGCTCGAGACGCGCCGCTACCGCCCCCTCGGGAGCCCCGGGGAGCGCGCGGCCGACGTCCGCTTCCTCGTCGGGACCAACGCCGACCTGCGCGCCGAGGTCCGCGCCGGCCGGTTCCGCGAGGACCTCTACTACCGCGTCCAGGTGCTCGCCGTGACGCTCCCGCCGCTCTCTCGCAGGACGGATGAGGTGGGCGCCTGGGCGACCCACATGCTCCGGCGCCGCGCCGAGGAGGCGGGCGTCGAGGCCTCCCTCACGGACGCCGCGCGCCGGCTCCTCGAGCGCGCCCCCTGGCCGGGCAACCTCCGCCAGCTCGACAACGCGGTCCGCCGCGCCTTCGTGATCGCGTCGGCGCGGAGCTCCACCCGGGTCGAGGTGGAGGACGTCGAGGCGAGCCTCGCCGCCGAGGCCGCCGGGCCCGACTCCCCCCTCGGCGCGGCCCTCGACGAGGCCGCGCGCGCGTTCGTCGAGGCGGTGGGCGGCGGCGCACGGCTCGCGCTCGACGACGCGGCGATCTTCCGCGCCCACGTCCTCGGCGCGGCCGTCGCCTCGACGGGCGACCTGGAGAGCGCGTTCGCCCTGCTGGGGCGCGAGAACCTGGTGAAGAACCGCAACCACCACAAGGCCATCGACCGTGAGCGGGAGCGGCTGCGCGAGTTCTACGCGGCCCTCGGCGAGGCGCCGCCTGGCTGGCTCACCGAGGCGCTGCGACGCTGAGCGCTGGGTCCCAGCGGGAGTCGTCGCGGCCGGAGTCGTCGCGGCTGGAGTCGTCGCGGATGGGAGGTTCGTCGGAGGCACGCGTACGCACGTCGCAACCGGCGTGCCGGCCACCGCCGCGCCAGCCCGGGCCACGCCGCCCCAGCCCTGCGTACCTCGATGACGCAGGCCGCGTAGGTCCGGGACGCGGCTCAGCGCTCGTCGCTCGCGACCACGGTCGGGGTGGCCGGCGTCGCGTCGACCATCTGGGTGAGGCGCGCGTAGGCGGGGGTCGGATGATCGGCCAGCGCCTCGACCGCCGCCGGCGGCACCGTCTGGAACAGCAGCTCCGCGCGCACGCGCGTCGCGCCGGACGACACGGGGATCCGGTAGGTGACCGTGTCCGACCCCGGCACGAAGTCGGCGTCGCCCTCGGTCCCGACCGGCGAGGTCCGAGCCGCGTCGGGGTGCGCCGCCGACCAGCCGAGCGGGAGGATGCGGTTGTCCAGCGAGTAGCTCGCCGCGCTGAGCAGCACCGACGTCGGCGCCCCCGACACGTCGAGCATCTCCGTGTGCCAGACCTGGACCTCGTCCTCCGCCGCGACCACCTGCCGGTGGGGCAGCGACGCGAAGAGCGTGTCCAGCCGGGTCCCGTTCGCGTCGACGAGGGCGCCGCGCGCATCGAACCGGCCCGAGACCCAGCGCTCCGCGCCCGCGGCGTCGAGCCCCGCGACGCGCAGCCAGGCGCGGCGCGTCGGGTAGGCGGTGGGGAAGCGGTGGCCCGAGTGGTTCTCCACCCGGATCTCGGCCACGAGCACCTCGCCCTCGGTGGCGAGGCGGACCACCGAGACCGTCGCCGCCGTCCGGAGGTTCGCCGCGGTGTCGGCCGAGGCCGCCATCAGGGTCGCGGCCGGGACGTCCGTGCCGACCCAGGCGGTGTTGTTCGCGATCAGCGACAGCATGTACGCGTTGGCGCCGCGAAACACGTGCCGGCCGACCGGCGACCGGGCCCCGAGGAAGCCGGGACGCGTGGAGATCGGCGTGGAGATCGCCACGCCGTCTTCGTCGGTCGTCGGCACGTGGCAGCTCTGGCAGCTCGCCTGGCTCGCCCCGCCCGAGGCGTAGTCGGAGTTGCGCCACTCGAGGTAGGGGACCTGCTCGGTGAACTCGGGCCCGACCGGCGTGCCCGTCTCGTCGAGAGCCCGCGTGATCACGGTGTGGCAGGTGGCGCAGAGCTCGCTCTCGCGCACGTGGGACGAGGCCACGGGGGTGAACCCGGTCGACATCACCATCGGCATCCCGAACGGCGCGTCGTGTGGACCGAAGATCTCGCGGCTCGTGCCGATCGTGAAGCCGCCGGTGAAGCTCGCGTCGGTGCCCAGGCCCTCGTCGCGGATCTGGTGACAGACCGTGCAGGTGACCCCCTCGCGGCTGACGGTGGCGACCGGATCGGTCGAGGTGGTGAGCGCGTCGAAGCTCACGTGTCCGCCGGTCAGGCCGAGCTCGACCGAGCCGGCCGCGGCGTGGCAGCGGGTGCACGTCGCCTCGATGCCGTCGCGCGCCCCCGGGTTCTCCTCGATCTCGTGCGCGAAGGCCGCCAGGTAGAAGGGGTCGCGCGCCGCGAAGCTCATCATCGAGGTGCGCCAGAGGCTGACCATCGAGATGTCCCGGCCGCTCGCGTCGCGGAGGGTCGCCCCGGCCTCGGCGCGGTGGCAGTCCGCGCACCGGTCGTGGGTGAGGAAGTGGTCGGTGGTGGCGTTCGCGATCGGCGGAAGCGGCGCGAGCGGGGTCGGCGGGACCCCGGGGCCGGCATCCTGCCCGCCGTCCGGTCCACCGTCGAGCGACGGCTCGCCCGCGTCCACGCCCTCGCCCGCATCGCGCGGGCCCGCGTCGACGCCCCCGTCGTCCCCGCAGGCCGCCAGGAGGACCAGGCTCAGCCCCAGCGCACCGGCGCGGCGGGACCCCACTCGAAGAAGGTCAGGCACGTCTCGCTCCCAACCGGGCCGTTTCGTCGCGGCGACCCGTTCGGTCGAGGTACCCGCGCGGTCCCCGACGGCAAGGCTGGCCCGCGTGGCGCGCGGACGCAGGCTGCGTAGTCGCGGTACGCGACCGCGGCGCCGACCCTCGTCCGAGGCGCGCCGAGTCGCTTGGCATCGCACGTGCGGAGTGCCCGGCCATGACCAAAACAACCGTCCGTCCTCTCGCGCTTCTCGTCCTCACCCTCTCCGGCTGCGCCATGGCGCCGCCCGGCGAGCCCCCGGTCGAGCCGCCCGTCGAGCCTCCGGTGGAGCCACCCGTGGAACCCCCGGTCGAGCCCCCGGTCGGACCCGACCTCGACGCCTACTTGCGCTCGCTCCCGAGCTGGGTCGAGGTCTCGCCTCCGGTCGAGGAGATCGACGAGCCGGTGAGCGAGGCGATCGAGGTGCCCGTGACGGCCGCGGACGGCGCCGAGTGGCTCTGCACGACCACGACCTACGAGCTGGCGCGGAACCCGGTCGACATCGCGATGGCCTCCCCCGACGCGGCCGTCGTGTGGCCCGGGGCGCTCCTGCGCGGCGACGCCCACCTCGAGCGCGGCGCGACCGAGCTGCTCGCGATCCGACGCGAGCGGCGGGCCCCGATGGGCCTCTCGCTCCAGGGCGGCGGCGTGCTCGGCATCCCGGGCGGCGTCAGCGCGGTCATCGATCAGCCCATCGGGAGCACCGTCCGCGAGGGGATCAACCAGCTGGTCGCCAACGCGCTCGCGTCCGAGGTGGCCACCGGCGCAGGGGCGAGCTCCTTCCGCTCGGTCGAGACCTACACGAACGAGCAGGCGCTCCTCGAGCTCGGCTTCGACGCCCGCTACCTCGGCGCCTCGGTCGAGGCCGCCTTCGAGGCCGAGCGCGAGGTCGACCAGCACAGCCTGACCGCGACCTTCGTGCAGCGCCTCTTCACCGTCGCCGTCGACGCCCCCGAGTCGCCCTCGGACTTCTTCACGCCGGAGACCACCGCGGAGGACCTGCGCGCGCTCGGGGTCGGACCCGACAACCTCCCTGTCTATATCGACAGCGTCTCCTACGGCCGGATGCTCATGCTCTCGATCACCTCGACCGAATCCGTCGAACGCCTCGAGGCGGCGATCGACTTCGCCTACGAGGGGGTCGTGGCCGAGGGCTCCGCCTACGCCGAGGTCGAGCTCCGCGAGACGCTCTCGACCGCGACGATCGAGGTCTTCGCGCTCGGCGGCCCGAACAGCGGCGTCGAGGCGCTCGTCGCCAGCGCGCGGCTCGGCGAGTACTTCGACGGGACCTTCGCGATCAACCAGGTCGAGCCGATCGCGTTCACCGTCCGCAGCCTCGCCGACAACCGGCTCGCCTCGGTCGGCAGCACGACCCGCTACGAGGTCCAGCAGTGCGCGCAGGTCTATGGCGAGCCGCCCGCGCCGGCGCACTGGTGGCCGCTCGACGGCGGGCTCCGCGACACCGTGGGCAGCGCCCATCTCGCGGCGAGCAGCCTCGACTTCGCGCCCGGGGTGTACGAGAGGAGCGCCGCCTTCTCCAACGACTACGCCTACCGCCCGGGCACCACCCCCGTCTCTCGCCGGGACGAGTTCAGCGTCAGCGCGTGGGTGCGGCCCCTCCGGGACGACGCGACGATGACCATCGTGGCCAACGTCAGCCCCACCCTGTTCACGGCTCCGCTGGCCGGGGACTTCCAGGTGCGCGTCCTGCCGCGGGGTCGACTCCAGTTCTTCCGGCGCAACGCCGCCGGGCAGACCCAGGTCGAGACGGTGTCGAGCGGTGACGGGGTCGCGCCCGCCGGACGCTGGACGCTCGTGACCGCGGTCTTCGGCGTCGGCGCGGACCGGGAGCCCATGATGCGGCTCTACGCCGACGGCGTCCTCGTGTCCGGCGCGACCTACCCCAGCACCTACGCGTCCGCGGCGAGCCTGCTCGACGGCTTCTACCTGGGCACGGGAGACGCCAACCGTTGGCCGTTCGAGGGCTCGATCGACGAGCTGATGACCTTCGACCACGCGGTGACCTCCGACGAGGTGGCGGCGCAGTATGCGCGCTTCGACACCTACTACGCCCCCTGAGCGCCACCCGCGCGGCCGCCGCCCCCGCCTCCGGTTCTCCGGCGGCGGGGGCGCGCCACGTTCCGTCCGTGACGAAACAATCCGTTCTCGCGTGTCGGGACTTCAAGACATAGACCGCAAGTCGATAGTACACTTCGGGGACGGCGCGCCGGTCCGGCCGCCCCCCCGTTGCCGATGCCGAACGCCGCCCCCGCCTCGAGCCTGGTCACCGACGAGCACCTCATCGCGCTGCTCGCGCCCTCGCTCGGCCGGGACAAGAGCCGCGCGCTCCTGCGCGACGGCCGGCGCGCGCTGCGCATCGACGACGGGCCCATGACGCAGGAGACCGCCATGGCGCTGCTGGAGTCGCTCTCGGCCCAGCCCGGCATCGTCGGGATCGTCGCGGGCCTCGCGCGGTCCCGCCTGCGGCTCGGCGCCGTCTCGAAGGGAGCTCCGCGATGACCCAGATGTCGACCACTCAGGTCACCGATCCGCAGCGGCTCGAGGCCGCCCTCGACGAGCTGAAGCAAGATCTCGGAGGCGCGCCGCAGCTCGCTGTCGTGCTCGCCTCGCCCCGGCAGCCGCTCGGCGAGGCGCTCGTCCGCGTGTCGGACGCCCTCCCGGGCGCGCAGATCCTCGGGAGCACCACCGCCGGCGAGTTCGCGGGCGAGTCCGAGACCGCGGGCGGCCTGGTCGTCGCCGCGGTGCGGGGCGACTTCGAGGTCCAGTCCGGCTTCGCGGTCGGCCTCGCGGAGGACGCGGCCGGGACGGTCGCGCGCGCGGTCTCGGGCTTCGGCGAGCCGTCGGCCGAGCACCCGCACCGCACGGCGCTCGTCTTCGTCGACGCGCTGTCGTTCTCGGGCGAGGAGGCCGCCCTGCTGGTCTCGGCGCTGATCGGCGACGCGCAGATCGCGGGCGCCGCGGCGGGCGACGACCTCCAGCTCCAGCGCACCCTCGTCGGCGCGGGTCGCGAGGCCGCGTCCAACGCGATCGCGGTCGCGCTGATCGCGTCCAAGCGCCCGCTCGGTATCGGCTGCCGGCACGGGCACACCCCGCTCAGCGGCCCGATGACGGTGACGAAGGCCAGCGGTCCCCTGGTTCTCGAGCTCGACGGGAAGCCGGCCTGGACCGCCTACGCCGAAGCCATCCGCGAGGACGCCCAAGCGAGCTGCGGGCTCGACCCGTTCGCCCTGCCGTCGGACGAGCACCACATCCAGCTCTTCGGCCGCTACGAAGCGGGCCTCGAGATCGGCGACGACCTCTACAAGGTCCGCGCGCCGCTCCAGCGCGCCCCCGGCGACGCGCTCGCCTTCGCCACCGCGCTGCCGGAGGGGAGCATCATCCGCATCATGCACACCCACGAGGACGCCCTCGTCGCGAGCGCGGCCGCCGCGGCCGCCGAGGCGCGCGCGCACTGCGGCGGCGAGGTCGCGGGCGCGCTCGCGTTCGACTGCGCGGTCCGCAAGATGTGCCTCCGCGAGCGCTTCCCCCGGGCCCTCGCCGCGATGCGGACCGCCCTGGGCGGCGCGCCCCTCGCGGGGTTCGAGGCCTACGGCGAGATCGCGCTGGAGGTGGGCGACATGTCCGGCTTCCACAACAGCACCACCGTGGTGCTCGCCTTCCCCGTCTGACGGCGGGCCTCAGTCCTCACGCGAGCGCGACCGGCGCCCCCTCGTGGAGCCCGCGCTCGGTGGCCAGGCCCTCCGACGGAACGCCGAGCTCGCGCCGCAGGTCCGCAACGGACATGGACAGCAGCCGCGGGTAGTCCAACTCGATCGAGGCCGCGAAGAGGTTCCCGGAGCGGCCACCGCCGGCGCGCCACGCGGCGAGCGTCCGACGCGGCGAATGGACGAGCCCGAACAGCGCCCCGGTAACCACGATGGCGCGGACGAAGAGGTCGAGCCCCCGCAGCCCGCGCCGCAGCTCCCAGGCGCTGATCTCCGCCTCGCCGGCCAGGTCCGTGCCGTAGCCGGTCACCACGTGGTGGAGGTCGTGGAGTCGCACCGCGCGTCGGCGCGCGGGAGGGTTCGGGAAGGGAAACGCCAGCCCGAAGGCCTGGATCTTCACCCATGGCGCGTCGTAGTCGGCGCGCTCGAACCCGTTCTCCCTGAGGTAGCCCTCGAGCCCCACCCCGACCGTGCTGTCCCGATGCCCCATGGCAGGTGCGTGGGGTCGGCCGCGCGCCGCGGGAAGGCCTCCGCGAGACGGAGTACGATGAGGCGTGGACCACGCCTCGCCGGTCGAGTGGCTCGCGTCGACGCCCGCGCTGCTCGCGGGGATCGCGGCCTGGGTCGTCGGGCTGCTCGCGCTCGAGCTGGCGTGGTACCGCCGCCGCGGTCGCCCCTACGCGTTCGGCGAGGCGCGCACCAGCCTGGCGACCTTCGCGATCGTGAGCGTCGCACAGGTCGCGCTGAGCCTCGCGCTCCTGCCGATCCTCTTCCTCGTCTGGCCCTACCGGCTCTGGACGATGCCGATGAGCTCGCCGTGGCCCTGGCTGCTCGCCTGGGTGATCACCGACTTCGCCTACTACGGGATCCACCGGATGCTGCACGCGACCCGGCTCGGCTGGGCGTTCCACGCGCCGCACCACAGCGCCAAGCAGCTCTCGCTCCTCGACAGCCTGCGCACCTCGTGGGGCGAGCAGCCGGTCGGGGTGATCGCCTACGGCGTCCCGCTCGTGCTGCTCGGCATCCCCCCGTACATCGCGGGCATCTTCTACCTCTTCGTCGCCCTCTATCAGTTCTGCGTGCACACCGAGATGAGCTGGTCGCTCGGGCCGCTGCGCCACGTCGTCTACACCCCGGCCGCCCACCGCATCCACCACGCGCGCGACCGGGCCCAGGCGGACATGAACTACGGCGGCTTCTTCGTCCTCTTCGACAAGCTCTTCGGTACGTGGGTCCCGACCTCGCCGACCGATCGACCCGCCGAGTACGGGCTGCCCGACTGGGAGCCGCGCGGCGTCGGCGAGGTGGCGTTCGGCCCGATGGTCCGCTTCTGGCGCGGCCTGCGCCAGGTCGAGGGCCTGGGCGCGAAGCTGCGCTACGCGCTGACCCGCTGAGCGCTCGACCCCTCGCCAGTCGGCTTCTGAGCGCGACGTCCCAGCCTCAGCGGCGCCGGCGTGCGGCCGCGCCGTCGCACCACACGAGCGTGAGGCCGCCGTCCGCCGGCGCCGGTCCGAGGGTCACCGGGACGTCGCGTCCGAGCCCGAGGGCCCACCGGACGCCGTGCGGTCCGTCGGCCGCGCGCCACCGCGCCTCGAGCGCCTCGCGGCTCCGCGCGGTCGCCTCCGGCTCGGCGCACTCGGCGACGATCGCGACGGACTCCGGGCGCGCCTCGCCCGCGGCCTCGGCGAGCCCGCGCAGCCACCCCTCGACCTCGTTCGTCGGCGTCGCGCGCTGGGTCTCTCTGAGGGCCCCGATCGGCACGAACGCGAGGGCGGCGACGACGGCGATCCCCCACGTCGCGCGCCGGCTCTGCACCGCGCCGAGCTCGCCGGCGCCGAGCTCGCCGCCGCTGTGCCGCGCCGCGCGCGCGAGCCAGAGGCCGAGCCAGAGGGTCGGATACATCGCGTAGTAGTCGGCGTAGTAGGCCCCGTTGAGGAGGAAGGGGACGGCGCTGACCGCGGCGAGCGCGAGGCACAGCGGGCCGATCCCCGGCTCCCCGGCGGCGGCCGCCCGCCACGCGGCGAGCCACCGCGCCACCGACCCTCGCGCGTGGACCACGCCGACGAGCCCGAGGAGCGCGGCCCCGCGCAGCGCGAAGCGCCCGACGTCGGCCCCGAGCGCGTACGCGTTCTCGACGATCCGCTCCGTCCCGCCCTGGGCCCGGAGCCCCTCGACGCCGTGCTCCAGCATCGGGATCGCCATCACCGCCGTGAGCCCTGCGCCGAGCGCGAGGAGGCCCCCGAGCCGCCGGCGGTCCAGCCCTCGCCGCAGCCCGAACCCGCCCGCGAGCGGCGCGGCGAGCGCCGCCACCGGATACTTGGTGAGCGCGGCGAGCGCCCCCGCGGCGAGCGCCACCCCGACCCAGCCCGCGCGCCGGACGGGGCGCGCGTCGCCGTCGATCGCCTCGTCGACCGCGCGAACGACGAGCAGGATCCACGCGAGGGCGAGGCACTGCTGGATGCCCGACCCCCAGCGCCCGAGCTCCACGAAGGCCGGCGCCACCCCGACGAGCAGGCCGGCGACCCAGCCCTCGTAGCGCGCCGCGCCCGCGCGTCGCGCGACGGACGCCGCGAGCGCGACGCACGCCGCCTGGGCGAGGAGGTTCTGCGCGACGAAGGGGGCGTGGCTCCCGGTCCAGCGGCTCGCGAGGAAGGCGAGACGCACCGACACGAGCCGTCGCCCCATGTCGAACGCGAGCGGCGCGTCGCGCGCGTCGACCAGCGAGCCGTAGTCATCCATCGCGAAACGGAAGCTGACGGCGGTGACGACCGAGGAGGCGACCCAGACCGCCGCGAGCGCGACCGCGAGCGGGCGCATCGCCGGATCCTCGCGCGGCGCGGTCGGGTGACGCAGCACGACGCCGCCCCCGAGCGCCAAGGCCACCAGCGCGAGCAGCGCCAGCGGCGCGCTCCACGGCCACGCCTCCCACGAGAGCTCCGGCTCGCCGCCCGGCCGCGCGGCGCCGGGCTCCGCCGTCGGCTCGGGCGCGTGACGCGCGATCCACGGGTCCGCCTCGAGGCCCGCGAGCCCGGCGAGCGCCGCCCGGGCGAGCGGCGTCGGCGGGTCCGGGGACACGATCGCGAAGCGCGGCCCCTGCGTTGACCCCGGCGCGGCCGACGGATGGACCAGCACGACCTCACGGGTCTCGGCGCCGCACCGATAGCGGGAGACCACCCTCACCCGCTCGACCTCGGCCCCGACCCACGCGCACCCCGCCGGCAGCGGCGCCTCCCGCAACGCCGGACCGAGCTGCGCCGACGCCTCGGGCGGCAGCGCCCAGCGGCCCGCCTCCTGCTCCGGAGACGCCTGCTCCGGAGACGCCTGCGCCGAGACGACCGGTATCGCGACGGACGCGACGGCCGCGGCGGCCACCACGCCGAGCCACGACCGCTCGAGCGCGGACCTCCCGACCACGTGGCGAGCATACCCCTCGGCCGGCCTCCACCACGGCGGGAGCTCCGCTCGATCGGAGCGTCGCGATCGGTGGACCGCGCGGGCGGTCACTCGGCGGGTGTCGACGCCGCCCACACCGCGTCGAACAGCGCGCCGACCCCCTCCGCGAGCCGGCGGTTCGCCATGCGCACGCCGACGAGCGCGCGATCGTCGAACGACAGCAGCGACACCACGTCGTCGAGCACGTAGCCCGCGAAGCGCTCGACCCGCGTCGACGCGGGGAGAAACCGGACCGCGGTCGCGCGACGCCGCGCGTAGTCGTCGGTCCGGCCGCGCTCCTCGGGTGACCCGTTCACGAGGAGCCGCGTCTCGAGGCCCGAGCGCGCCTTGAGCCGACCCACCTTGGCGCGCCACTCGTCCGAGTGGACGAACGCCCACCCCGGCTGCCACACGAACTCATCGCGGATGATCCGCATCGGCCCCGCGCTCCGCGCCTCGCGCAGCATCGACAGGTAGACCCGCTGCAGGCCCTGGACTCCCTCGAAGAACACGATGCGCGGTACGTTGACGTCCGACGCCCCCGCCTCGAACGCCTCGCGGAGCGCTCGCCCGGCCTCGAGCCGACGCTCGGCCGCCTGGTGCTCGCGCTCGAGCATGTCCATCAGCGCCTCGTGCCCGCCGGCCGTGAACTGCTTCACCTCGTTGCGGTAGGAGGTGCCGACGAGCCCCTTGGCGACGAGCCCGTCGAGGGTGGTGTACGCGCTGCTCCGCGGGATCCCCGTCCGCTTGGCAAGCCAGCTCGCGGACGCGGGCGACGCCTCCATCAGCGCGCCGAGGATCTTCGCCTCGTGCTCGGTCAGGCCAAGCCCCGTGAGCGACTCGATGAGCTCCGCCACCTCGCGGTCATAGCAGGTGTCGTCGGCCTCGGACGACAGCTCGCCCCCTCCCACAGCGTGCCCAGGGTGTCGGCATGGACGACACGACCCTCACCCGCGCCCTCGCGACGCTCCCCGACTGGCTCGACTCGCTCGACGGCTGGCAGAGCCTGGACATCGACTACCACCCGCCGCGCGTCGAGCGCCTGTTCCGCCCCTTCGAGGACGGACGGATCGCGCTCCACCGGGTTCACCCCTGCGAGCCCGCGGACGCCCTGTTCCACCCGCACCCCTGGCCCTGCGCGATCCAGGTCCTGCGCGGCACCTACGAGATGGCGCTGGGCGCGGGCCCCGCCGAGGCCGCCCCGCCGCGCTCGGCGTGGCTGCGCGCCGAGGCCCCGTTTCGCTACGCGATGGCGCACCCGGATGGCTGGCACGCCGTCCGCATCGTCGGCGCGCCGGCCCTGACCGTCATGGTCACAGGCCACCCCTGGGACCGCCGCGGCCCGCGCCCCACCACCGCGCTCGCGCCCCTCGCGCCCCCGCTCGCCGGGCGGCTCCTCGCCGATGTCCGCGACGCGCTGACGCGACCCGCGCGCGCCGTTCGGTGACCGCGGTCACGGTGGCCGCGTAGGCCCGCTCGTAGGTTCTACGCATGGACACTCGCGGCACACGAGGGGGGATCGCATGGGCCGGCTTTGCGCCGGTGGCGCTCGCGGCGGCGCTGCTCGCGGGCCTCGCGCTCCCGGGCGAGGCCGCCGCCGACGACGACGAAGGGCGCGTGCTCCTCGGGATCGAGGGTGCGGTGCTCTTCCCCGTCGCCACGCCCTACGTGGACGCGCTCTACCCCGGGCCCACGGCGTCGGTCGCCGCGCAGTTCTCGGTGACCAAGTACCTCATGCCGCTGATCCGCCTGCGCGGCGGCGCGCTCATCCGGCAGCCGCAGACGACCTCTGGGCCCGACTACCTGGTGTCTCTCATGGGCGGGATCCGCTTCCGCCCCCGCGGCATCGGCTTCCCCGAGGAGCCGTCGCGCGCCTCGTGCATCTGGGGCGAGGTGGCGGCCGGCGCCGCGGCGTGGAACGATCGGATCCGGCCCACCTTCGAGGCCGCGATCGGCTTCGGGTTCCTGGCGGACGAGGTGACCCTTGGGCCGGTCGTGCGCTTCGCCCACGTGCTCCCGACCGAGGCGAGCGACGGGCCCGACGCGTTCCTCATGACGATCGGCCTCGAGGTGCTCCTCAATGACGCGCGGTGATGACGATCGCGGCTGAGCGCGCGGTGCTCCTGGCGGCGATCGCGCTGCTCGGCTGTGGCTCCAAGACCGGCTTGACGGTCGAGCGCTGCGACGACGCGGGCTCACGGGCCTGCCCGCACCCGTGCGGCGAGGGGAGCCAGACCTGCGAGGGCGGGGTGTGGACCGAGTGCACGCCGCGCGTCACCGAGCGCGCCTGCGCGGACGCGTGCGGCGAGGGGACGCAGACCTGCGGCCCGACCGGCTGGGGCGCGTGCGCGACCGGCGAGGTCACCCGCCCGTGCACGACGCCCTGCGCGGTCGGCGTCGAGACCTGCCGGGCCGGCGAGTGGAGCGAGTGCTCCTTCCCGGACCCCGTGCCGCCGGTGCTGGAGGCGCGCGTCCGCGACTTCCGTGACTCCCATCCGGACTTCGAGCGCGACGCGCAGGGCTCAGACCGTGGGATCGTCGAAGATCTGCTAGGGCCAGACGACTTGCCGGTCTATACCGAGGTGTCGCGCACCACGTCCGGCCGCGAGGCGTTCGACCAGTGGTTCCGCGACGTGGACGGCGTGAACCTCGGCGCCGCGATCGAGCTCCCGCTCACCCCCGACCCGGACACCCCGAGCCGGTTCCTGTTCGACGAGGAGGAGTTCTTCCCGATCGACGACCGGCTCTTCGGCAATGAGGGCCGCGATCACAACTACCACTTCACGCTCGCGGCGCGGACGGAGTTCGTCTACGCGGGCGGCGAGACGTTCCTCTTCCGGGGCGACGACGACGTCTTCGTCTTCATCGATCGCCGGCTCGTCATCGATCTCGGCGGCGTGCACCCGCGCCAGTCACAGAGCGTGGACCTCGACGAGCTCGGCCTCGAGGTCGGCCGACGCTACCCCTTGCACCTCTTCTTCGCCGAGCGACACACGTTCAACTCGTCGTTCCGTATCGAGACCACCCTCTCCGACCCGGTCATCCGCTGCGAGTAGGCCCATGACACCCTCCCGTTCCCTCGTCCTCGCGCTCCTCTCCGCCGCGGCCCTCGCGCCTCCCGGCCTCGCCCACGCGCAGCTCTCCGAGCGGCTCGCCTCCCCCGCGGGCGCTCCTGACGCGGAGATGGGCGACGGGGACACGAGCAGGGGCGACGCGGGCAGGGGCGACGCGGGCAGGGGCGACGCGGAGACCCTCGAACGCGAGCTCCTCGACGAGGCGCGGGTAGACGCGATGGAGGAGATCCTCGCGGGGCACGCGTCCGGTGAGGCCACCGGCGGCTGGATCACCGGCCTCGTCTCCTTCGCGGGCGCGGCGTGGTTCCTGGGCGCCTCGATCTGGCTGGCGGTCGACGTCGAGGCGTTCGGCGGCGTCGGCGGCCCGAGCCCCATCCTCATCAGCGGCCTCACCGTCACCCCGCTGCTCGCCGCGTTCGGGGTGGTGTCGATCGCGGTGACCGGCGGCGACGGCGACCGCCTGCGCCGCTGGCGCGCGGCGCGCGAGGGTGGGCTCACGCCGCTCGAGCTCGCGCGCTTCGAGGGGGAGCTGCGCAGCGACGCCGCGGCGGCCCGGGTCGGCCGCGACGCGAGCTTCGCCCTGTCGCTCGGCGTCATCGCGAGCGGCCTCGTCGCGATCGTCGCGGGCGCCGCCCTCGACGACCTCGGGGACGACACCCGCGGGTTCACGATCGGCGGTGGCGCCGGCCTCGCCGCGATCGGCGGCCTGATGACCGGCCTGTCGTTCCTCGAGTCGGGCGCGGAGCGCGCCTGGCGCCAGTACCAGGCGGGCGGCACCGCGCCGACCGCTGACCTCCGCGTACAGCCGGTCCTCGGCCCCGGCTCGGTCGGCCTCGTCGGGCAGTTCTGAGCGTCGCGCGGAGGCCTACTCCGCCACGTCGCAGAGCACGAGGTCCTCCGCCCCAGCGCAATCGAACTGGCGCGGCTCCCAGCGCGCTTCGACGTAGCTGTAGAGCTGGCAGGAGGGTTCGCCCGCTTCGGGCTCGGTCGGGGTCACGGCGAGCGGATCGCGCGCGAGCGTCGCCGGCGTGAAGACGAGCTCCCCGAGCGTCATCCAGAAGCGCGCCGGGTCCTCCTCGAGCCGAACGACGCGCACGAACGCCGCGCCGCTCGCCGGCGTCCAATGGCGGGCGCAGCTCTCGATCGACAGCGCGGCGCACGAAGTCCCGAGGAGCGCGGTCACGGGGCCGTCGCCGTCCAGCGGGCCGACCTCGTGGAAGGTGTTCGTGGCCACCCCGTCGACGTCGACGTAGATCGCCAGGATCTCCGTGCCGACGCGCAGCTGGGCGGCGACGACATGGCGGCGCTCGGTCACGTCGAAGGCCACGAACGGGACCCCGGTGCTCAAGATGGCAAAAGGCCCTGCGCAGGCCGCGCGGTCCACTGGGCCGCCCGCGCCGGCGTCGGGGCCTCCCCCATCGCCGGGGCCCGCGTCCCGCGAGGGCACGATGGGCTCGCCCGAGCAGGCCGCCAGCGTCAGCGCCAGCAGGAGCCACGCGGCGCCGCCTCGGAGCGCACGGCTCATGCGCCCTCCGGCAGGCAGACGCCCTGGAGGGTCCCACTCTGAGCTGACACGTTCGGGTGGGTCGGGTGGAGCGGCGTACACAGCTCTCCAGCGGAGCAGACTCCACGGTCCGTCGGAGACCACTCGCAGGGTCGGCGGCAGGCCTTGTCACCGTCCGCGTCCGCCATGCAGATCAGCCGCTCGCTGCAGGGGCGGTCGTCGTCGCACGGCTCGCCGAGGCTCCCCTCGCCCGCCTCGATCGCGCCGGTGACGCAGATTCCGAGAGCGTTGCGGGGGTCGTCGGTGTCCAGCCCCAAGAGCTGGAGGGAGACGCAGGACGTGCCCGACACGCCGCAGTTGTCGAGCGCGAGCGAGCACTGGTGATGGCAGAAGCGGTTGCCGATCCCGTCCGGGCCGGCGCAGAGGGAGTCCATCGGGCAGTCGCGGTCGTCTCGGCACGCGGCAGCGCAGAACGTGCCCCGGCAGAAGCTCCCCGCGCCGCAGCCGCCAGTGGTGGCGATCGAGGGGTCGCAGACCTCGCGCGGCTGGCGCGCGTCCTGCGGCGGTCGAGCGCAGGCGTAGACGGTGTACCCGACGTTCGAGTAGCAGCTCATGCCGATGGGGCAGCCCTCGCCCGTCCGGATCTGACACCCGTCCACCGTGAACGTCGCGCAGTGCCCCGCGTCGACGCAGCGCGCGTCCTCGCAGTCGGTCGCGCCGTCCAGGTCGGAGTCGCGGCCGTCCCGGCACGACTCCAGCGTCGTCTCGCAAACGTCGCTGAGGTCGACGCAGTCCGGATCGGCGCAGTCGAAGAGCCCGTCGGCGTCGTCGTCCACGCCGTTGGTGCACGCGACCTCCCGGAGCTCCGGCTGGCTGCAGCCGACCACGAGCGCCAGCGCGACGATCGCGGTCCGCATCAGAAGCGCCCCGCCACGTGACAGCCGCCGCCGGCTGGCGTCGCGCCGCACCCGAACGCGGTCGCCGGCTCGTCCTCCGCCGAGCCTCCGAGCCCGACGAAGAGCAGGACGGTGCCGGTGATCAGCGAGGCGCCCGCGAGCCCCAGCACGACGGCGGCCGCGTCGCGCTGACCGGTGATCTCGTCGAGGTTGCCGCACACCACCCCGGGCGTGCCCTCGCAGGTCGCCACCGTGTTGAGGCGGTCGACGAGCCAGGCCGCGCTGACGATCCCTCCCGCGAGCCCGACCGTCCCGAGGCTCAAGCCCCACCAGGTCTCGACGCCGGGCCCCGGGCTGACCACGGTCGTCGGGGGCCGGGCGCGCGGCTCGAGCTCGACTCGGACGGTCGTGCGCTCGCCCGTGGTCGCGCGCAGCGTGCGATCGTAGGGCTCGTACCCCGCCGCGCGCACCTCGAGGCGCCGCTCCCCCGCGTCGATCCGGAGCGGCCCGGGGCGGATCGGGCGGCCGTCGAGCAGCACCTCGGCCTCCGCCACGTTGACCTCGATCACCAGGGTCGCGATGTGCCGCTCGGTGCGGGCGAGCAGGGACTCGACCTCCTCGCGCAGCGCGTCGGTCAGAGGATCGACGGGGTGGACCAGCGATCGCTCGAAGGCGGTGGAGGCCTCGACGTACTCCCCGAGCTCGAACAGCGCCTTGCCGAGGCCACGCAATACACGCGCGGAGGGCCGGAGCGCCAGAGCCTCCCGGAAGTTGTCAGCTGCCTCCCGGTAGTGCGCGGCGCCGAACTCACGGAGCGCGTCGTCGATCAGCGCCGCGTAGGTCCGGTCGACCTCGCTCGGCGCGGCCTCCCCCGGCCCCGTCGACGGATCCGTCGCCGGATCTGTCGCCGGATCCGTCGACGGGACCTCTGCCGGCGCGTCCACGGCCGCCGGCTCGCCGGCGCCTGGGGGCACCTCCTGCGCGGCCGCCGGAGCCGCAAGGGTGAGCAGGAGCACCATCGCGAGCGCCTCAGAACTCGTCCGCACTGAGGCCTCCGGTCCGCGCCCCCTCGACTCGCAGGGGATCTGCGCCGTCGCCGCCGCCCTGCGGAGCCGACGACTCCACGGCGGGCTCCTGAGGGACCGGCGAGCGCGCCTCGCGGGTGGCGGCGCGCGGCCGCTCCACCGCGGACGCCTGTGACGCCTCTGCGGGCCGCGGCGAAGGCTCGGCCCCGGGCGCGTCGACCCCCTCGGGCATCGGATCGCCGACGGCGACCGACGCCGCGGCGGCGTTCGAGGGCGCGACGGGGTTCGGCGACGAGGCCGGGGGCGGCGGCTCGACGATGGGCCGCCCGGCGGTCGCCGGCTCGGCGATGGGCGCCGCGGTGGGCTCCGGCGGGTTCGGGTCGCGCATGCCGACGTAGGCCGCGCCCGCCACCGCCACCAGGATCGCGGCCGCCGCCACCCATCTGCGCGCGCCCCAACCGCCGACGGGGGGATCGTGGTCCGGCGGCGGCTCGACCGAGAGCGCGGTGGCCGCGAGGCCCGGACCGGAACGCCTCGTGTCCGGCGACTCGAGGGGGCCCTCAGACTGGTCCTTCGGGTCATGCAACGTCACCTCGTGTGAGTACTTCGATGGAAACTAGGATGCGAAGCGCGGGCGTGGGGGCGCTGTTGCTCTCAGGGCTTGGGGTTCTTGGACTTGGGTGCTTTGGGGACCGCGACGACGATGCGGTTCTCCTGTACGCCGAGATGCTGGGGGTCTGCGACGGGGTCG
>JAUHXR010000140.1 GCA_030426845.1 Polyangia bacterium | reverse complement strand
GACGAGCTCCTCGCCGCGCGCCTGATCTACCAGCGCGAGGAGGGCCTCGACTCGCGCGTGGTGCGCCGCTACGACCCGCACTTCACCGTCCCCGACGGCACCGACTGCGCGCTGCCCGGCGTGCCCGAGGCGTTCCCCGACTACTGCGTCGGACCGGCGCGGCTGGCCCCGCTGATCCTCGAGGCGTTCCAGGGCGGCGTCGAGGGCGACGGCGAGCTGCCGCGCGTGCACGCCGCGCGCATCGAGGCCGCGCTCCAGTGGTTCCTCGCCGTCTCGACCTACAAGGAGAGCCTGACCTGCACCGAGACGCCGAAGGACTGCGACTCGTCGTACGCCTACTACACCGGCGGTGAGCCGGCCCGCGGCGGGATCGGGCTCTCGGCGCTCGTCGCGGCCGCCGATCCCGCGGCCCACGATCGCGCATGGGACGGCCTCCTCGCGGTGCGGTGCTGGCGCGACCTCGACCCCGCGGAGCCCGCGACCGATCTGGCGCTCCGCGACCGCGCCCGCGCGCAGTACGACCGCGCGGTGCTCGACGGCGTGGCCGCGCTCCTGCGCCAGCGGCTCGTCCAGCTCTGCGCGAGCGAGGGCGCCGAGCTCCTGGCGCACTGGGCCTACGCGCAGACCCTCGGCGGCCTCCTCGATCGCGAGCTGCGGGCGCGCGACGCGGTCGGCGCGGACGTGGTCGCGGCCGAGCTGGCGCGCTCGAGGCCGGGCGACGCCGACGTGCCGGCGATCGTCGACGCGCTCGACGCCGCCTTCGACTGCCCCTGAGCTCTGCGGGCGTGAGCGCCGCGCGGGTGCGAGCCGCGATATGCTGCGCGGGATGCGACCGACGCTCCCGCGCGCCCTCCCGACGACCGCGCTCCTCGCCCTGCTCGCCGCGGGGTGCGGCGACCCGCCCGGCGAGGACGCGGGCCTGACGCGCGACGCGGGGCCAGAGCTCGACGCGGGCCCGGGCGTCGACGCGGGCCCGGCCGACGCGGGGGGCGGGGCGGACGCGGGCCCGGGTGGCCTGGTGGATCTGCCGCCGCCGGACGTCCCGGCGCCGCCGACCGACATCGGCGTGCTGACGGTCGAGCTGCGGACGGCGGACTCGACGTCGGCCGGAACCGACGACGGGCTGGAGCTGTGCCTCTCGGCCACCCGCTGCTTCCGCCTCGACACCCCGGAGGTGAACGACTTCCGGCGCGGCGAGATCGACGTCTTCCAGATCGAGGGCGTGAGCATGCCGCGCGCCGAGGTCGACCGGGTGGAGCTGCGCACGGTGAGCGCGCCGGGGACGGACAACGACCGCTTCACCGCGGGGTGCCTCGCGCTGCGCTTCGACGGCGAGCCGGTCTACTGCGAGGACGCGATCCCGGGTCACATCGGGACGGGGACCAGCGCGGGGGAGGCGCCGTCGTTCACCGACCCGGTCGGGCTCCACGAGGCCTGCGTCACCTGCGAGTCGCACGGCACGCTGACGCACGGGCCGGTCCTCGGCGCGCCCGCGGCGCGCGGCCTGCGCGTCTGGGTCCGCACCGACGCGACGCGGCCGGTCGCCCTCTTGCTGTCCGAGTCGGCCGACGGGGCGGGCGCGGCCCACGTCGCCTGGGCGCTCCCGCGGCCCGAGACGGACTACGCGACCGAGCTGACGGTCGAGGACCTGCCCGCGCTCACAGACCTCTACTACGACATCGAAGTAGACGGTGTCGCCCGTGGCGAGTGGCGCCCGATCGCCTCGGCCCCGCCGCCCGACGCGGGCGCACGCATCGGCATCGGCTCGTGCTCCCAGGAGGCCGCGCAGCCCACCTTCGACGCGCTGCGGGCGGAGGAACTCGACCTCTTCCTCTTCGTCGGCGACTCCCACTACGGCAACGCGTCGGCCCGCGCCGCGCACCGGTTCCAGTACCGCCGGGCGCGATCGATCGACGCGCGCGCCGCGTTCCTCGCGTCGACCCCGGTGCTCACGACGTGGGACGACCACGACTTCGTCGGAAACAACAGCGACGGCGGCTGCCGCGGCCGCGAGACCGCGCTCGAGGGCTTCTCGGAGTACTGGCCGAACCCGAGCTTCGGCACGCCCGGCGCGCCCGGCGCCTACACCCGACACCGCCAGGGCATGGTCGAGGTCTTCCTCGCGGACTGCCGCTACTACCGCCCGCGGGTCGACGACCCGGGGCGGCGCTGCGACGAGGGCCCCGCGCTGATCGACGACGGCGCGGGCCCGCTTGGAGAGGCCCAGATGACGTGGCTCCTCGATGGCCTCGCGAGCTCGGACGCGACGTTCAAGATCGTCGGCTGCGGCAGCCTCTTCACCTCCACCGCGGGCCTCGACTCCTGGGCGAGCTTCCCGGCCGCGCGCGACCGGCTCTTCGACGAGCTCGCGCGCCGGGGGGTCAGCGGCGTGGTCCTCGCGAGCGGCGACATCCACCGCTCGGAGCTCCGCTACTACCCCCGCGACGGCGCCTACGACCTCGTCGAGCTCGTGTCATCTCCGCTCGCCCAGTACCCGCGCGACGCCAACCCGGGGCGCACGGCGTGCGATCGGAGCGACGCCCCGTTCTGCTACCCCTGGGACTCGTACATCACCGTCGAGGCGGTGCCCGCGGCCGACCCGAGGCTCGTGGTCGAGGTCCACGACGAGACCGGCGCGGTGATCGAGACGCGCACGATCCTCCGCTCGTCGCTCGAATAGGCGAGCGGCGCGCGACGGCGTCAGCCCGGAGGCTGCGGCCGCTCGGGAGGGCGCGTGCGGTACCCCGCGCGCCGCAGCTCCTGGACGACCGCCTCGATCCCGGGCCCGGACTGGGTGTTCCCGCAGCGGCTGACCCGCAGCCCGACGCGCGTCATCCGCAGCAGCACCACGTAGCGCGTGCCGACCGCGTCGGCGCCGATCGTCAGCCCGCGCGGGTCGAGCGTCACGCTGACGTACTGCCCGGTGGTGCCCTTGTAGACGTCGCTGACGCTGAACGTCGCCGCGCCGCCGCTCACCCGGGTGACCGTGCCGACGAAGACGAGGTCGGACTCCTGGATCTCCCGCGCGAGCGGAACGGGCAGGCAGTCGGCGCGCGCCGCGCCACTCAGCGCGACGACCGCGAGGGCCGAGAGGACGAAGAGAGCCGGCCGGGAGCGCATGACCCACGATAGCGCCGGCGCGACGACCGCGACAGCGGCGACGCCGACCGAGGCCTTCACGCCTCGGACCCGTCCTCCTCCTCCGGCTCCACCTCGGGGGGACCCTCGATCGCGTCGCGGAGGCTCTGGAGGAGCGCCTCGGGCGCGAAGGGCTTGGCGAGGAAGGTCTGCCCTCGGCTGAGGGCGGCGCGCACCTCCTCGACGTCCTCGGCGTACCCCGACATGTAGAGCACGACGAGCTCGGGGCGCTGCTCGAGCAGCGCGGTCGCGAGCTGCGGCCCGCTCATGCCCGGCATCACGACGTCCGTCAAGAGCACGTCGATGCGCCCGGGAAAGGTCGTCGCGAGGGCGAGCGCGTCCTCGCCGTGCGACGCCTCGAACACCGTGTACCCGGCGCGCTTGAGGATGCGGCGCGTCGCGCGGCGGACGCCCACCTGATCCTCGACGAGGAGGACGGTCTCGGTGGCGGTGCGCGGCGGGGTCGAGCGCACCCCGCTCGGGGCCTGGGCGCGCGGCAGCCGGATCGACACCAGTGAGCCGACCCCGAGCTCGCTCTCGATGTGGAGCGCGCCGCCCGCGCCGCGGACCACCGCGAGCGCGTTGGTGAGCCCGAGGCCCACGCCGCGCCCGGGGCTCCGCGTAGTGAAGAACGCCTCGGTCACCCGCGCGCGGACCGCGTCGCTCATCCCGACACCGTCATCGCGCACCGACACCTCGACCCACTCGGCGCCGCCGCGTTCGGACACGCAGTCGACCCGCACCTCGATCGCGCCGCCCTCCTCCGTAGCCTGGCGCGAGTTGTCGACGATCGACAGCAGGACTTGCTCTAACAGACCCGGATCGATCTCGATCCACGCGGGCAGCCCGCCGGTGACCACCGCGAGCTCGCGGCGCTCGCCGAGGACGGACCGAAGCATCGGCTCGAGCTCCGCGACCGCGGTGTCGGCCCGGAACCGGCGGGGCTGCTGGATCTGCCGCTCGGTCACCGACAGCAGGCGCGAGGTGAGCACCTTGCCCTTGGCCGCGGCCTCGCGGATCGCCGCGAGGTCCTCCGCCGGTGACGACGTCGCCTCGCCGTCCTCGAGGAGCGCGGCGTGGGCGGCGATCACGGTGAGGAGGTTGTTGAAGTCGTTGGCGAGCGAGCCGGCCAAACGGCCGACCGTCTGCTCGCGGTGCGCGCTCCGGAGCCGCTCGGCGAGCGCGCGCGGCTCGGCCACCTCGAGCGCGATCCCGACCACCCCGAGGACCTCGCCGTCCGGGCCGCCGATCGGCTCGACGGTGGCGCCGAAGCGTCGCCCCGCGCGCTCGAAGTCGTAGTAGCCGACGCGCCCGTCGAGCGCCTCGAGGTGGGCGCGGACCGGCTCCGCCGAGGGGTCGCGCGTCCCGAAATAGTCGAAGGCGTGCACCCCGAGCAGGTCGGCCCGGCTCCGGTTCCGCATCGCGAGCCCACCCCCGACGATCCCGGTCACGTGCAGATCGACGTCGGTGGTCCACATCACGCCCGGCAGGTGTCGGCCGACCAGCGCGAGGAGCGGCTCGGCCTCACCGCCGACCCGGTCGTGCGTCGTGTCCCGCAGCCGCACCAGCGTCGCGGCCCCGACCCGGCGCCCGCGCAGCTCCATCCAGCGCGGCTCTCCCCCGGTCGCGAGCGCGACCTCGACCGGCGCAGGGTCGCCCGCCGCGAGCGCCTCGAGCGCGCCGGCCAGCGCGGGGCGCGTACCGTCGACCAGCTCGTGGAGGGTGAGCCCGCGGAGCACCTCGCGGGACGAGCCGAGCGCGTCCGCGAGGGCGAGCGAGCAGTCGACGACCGTCCCGCTCGGATCGACGAGGAGCAGCGGCTCGCCCGCGCCGACGAGGATCGCCTCGAGCCAGTCAGCGCGCGCCGAGGCCTCGCTCACGGCCTCCCCCCGACTTGCGGACGACGCGCGATCCCGTCAGCGTCCCCGTGATGCGTGCGCCCCGGCACACCCTCGCCGCGGCCCTCCTCGGGGCCGTGCTCGCGTGGTCCTCGAGCGCGTGGTCCCCGACGCCCACCGCGGCCCAGGGGCGGGTGCACACGGTGCGAGCCGGCGATACGCTGCTGCGCATCGCGCGACGCTACCACGTGAGCGTGGCCGACCTGCGCCGCGCGAACCGGCTGCGCGGCGAGAACGTGAGGGTCGGCGCCCGGCTCCAGATCCCGCGCGGCGACGGCGCGTGGCGACAAGCCCGCGCGCGGCGATACGCGGTGCGGCCCGGAGACACCCTCGCCCGGATTGCGCGCCGGTTCCGCACCACGGTCGAGGACCTGCGCGCGGCGAACCGACTGCGCGGCGAGGGGATCCGGGTCGGCGACTCGCTCTACGTCCCGCGCCCCGGGCAGAGCGGGGCTCAGCTCCGTGCGTCGCTCCGTCAGGGCAACCCGGTCCGCCCTCCCGACGAGCCGCTCGAGCTGGCCGAGGGGGTCGAGGCGACGGCCGAGCGCCGCGCGAGCGAGCTGCAGCTCGGACCCACCCACGTCGGCCAGCGCTTGCTCCGCGAGGCCCCCGAGCCGAGCTGGGTGGAGGCCGCCCGCGCGGAGGCCCCGCCGGAGGGGACACTCCAGCTCCCCGTAGACGAGGGACGCTACCTGCGCGGCTGGGGCTCGGGGCAGGACGGCTACCACCTCGCGGTCGACATCGGCGCGCCGATGGGCACCGATGTCCACGCGGCCGAGCGCGGGCTGGTCGCCTACGCAGGGCACGGGATCCGCGGCTACGGCAACCTCGTCATCCTCGTCCACGCCAACGGATGGATCACCGGCTACGCGCACAACCGCGTGAACCTGGTCATCCCAGGACAGGTCGTCGAGCGCGGCGCCCTGATCGCGCGCGTCGGCCAGTCGGGCTTCGCCCGCGGGCCGCACCTGCACTTCATCCTGGCCTTCGACGGCGAGCACTGCGACCCCACCCCTCTGTTCACTCCTCGGATTCAGCGCGCCAACGGCGAAGAGGTCGACGAGCCCGTCGTGGTCTGGGACACGGACCACCGCCCCTCCGGGATCCGCTGCCTCGCCCGCAGCGCACGCCCCCACCCGCACTACCACGGCGGGCGCCGGCGTCGACGCTGAGCCTCCTTCGTGCGGGTTACGGCGGCTCGGCGGGTCGGCTGAAGGGGGGTGTCTCACCCTGAGACACCCTTCGGGGAGCGCACGTGATGCGTTGACCGCCCAACGTCCGCCACCTAGGCTGATCACTTGTTCAGATGAGCAAGCCGGCTGCCTCGAACCGACCCTCGCTCCGGAGCTCGACGGAGCTCCGCGACGCGCTCCGAGCCCGGTTCGGGGCGGCGGTGGACCCGGAGGTGCGCGCGCGGCCCGAGGGCCCAGCCGTGCCCTCGGGATGGACGCGGGTGGACGCCGAGCTCGGCGGCGGCCTGCGCCCGGGGCAGACCGCGCTCGTCTCAGGCGATCCGGGCGCGGGCAGCCTCGCGCTCGCCTCGGCGTGGGGCCGCGAGCACGCCCGCCGGGGAGAGCCGGTGCTCGTCCTCGACCCGGCCGCCACCTCGCTCGCCCAGGCCTGGGTGCCGCCCGAGGACGCGACCGCGCCGATCTGGCGCCTCGCGGTCGGGGAGGCGTTCGGCACCGAGGGCGAGCTCTGGCCGGCGTTCGACATCGCGCTGCGCTCGGGCGCGTTCGGGCTGCTGGTGCTCCTCGAGCCGCCGCGCGCCCCGGCCTCGGTGGCGGGGCGGGTGACGCGCCTCGCACGGGAGCGGCGGGCGCGGCTCGTGGTGACCCGCTGCGCGCTGGACCTGGCGCCGACGCGCGGGTGGGAGGCGGGCGATCGACCGGCGCCCTGGCCGCCGACGTTTCGGATCCGGCTGAGCGCCGGGCTGGTGCAGTGGGTCGAGGGCCCGATGGGGGCCGCGCCCTCGCGACGACAGATGGAAGGAGACCTGCTTGTACAGGCCGCACGACGGAGGCGCTTCGAGCGCGACGACGACGCGGGCGCGAGGACCGATCGCGTGCGTCCTCCTGCCTTCGCTCCCGATCGCCGCCCACCATCCGGGCGCGGTGGTCGGCGCCGACGCTGAGGTCCGCCTCACGGAGATCGGCGACGCGAGGCCCGACCTCCCGAGACACAACCACGCAACCTACGGTGACGCGGGGCGCGACGCCGCCGCTCGGAGCGACGCGCGGCGCGACGACGCGGCGCCCGGCCTCGCGGTCCACGTGGGCGCGGGGACCGCCGCGCGGATCCGGTGGTGCGACCGGGTCGCCCGCGCGCGCGGGGTCCGGCCTGGCCAGACGGTCGCAGCCGCGCGCGCGCGCTGCGCCGATCTGCGGACCGCGCCCCTGGACGAGCGCGCGATGCGGGAGGCGCGGCGCGAAGCGATCGGGATCGCGCTCCGCCACACCCCGCGCGTCGCGGTGGCGGGAGACACCCGGCTCTGGGCCGAGCCCGCGCCGCTCGGTGAGCCGCTCGAGGCGTGGGGCGAGGCGCTCGCGGAGTCCCTCGCGTGGGCCGGCGCGCGGGTCGGCATCGGCGCGTGGGCCGCCGCCGCCCACGCCGCCGCGCAGGTCGCCGTCCGCTGCCGGGTGCTCGACGACTCCACCGGCTTCCTGGACACCGCGCCGCTCACCGCCCTCGAGCTCGACGCAGCGACGCGCGCGCGGCTCGCGGGGCTGGGGGTGCGACGCGTCGGCGCGCTGCGACGGCTCGACCCGGCGGAGCTCGGCGCGCGCCTCGGTCCGGCGGTGGCGCGCGCGTGGCGCTGGGCGAGCGGCGACGACCCGAGAGGCCCGTACACGCCAGCACCAGCGCGCGCCCCGGAGGTCCTGCTCCAGTTCGACGAGGTCCCGATCGCGACCCTCGACCCGCTGCTCTTCTTGCTCCGCGGGGCCCTCGCCTCTCTGCTCCGCGCCCCGCGCGCCCGCGGCGAGGGAGCGGCCGCGATCGGGCTCACCCTCACCGTCGAGCGTGGGCCCGACGTCGAGGTGATCCTCCGGGCGGGCCAGCCGATCGCGGACGAGACGGCGTGGCTCACCCTCGCCCAGGCGCGGCTCGAGCGCCTCCCTCGCGATCCGCGCCGCGGCGAGGCGTTCGTCCACGGGCTCACCCTCGCGATCCACGAGGCGGGCCCGGTCGCGGCACCCACGGGGGCGCTGTTCGGCGACGAGGCCCGCGACCCGGCCGCGCGCGAGGTCGCGCTCGCGCGGCTCGGCAGCCGGTTCGGCGAAGCCGCCCTCGCGCGCGCCTCGTCCGTCCCCGCCGCGCACCCGCTCGCCCGCGCCGCGTGGTCGCGCGACGCGCCGCGGCCGGGCGCGGCGCTCCCGTGGCGGGGTCAGGAGCCGCCCGCGCCGGTGGAGGCGGGGCGGGTGGTGCTCGGCGGTCGCGCGCGCCGCGTGCTCCGCCGCGCGCCGGTGGAGCGCGCGCTCCGCCCCTGGTGGACACTCGGCCAGCTCGTGATCGAGCGGCTCGTCTGGGCCGAGGTCGAGGGGCCGCTGCTCGTCCTGCTCCGCCAGCGACGCGGCGACGCCGACCGCTGGGAGGCGGTCGCCTGGGTCGACTGACCCACGGCCTTGGACGCGATGGCTCCCGCGACGAGGATCGCGCTCGAAGCGCCCGCGCTGCCGCTGCGCGAGCGTGACGACAGCGACGCGAACGACAGCGACGCGAACGACAGGCGCGCTCGATGACCGACGCCGGCTACGCCGAGCTGCACGCGCGGAGCGCCTTCTCGATGCTGGACGGGGCGAGCCTCCCGGAGGCGCTCGCGGAGCGCGCGGCCCAGCTCGGGCTGAGCACCCTCGCGCTCACCGATCTCGACGACCTCGGAGGCGCGGTCCGCTTCGCCGAGGCCTGCGCCGAGCACGGCGTGCGCCCGGTGTTCGGCGCCGAGCTCACCCTCGCGTCAGGCGGCACGGTCGTCCTGCTCTGCGAGGACGCGCGCGGCTGGCGCAACCTCAGCGCGCTCGTCTCGGAGGCCAGGCTCCGCGAGCGCGGCGCCCCTCACGTCGACCTCGACGCGCTCGCCGCTCGGGCCCGCGGCCTGGTCTGCCTCGGCGGCTCGCGCGACGGCGCGATCGACGCCGCGCTCCGACGGGGCCCCGACGCGGCCCAGCGGCTCACCGGCCAGCTCGCGGAGATCTTCGGCGGGCGCTTCTACCTCGAGCTGAACGACCACGCGCTCCTCGAGGACGTCGAGCGCTCGCGCGCGCAGCTCGACCTCGCGCGGCGCCTCGCGCTTCCCTGGGTCGTCGCCGCGGACGCCCGCCACGCGACGTCGGAGGGCAAGCTCGTCCACGACGCGGTGCGCTGCCTCAAGCACCGGACGACCCTCCCCGCGGCCGGCGACCTCCTGTTCCCCAACGACGGCCGCAGGCTCCGCGCCCCACGGGAGCTCGCGCGCGCCTTCCGGGACGCCCCCGAGGGATTGTGGCGCACCCTCGAGGTAGCCGCGCGCTGCCGGTTCTCGCTCGACGCGCTCCGGCCCACCCTCCCTCGCTACCCGGTCGACGATCCCGACGCGTTCCTGCGGGCGCGCGTCGACGAGGGGGCCCGCCGCCGCTACGGCGCGCGCCTCGACGCGAGGCACCGCGCGCAGCTCGCGCACGAGCTCGACGTCATCGGCCGCCTCGGCCTCGCCGGCTACTTCCTCATCGTCTGGGACGTCATGCGCTACGCGCGCTCGCGCGGGGTGCTCGGCCAGGGCCGCGGGAGCGCGGCCAACAGCGCGGTCTGCTACTGCCTCGAGATCACCGCGGTCGATCCGATCGGCGGCGGCCTCCTCTTCGAGCGCTTCCTCTCGGAGGGCCGCGACGAGCCGCCCGACATCGACGTCGACCTCGCGCACCAGGATCGCGAGCAGGTGCTGCAGTACGTCTACGAGCGCTACGGCCGGGACCACGCGGCGATGGTCTGCACCGTCGTCACCTGGCGGGGTCGGAGCGCGGTCCGTGACGCCGCCCGGGCGCTCGGGCTCCCCGCCGAGGTGGGCGACCGGCTCGCCCGCGAGGTCGGGCCCTCCGTCCCGACCGACGGCCCGGTCGGCGAGGCGACCGACGCGGCCCGGGAGCTGTCACGCGGCGGGCTCGCCCGCGCCGGCCTCGACCCACGCAGCGGCACCGCCCGGGCGCTCGTGCGGATCGTCCGCGGCCTCAGCGGCCTCCCGCGCCACCGCTCGATCCACCTCGGGGGCTTCGTCCTGACGGGCGAGCCGCTACGCGAGGTCGTGCCGATCGAGCCGGCGAGCATGGCCGGGCGCACCGTCATCCAGTGGGACAAGGACGACCTCGGGCCGGTCGGTCTCGTGAAGATCGACCTGCTCGGGCTGGGCATCCTCACCCTCCTCGCCGAGGCGCTCGACCTGGTGCACCAGCACGAGGGGACGCGCGTCGACCTCGCGGAGATCCCGACCGACGACCCCGAGGTCTACGCGCGCCTCGGCCGCGCGGACACGGTCGGCCTCTTCCAGGTGGAGTCGCGCGCGCAGATGAGCTCGCTGCCCCGGACGCGACCCGAGACCTTCTACGACCTCGTCGTGCAGGTCGCGCTCATCCGCCCTGGCCCGATCCAGGGCGAGATGATCCACCCCTACATCCGCCGGCGCCGTGGAGAGGAGCCCGTCACCTACCTCCACCCCTCGCTCGAGCCCGTGCTCGCGCGGACGCTCGGCGTCCCCCTGTTTCAGGAGCAAGGAATGAAAGTAGCGGTGACCGCGGCCGGGTTCAGCCCGGCGCAGGCGGACGAGCTCCGGCGCGCGATGAGCAGCAAGCGGTCACGCGCGCGGATGGCGCGCCTGTCGCTGGCGCTGGTGGAGGGGATGCGCGAGCGGGGCATCGCGGACGACGTCGCCGCGCGGATCGTCAAGCAGCTCAGCGCCTTCGCGAGCTACGGCTTCCCGGAGAGCCACGCCGCGTCCTTCGCGCTGCTCGCCTACGCGTCGGCGTGGCTGAAGGTGCACCACGCGCCCGCGTTCTTCGCCGCGATCCTCAACGCGCAGCCGATGGGCTTCTACCCGGTCGGCACCCTCGTCGCGGACGCGCGCCGACACGGCGTGGAGATCCGCGGGCCCGACGTGATGCGCTCCGGGTGGGCGTGTACGCTGGAGCCCCGCGACGGCGGTGGGCATGCGGTGCGGATCGGCCTGTCGATGGTCCGGAGCCTCGGGGACGCGGCGCGCGAGGGGGTCGCGCGCGCCCGAGCCGCCGCCCAGCGCGCGGGGGACGACGACCCGCTCGCCGCCTACGTCGAGGCCTCGGGCCTGCCGGTCGCGGCGCTCGAGAGCCTCGCGCGAGCCGGCGCCTTCGAGCCCCTCGTGCCGGGCCGCCGCCGCGCGCTCTGGGAGGTCCTGCGCCTCGCCCGCCCGCGCGCGGGCCCCCTCGACGCGCCACCCCTCCCCGGACCTCCGCCCGAGCTGCCGCCGCTCACCGAGGGTGAGACGATCGTGGACGAGCTGAGGGTGCTCGGCGCGAGCCTCGGCCGTCACCCGATGGAGCTCGTGCGCGAGCGGCTCGAGGGCCGCGAGGTCGCGCCGGTCGAGGCCCTCGCCTCGCGCCCGCCGGGCCCGGTCGTGGTGGCCGGCGTCGTGAACAGCCGTCAGTCGCCGATGACCGCCAAGGGCTTCGTGTTCCTCTCGCTGGAGGACGAGACCGGGATGGTCAACGTGATCGTCTCACCCCGGCTCGCGGCCGCCCAGCGGCGCGCCCTCACCCAGCCGGTGCTCCTCGTGGAGGGTGAGCTGCTGCGGCAGCAAGGCGCCCTGAACGTGAAGGCCTCTCGGCTCGTGCCGGTCCGTCACGCGACGGACCGGCGCGGCGACCGACGCACGGGCGAGGCGAAGGTCAACGAATGATGTCGAGGTTCAGGCCGCCCGCGTAGGCATAGCTCACGAACGCGTCGAAGCCGTAGACCACCATCCCGACGTCGTCGGTCGCGCGGAGGGTGTGCACCCCGTCGCGGTCCTGGTCCCCCTCGAGCACCCGCACGTTCGGCAGGCCCTCCACGTCGGGGAAGGTGAACTGGCAGCGGTAGACGACCCACTCCGGATCCGGATCGCCCGCGCGCCGCGGGTTGCCGTCGGCCGGCGCCCGCTCGCAGAGCTCCTCCGCCATCCACTGCGACATCGGGACCTCGTCGAGGAGGATCGTCGTGTCGAACTCCGCGATGATCGTCACGAAGTCGAAGGCGTAGAGGTTCGGAGTGAGGAAGACGTACTCCTGCCGGTACTGCTGCACCGGCGGGACCGCGATGATCGCAGGATCGCCGCCCGGGTAGGAGCTCACGATGCCGACCGCCTGCTGGCTCGGCAGCGTGTGGAGCACCGCGACCGCCTGATCGGTGTTGATCTCGAAGTCCTGATCCGCGATGAGCGTGATGCTCCGGCAGCCCGTGCCGCGGCCGTCATCGGGGCAGAGGATCCCGTCACGCGTGAGGGTGAAGCTGTCGCGCGGCGGCGGCAGCGTCGTGGTCACGGTGGTCATCCCGTCCTCGACCGCGTGGATGCGGACGTACTCGGGCTCGTTGAACTCACCCACGCTGTCGCGCGTCGGGTCGAGGAACGCGGCGTTGAGCGCGACCGACCGCGGGGGCATGCGCCCGATGAAGAAGCGGCGCCCGAGCGTGTCCTGCGGGAAGAGCTGCTCCTCGAGGTGGTCCGCGCAGCACTGACGGTTCGCGAGCACGTTGAACCGCGGCGCGTCCGACGCCTCGCTGCCCACGAACACGCTCACCGGCTTGGTCGCGTCGACCATGCCCTGCATGCAGGGCCCGGCGCCGGTGCAGGTGCGGATCGTGGTGCCGCTGAAGTCGGCGTTGAAGCCCTGGGTCTCGAGGTTGATGACGTCGAACGGGCCGACGTCGAAGTCCCAGACCTCGCCGCCCACCGCGTCCTCGTAGCCCTCGAGCCCCACCACCCGGCGGATCGCGTCCCCGAACTCCACTGTGACGTGGGTCTGGGCCGCGGTGCCGACGATCGTGAGGAAGGCGCGCAGGTCCTCGTCGTCGCGGGTGAGGTCGAAGTCCTCGTTCGGGTTCGTGCTGTGCGCGATGGTCTGCGGCCAGCCCACCACCGTGTACTCCGCGCCGACCGCGGAGGTCGGCAGGAGCAGCGAGGCGTCGTTCGAGAACACGCCGACGTTGTCGAGCGGGTTGAACTGGTAGGCGATGATCGGGAGCGTCGAGCGCACGCGGTAGGCGTTCGAGGTCAGCGCCGAGTGGGTGCCGTCGTTCAGGCCGTTGGTCATCGGCGCGTTGCGGCAGCGGCAGTCGCGGTGGTTGAGGCCCATGGGAGGCGGATCCTCGACCGCGAGGCCCATCGCGCAGTAGCAGGTCTCGTTCGCGGCGCACTGGTCGCTCGCGTCGCACGGGCCGAAGCTGCTCGCGCCGTCGACCTCGCGCCGGGGGAGGTTGAAGACCTCGAGGTCACCGGGGAGCAGATCGACCTGCTCCACGATCTCGATCTCCGGCGGCATGCCGACGGGCGCGTTGTTGCGCTCCACGATCACGGTGTTGCGCACGCCGCCCGGGTTCGAGACGACGATCGAGTACTGCTGCGCCGCCGCGTCGCTGCCGAGCCTGATAGCCGCGTTGTCGAGGTCGACGCCATAGAACTCGCAGCCCTGGTAGCTGCGGTTCTCCTGGGCCTCCTGGCAGAGGTTCACGCACATCGCGTCGCGACACACGAAGCCCATCTCGAGATCGCACATCTCCTCGACCGCAAAGTCGGTGCCGTCCGCGTTGCAGCGGACGACGTCGTTGTCCGCGCAGAAGACCGTGTTGGGCCGGCACACCGAGCAGCCGAGCTCGCGCACACAGGTGTTCCGCCCGTCCGTCCGGGCGGTGCAGTCGTCGCGCACCGGAGAGAGGAACTCACCCTCGCGCACGCACGAGTTGTGGACGTTGCCGATGCACTCGCGGACGTCCTCGGAGAGGCACGTGAAGCTGCCGTCGACGAAGGGGGAGCCGGCGTCGGTCATGCCGGCGTCCGTGCCGCCGGTGGTGCAGCCCTCGCAGCCCCCGAGGCCAGTGGCGCCGAGGACGGAGACGAAGACGAGGACGCGGTGAAGCCAAGAGCGAGAGGTGGTCACAAACAATCCCTACTAATCACGGAGGACCGACCTCGAGCGTAGGCGAGGCCAGCCCCCGGCGCACGGCCAAGGAGGCGCAGCGCCACCCGACGGGCGACGCCGCGACGCGATCAGAACTGCATCAGGAAGGCGTCGAGCGCCTCGGCCGACCACCCCGCGCGGTTGAGGTCGTCGTAGCGGAACTCGTCGAAGTTGAAGCCCGGGATCGAGATGGCGAAGACGCCCCAGGTCGCGAACCCGGAGGGGACGTCGTCGAGGCCCTCGATCGAGCTGAGGTTGGGCGCCGGCGCCTCGCGCACGTTGCCCGGCAGGAACATCCGCCACGCCGGGTTCCCGTCCGCCCCGATGATCACGACGAGGTGCAGGTCCGGGTCGGGCGCCATCGGGTCGGCCTCCCACCGCAGGATGCGATCGGCCGGGATGGCCTCGCCGAACGCCGGCGCGGTCGGCTCGGGGATCCCGAGGAAGCCGCCCATCCGCAGGGTCGTGTCCTGCGAGACGACGCCCGTCTCGACCCGCACGGTGTACGGCGCGTCGTCGAGGTCGCCGGTGAACCAGCCCGTCTCGACGCGGTAGCGGCCGTCGGAGAGCGCGCCCTCGAGGCTCGGCTGCGCGGTGAAGCGGATGTTGCGGGTCGCGTCGCGCCGCCGCACGACGTCGACGTCGACGCCGTTGACGATGCGGTGGATGACCCCCTCGCCGCCGAGGTCGATGTTCGCCTGGAGGCGGAAGCTGTCGGGCCCGGTGCGGACCTCACGCGGCAGCTCGGCGACCTCGAGCTCGAGGAAGCGGTCGAGCGGGATGTCCATGATGACGTTCACCCCGGTGATGTTCTGCCCCGGCCCGGCCAGGACGCTCCGGGCGACGCCCATCACGTAGGGGATGAACCGACCGGTCGCCGTCTCCTCGAGGCCCGCGAGCGCGTAGACCGCCATGCCGGCCGGGCGCGCGAAGATCGAGTACGGGTAGCCGAGCGACCCGGTGGGATCGGTCTCGAGCACGCGGTTCATCTGGGTGCCGCCGCCGGACGGATCCGGGTTGGGGATGTCGTGGCGCGCGCGCGTCGTGAACACGTAGGCCACGCGGACCCAGCCATCGATCGGCTCGGGCACGTTGGCCCACGGGTTCGGGCCCATCTCCATCGGGCCGAAGAAGATGAGCTCACCGGAGATGGTCGCGCCGTTGCGGCCACGCCCAGGGGGCGGAGGCTCGCCGCCCATCCCGCACATCGGGTCCTGCCAGGGCACCAGGAAGACGGTCACGTCGGCCGCGTCGAAGGCGACGACCGAGGTGCGCTCGTAGCAGAACTTGGCCACGTGGATCGTCGCGGGCGCGACGACGTCGGGGCCCGAGAAGGTGATCTGGCCGAGGGTGTCGGTCAGGCCCTGGTGCACCGTGCTCAGATCCTCGCCGACGATCGCGAAGGCGTCGGGCACCGGCATCCCGGTGGTCGCGTCGATCGCGGTCACGTTGATCGTGCCGGCGAGGGGGCCGCCGCCGAGGCCGCCCGAGAACGGATCGGAGCTGTCGAAGTAGGTGAAGGCGTCCTCGGCCACCACCTCGGAGCCGTCGCCGCCGTCGGTCACCGTCACGTCGACGGTGCCGGCCACGCCGGGGGGCGTGCGGCAGGTGATCACGCTCTCGGACACGACGCTGATGTCGGTGCAGTCGAGGCGGCCGAAGGTCACGGTGTCGCCGTCGGAGAAGCTGGTGCCGCTGCCGATGATCGAGACGAAGGTGTTGCCCGCGATCGAGCCGGAGTTGGGCTCGACGTAGATCGGCTCGTAGGTGTACGCGTCGGCGTGCTCGCGCGTCTCGTCGCCCACCGTGATGGTCACGTCGACCGTGCCGACCTCACCCGCGGGCACGACGACCGCGAGGCGGCGCGGATCGATGAGGCGGTGGTCAGCCGGCTGGACGTCGCGGCCGCCGAAGGTGACCTGCGCGTCGCCGGTGAACCCGTTGCCCCGCAGCACCACCGTGTTGCCGCCGCTGAACGGGCCGCGGTCCGGGATGACGCGCTCGAGGACGAAGTCGCGGTTGCCGATGCCGCTGCCGTCCGGGAACCCGGGGCCCGCGTCCTCGTTCCCGTCGCCCGAGTCCATCAGGACGATCTCGGCGTCCGGAATCTCCGGGGGCGGGTCGCAGTTGCAGCCGGCCGCCAGGACCGACGCGAGGGAGAGCAGGGCGAGCAGGGTAAGCGGACGTCGCGACATGGAGAGGGCCTCTCGGGAGGTGAGCGTCGGGGGCGGGGGAGCGCGCAGCGGCGGCACGGTCGCCCGATCGGCACGGTTGCCCGATCGCCACGAGAGGTTCGCCGCCAACTCCCCTCCCGCGAGCCCCCTGACTACACCGCCCCGACGAGGCCGGAGAGGGCCAGACGCCAGTATCGGGGAGCCGATATCGAAGTCAAGGCGTCGAGCCGCGATCGGCCCTCTCTCCGCCCCGGACGGGCGCCGCGTTGCTACCCTCCCGGCGGCCGTCCGATGAAGCTCGTCCGACTCGTCCTCAGCGACCTCCACCTCGGGACCGGGATCCGTCCCGGGGAGCACAACATCTTCGAGGACTTCCACCACGACGACGAGTTCGTCGAGCTCATCCGCTACTACGACGGCGAGGTCGGCGAGGAGGGCGAGCTCGAGCTGATCCTCAACGGGGACATCTTCGACCTCCTCAAGGTCAAGGTCGGCGGGGTCTGGCCCACCGAGATCACCGACGAGATCGCGACCGACAAGCTCCGGCAGTGCCTCGACGGGCACCCCAAGTTCGTCAACGCCCTCAAGAGCCTCCTCGCGAAGCCCGGGCGCAGGATCGTCTTCCTCCCCGGCAACCACGACATCGACATGTGGTTCCCCGGGCCGCAGCAGCTCTTCCGCCGGTACGTGGCCCCCGGCGCGGCCAGCGAGCGGGTCCAGTTCGTGACCAGCGGCGACACCTACTACCTGCCGGAGGGCATCCAGATCCGCCACGGGCACCAGCTCGAGCGGATCCACCGGGTCGACTACGACCGGATGACCAAGACGCGGCGCGACGGGACCGAGATCCTCGACCTGCCCTGGGGCAGCCTCTGGATCCTCGAGGTGATGAACCCCGCCAAGGCGATGCGGAGCTACGTCGACCGGATCCAGCCGCTGTCGCGGTTCCTCCTCGGCGCGTTCCTGTTCGACACGATGTTCGTGCTCCGCTTCCTCTATCACTCGAGCGTCTACTGGGTGCGCCAGCGCCTGCTCAACCTTCAGGCCTGGCGGGAGCGGCTCGCGTACTTCCCCAAGCTGCTCCGCGAGGAGATCATCGCGCTCGGCGGCTTCGACGAGGCGGCGGTCCGCGCGCTCAAGAAGGTGCGCGGTGTCCACACGATGATCGTCGGACACAGCCACGGGCCCCGCTTCCGGCAGCTCCCCGACGGCAAGCTCCTGATCAACACGGGCACGTGGATGCGGATGATCAACCTCGACATCCAGCACCTCGGGCAGGACTCCGGGCTGACCTACTGCCGCATCCAGTACGACGACGACGGCCGCCCCACGGTGAACCTCATGCGCTGGCTCGGGAGCCGCCGCCCCTACGAGGTCATCCCCTACGCCGACTGAGGCCCCCGACCGACGGTGGTTGACGCGGGCGGGGATCGGCCCGACGTCCCTGGTGTGGGCGAACAGCGAGACAACACCTGGCAGGTCGAGGTCTTCTTCGACGGAGACTGCCCGCTCTGCGTGCGCGAGATCCGGACGCTCGGGCGCCTCGACCGCGGGCGCGGGCGGATCCGCTTCACCGACATCGCGGCCCCCGAGTTCGACGCCGCGACCCACGGACGGACTCAGGCCGACTTCATGGCGCGCATCCGCGGCCGCACCCGCGACGGAGAGTGGCTCGAGGGGGTCGAGGTCTTCCGACAGCTCTACGGCGCGGTCGGCTTCGGTCCGCTCGTCGCGCTGACCCGCGCGCCCGGGGTGCGCCACGCCCTCGACGTCGCCTACGACGTCTTCGCCAGGAACCGACTGCGCCTGACCGGCCGGGCGGACGCCTGCGCCGACGGAGCCTGCGCGGTCCCGACCGAGCGGCCCGCGGCGACGGCCTCTCCGACCGCCTGAGCGCCCGACCGCTCGAGCGTCCGACCGCCTGAGCGCCCGTCGCCCGAGCGCGGCTGTGTGTAGACTGCGCCCGTGCGGCGCACGCTCACCCGAGCCCTCCCCGTGATCGCGGCGCTCGTCGTCCTGTCGGCCCCCGCGGTCGCCGCCGCGCAGCTCACGGTCGAGATCGAGGCGCCCGAGGACGTTCGGGAGGGCGAGCGCGCCCAGGTCATCGCCCGCGTCCGCGGCGCGGGGCCCCACCCGCTCCTGATCACGCCGCGCAGCGAGGGCACCGCGATCGAGGTCGTGCGAGGACGGCTCCTCCGGGCGGAGGCGCGGGATCCCGACGCCGAGGTCCTCGAGTTCCGGCTGCCGATCGTGGCCCGCGGCGCAGGGGATGCCGTCCTCCGGGTGCGCGCCCAGGGCTACGTCTGCGAGGCCCGCTGCCGGGCGACCGTGGCGGAGGCCTCGGCGGTGCTTCGCGTGCGCGCGGCGCCGTCCCCCGGCAAGCGCAAGCAGGCGGAGGCGCGCAGGTCGTCGCTGAGCTGGGTGCGCCTCCCGGGCGCCGAGGGCTGCGTCGGCAGCGCGGAGCTCGCGCGGGCGGTGGAGGCGAGGCTCGAGCGGCGGGTCTTCGTCTCCGCGACCGACGCCGGCCTCGCGGTCGAGGGTCGGGTCGAGCGCACCGACGCTGGCTGGCGCGCGGTCCTCCAGGTCGCGGAGGCCGGTCGGGATGGCCTCCTCGGAGACCGCACCCTCACGAGCGAGGAGGAGGCCTGCGACCAGATCGGCGAGCTGGCGGCCGTGACGATCGCGCTGATGATCGATCCGCTCACCGCTCCGGAGGAGACCCCGCCGCCTCTCGAGGAGGCGCCCCGCGAGCCGCCCGAGCCCGAGGTCCGCGTGGTGCGCGAGGTGGAGATCCGTCAGGTCGAGGTGCCGGCCGAGCCCGAGGCCCCTCCGCCTGGCCCCCGCTGGCGGATCGAGGTGGACGCGAGCGGCGCCGCGAGCCTCGGCCTGTCACCGACCGCAGCGCTCGGCGGGCTCGGCGCGGTGATCCTCGAGATCCCGGGCTTCGTGCCGATCCTGGTCGAGGGCGCGATCTTCCCGTTCAGCGAGGCGCAGCTCGATCGTGTGGGCGCCGCGCAGTTCCTCCACGTGCAAGGCGGCTTCCAGATCTGCCCGCTCGCGGTGCGCGAGGGGATCGCCGCGCTCCACGGCTGCCTCGGCGCGGACGCGGGCGGGGTGTTCGTCATCGGCGGCAGCCTCGACGTCAGCAACCCCGAGCGGGTGATCGGCCAGGCCCGCGCGAGCGTGCGCGGCCACTTCGATCTGATCGGGCCGCTGACCCTCCGGGTGGGTCTCCACCTCGTGGTGCCCTTCCGTCACGACGCGTTCCTCGCGCCCCACCCCACCCTCGGCGGCCAGGTCGAGGTCTACGTCCCCGAGCCGATCGCGGGCATCCTGGACGTGGGCGTGGGGGCCCACTTCGATTTCTGAGCCCGCCCGCATTTTCGTTCAAAACGCGGCCGCGCTCCCCCCACCCACCGATCGACCGTGCCGGCCACCGCCACCGACCCGGCGAGCTTCGCCTCCGTCTTCCACGCCCACGCCCCGCGGGTGTGGCGCGCCCTGCGCCGGCTGGGCGTCGCGGAGTCGGACGTGGAGGACCTGTCGCAGGAGGTCTTCGTGGTGGTGCACCGCAAGCTGCCGGAGTTCGAGGGGCGCTCCGCGCTCTCCACCTGGATCTACGGCATCTGCGTGCGCGTCGCCTCGGACCACCGCCGCCGCGCCCACGTGCGGCGCGAGCAGCCGACCGACCGGCCGCCGGACGAGCGCCACAGCGCGCCCCAGCTCAAAGAGCTCGAGCGAGAGCAGGCGCGGGCGATGCTGGACCGCGCGCTCGCGGCGCTCGACGACGACAAGCGCGCGGTGTTCGTGCTCTACGAGATCGAGCAGCTCGAGATGCCCGAGGTGGCCGAGGCGCTCGGCTGCCCGCTGCAGACGGCCTACTCGCGGCTCTACGCCGCGCGCAAGAAGGTCGAGTCCGAGATGCGCCGGATGGTCCAGCGCGGGAGGGGGACGGCGTGAGCGACGATCCGACGCGCTGGCTCGACGATCCCGACACCGAGGGGTTCCTGCGCGACGCCCTCGAGGCGGGGCGCCAGGAGGCGCCGAGCGACATGCAGCTCGCGGCGCTCGCGGAGAGACTCGGCCCCCTGCTCGGAGGCGGGGGACCCGGCGGCGGCCCGCCGGTCGATCCCTCCGCGCCGCTCAAGCTCACCACCGCGGCGAAAGGAGCGGCCGGCCTCGTCGCGGCCGCGCTCGCGATCGCCGGCGGCGTGGCGCTCTGGGGCCCGGCCGATCCGCCGGCTCCCGCGCCGACGCCGGAGCGCGCCGCGATCGAGCCGCCGGCCCCGCCCGCCGGGCCCGCGATCCCCGAGGGCCTCGACCCTCCGCCCGAGGAGGCGCCCGCCGAGGAAGCGGTGGCGCGCGTGCCCCCGCGGTACGAGGTCGATCCTGCGGCCGAGCTCGCGCTCGTGGAGGCTGGCCAGCGCGCGCTGCGCGACGCCCCGACCGAGGCGCTCGCCCGCGCGGAGGAGCACCGCCGCCGCTTCGGCCCGTCGGCCACCCTCGCCCAGGAGCGGGAGCTGATCGCGATCGAGGCGCTCTGGCGGACCGAGCAGCGAGCGCGCGCGCGACGCCGAGCCGACGCGTTCCACCGCCGCTGGCCGACCTCGGCGCACGGGCGCCGCGTCGACGTGATCGTCGGGGGCTGAGACGACGTGAGCGGCCGGCTGGAGGCACCGGCGCGCGCGCCCCGGGCGGAAGCCGGCTATCCTTCGGTCGTGCCCTTCCGGGACGCGCAGACTTACACCTCGGCGCCGCTCGCGCGCGGCGCGCTCCTCCGTCGGTACCCGCTGCACGAGGGCCCGGCCGGTCCGTTCGCGCCCGGCGGCGACAAGGTGATCGCCGCGCCTACGGCGCACGGGTTCGAGCTGCGCGTCACCCGGAGCGGGATGCGCTCCTGGCGCCTCTACGATCTGCCGCTGCCCGATGTGGCCGTGGTGCTCACCGCGCGCGGGACGGGCAGCACGCTGCGCCTCGGCGTGTGCGCGCGGCGCTTCAGCGTCGGGAGCGTGGACCTCGGCTACTGCGGCTCGTTCCGGCCCGGGCTCGGGCTCGCGCGTATCGAGGCCTTCGCGGGGACACACCTCGCGCCGGTGACCCAGTGGCGTCCGAGCACCCAGGCCCAGGCGGCGGGCGAGTGGAACGAGATCGAGCTGCGCGCCTCGGGCGACGTGCTCGTGATGCTGATCAACGGCGTGGTCGAGCACATCGCGCGCGACGCCAGCTTCGGCCGGGGGGTCCCCGCGGTCGAGATCCAGGGAGACTCCGGCGACGCGGCGGTGCTCGCCGAGGTCGCGGTCTACGACGTGGACTGACGGTGGCCACCAAGCTCAGCCTCGTGCCCCGCTTCCTCCACGACCTCGCGGCGTGGCTCGAGGCCGAGGGCATCGTGGTCATCAAGCGCGAGCGAGGCCGTCGGGTGCTGGCCGAGCGCCTGGCCCGGGAGCTGCCGCCGTTCGCGGATCGCGACGGCTTCGCCGGATCGGCGAGCGATCTCTACGAGTGGCTCGCGTCGCAGCGCCACCTGTTCGCGGTGCCTGGGCGCGACCGCGCGCTCTACCGCGCGCTGCGCGAGCGGATGCTCCCGCGCCTGCCCAGCCCCGCCGCGCTCGTGCGCGCCGACGAGGTCCTGGCCGCGCTCCACGAGGCGAGCCGCGTGCCCCGCGCCGAGCTGGACGCCCACCGGACGCAGGCCGCGCAGAACCTCGACTACGAGGCGCGCCCCGACTGGGTAGAGGTCGACGCGCTCGTCCACGCCCAGGGCTTCGCCGCGTTCGTCCCGCCGGAGCGAATGCCACCCGGCCTGATCGCCCGCGCGCTCGCGCCGCTGCTCGAGCGCCAGCGCCGCGGCGCGGGCCCGCCCGAGATCCACGACGCGCAGGAGCTGCTCTACGAGTGGGACATGTCCTGGGACGACGGCGCCGGCCGCTGGCTCGGCTCGGCCTGGGTCGATCTCCCCGGGGCGTCCGAGCCGATCGAGGTCGACCTCTCGATCGGCGGCCAGCGGGACCTCGTCCCCGACGTGCAGACGATGCGGCGGCTGCTCTGCGAGGTGGACGCGCGCTTCGCCGAGCTGTGCGCCGAGAGCGCGATGAACCGAGACGAGGCGGTGCTCCGCCTGCAACGCCTCGGGCTGAGCCTCGAGGGCGCGGTCTTCGATCTGCGCGCGTTCATGATGGACGACGCGCCGCTCATCGACGCCGGCGAGTAGGTCACGGGCGCGATGGCCTCGCGCCCTTGGTGTCCGGCTCGCCTGGTGTCGCTCCCTTGCCCGGGTGTGGGGTCGCGGGCACGGGCACGGGCCAATCAAGTCGCCTTGCGGCGGCCTTGATCGGCTACCGCCGGATCTGGCAGGTGTCTTCGGAGCTGCCAGGGACCGAGTCGCAGAAGTACGCCGGGTCGCAGTCCGTGTCCTCCATGCAGATCTCGGCGCACACGTCGCCGCCGGGCTCGTCGGTGCAGATCGCGTTGGCGACGCACTCGTCGGCGCTGCCCACGCTGCTGCACGACTCGCCAATGCCCGCGCCGCCGCTGCACGCGCTGAGCGCGGCCGCGAAGACGAGGGCGGCTCCGGTCCGGGTCCATCCACTCATCGGGTCCTCCTTCGGGGCTCCACGTCGACTCGTGTCGACGATCGGGCCTGTGCG
>JAUHXR010000501.1 GCA_030426845.1 Polyangia bacterium | reverse complement strand
GCACCTTTGCGCGCATCTCTCGATCACGAAGGAGTGGTCACCAAGCCATGACCCACCGTCACTACGCGCTCGCCCTCGCCCTCTCGCTCGCCGCCGGCTGTGGCAACCAGGCCCAGGACGGCCGCGCCAACGACTCCACCACCGGCTCCGAGGAGGCCAGCTCCCTCGCGGCCCAGCGGGTCGTCACCGTCGACCCCCGGGGCGGCGCGACCGGCGACGCCTGCAGCCTCGAGACCGTCTACTTCGGCTTCGACTCGAGCGAGCTCTCGAGCCAGGCGCGCGACGCCATCGAGAGCGCGGTGACCTGCCTCCGCGCCAACCAGGCCCAGGCGCGCCTCCACGTCACCGGCGCGACCGACCCCGAGGGCACCGAGGAGTACAACCTCGCCCTCGGCGAGCGGCGGGCCCACGCGGTCCAGGCCTACCTGACCAACCTCGGCGTCGAGCCGGCGCGCGTCACCACCGCGTCGGTCGGTGAGGAGATGGCGTCGGGTGAGGACGAGGCCGGCTGGGCCCGCGACCGCCACGCGTCCACCCGCGTCAGCGAGTAGCTCGCCCCTTCGGTCGGACAGCTCTTGAGTAGCCCTTGAGCCGGCCAGCTCTTGGGCCGCCCAGCTCAGTCGGCCGCCCAGCTCAGTCGGCCGCCCAGGACTCGCCGTCCGGCGAGGTGACGCGGCCGCCGCAGTAGCTGACCTGGAAGCCCTCCTCGGAGGCCGAGAGTCGCCCCCTCGCCATCGGCGTGGGGGCGCTCCACGTTCCGTCGGCCGTCGCGCGCCACGCGTAGGTCAGGCCGGTCCGCGGGCCGCGCCCGACCGCGAGGACCCGCCCGCCCGCGACCTCGAGCTGGACGTCCCCCGCCGCGGCCAGCGGGGGCAGCGGGGTGCAGTGCGGCGTGCAGCGGACACCTTCCCAGCCGTCGCCGGTGAACCACGCGAGGGCGGCGGTGCCCGGCCGGCTCGCCCAGACCACGCCCTCGGCGGGCGGCGCGGGCGCGAGGGGGTGGGCGACGTCGAGCGCGTCGGTGAACACGAGCCAGGCCTCGTCGCCGGCGGCCAGCACGTGGGAGCTCCCCCGCGACGCCCAGGCCTCGGCCCGCGGGACGGGCAGCGGCCGCGCCGGGTCGCGCGCGCCGGTCACGAGGTCCTGGACGACGAGCGCGGGCGGGTCGCCGACCGTGAGCCACGCGAGGTGCCCGTCGTCGAAGAAGCGGGGCAGGCGCAGGTCGGTCGCCTCGAGCGCGCGCTCCTCGTCGAGGTCGGGGCCGGATCGCGCGAGCCGCCGCTCCGCGTCGCCGAGCAGGCGCTCCGAGACGTCGCCGCGCGCGCGCTCGTCGTGGAGGGGCTCGCCGCCGGCCTCCGCGTGGAGGAACGGCCGGCGCGCGACGCGCGGAGGATCGCACGCGTGGCTGTCGTGGATCGCGGCGCGGCCGGCCCCCGGGTCCACCGCGGGGTAGCGCGCGGGATCGTAGGTCGCGCCGGCCGGGAGCGCGGCGTCGAGGATCGCGATGGGCGCCGCCAGATCGCGCATCCGCGTCGGGACCTCGGCCGCGTCGAGGGGCGCGGCGAGCGCGCGGGCGAGCTGCAGCTCGAGGGAGGACAGCGCCGGCCCGGGGTCGCTCGCGAGGTCCGGCGCGGGCCGCAGCCGGCCGACCCGACCGAGGCAGGCGAGGGGCCACGTCGCCTCGGGGTCGGCGCCACCCTCGAGCTCTGCGAGGGCCGCGTAGGCCTTCGCCTCGAGCTGCTCGGCGATCCGCGCCGCGCCGTCACGGCGGCCGATCGGCGTCCCGACCAGGCATTGGCGCGCGACGTCCCACTCCTCGCCGTAGTAGGCGAGGTCCGCCGCCGCCGCGTCCTCGTCCTGGCGGCTCGCCGCGTAGGCGAGCACCACGCCGACCACGCCGACCGCGGCGAAGGCGGCGAGGGCGCGCTGGCGCCGGGGATCGCTCACGCGCCGGCCGCGGCCCGGAACGCGGCGGCCAGGGCCTCCGCGCTCTCGAAGCGCGCCTCACGGTGACGGTCCATCGCGCGCGCGACCACCGCCTCGACCTCCGCCGAGACGCCGGGCGCGACCTCGCGGAGGGGCCGCGCGTTGCCCATGACCACGTCCATCATCAGCTTGCCCGGCACCTTGCCGGAGAACGCCCGCTCGCCGGTGAGCGCCTCGTAGAGGATCACCCCGAGCGCGTAGGTGTCGATGCGCTCGTCCAGCTCGCCTTTGCCCGTGAGCAGCTCGGGCGCCATGTAGGACGGCGTCCCGATCAGCTCGCCCGTGCGGGTGAGGCGCTCGAGCCCGAGGACCTTCGAGAGGCCGAAGTCGAGGAGCTTCACCCGCGCGGCGCCGGCCTCGTCGGAGCGCAAGAAGACGTTCGCGGGCTTGAGGTCGCCGTGGATCACGCCGTGGGCGTGGGCGGCGGTCAGGCCGGCCGCCATCCCGTCGAGGAGCGGCCGCAGCGCGTCCGGCGTCAGGGCCCGCCCGCCGAGGTGATCGGCGAGCGTCTCGCCCTCGAGCAGCTCCATCACCGAGTAGACCCAGTCGCCGTCCGTCCCGATGTCGAGGACGCGCACCACGTTCGGGTGCGAGAGCGCGACGAGCACCGACGACTCCCGGCGGAACCGGCGCCGCACGTCGCGGTCGGTCGTGAGCTCGGGGTGGAGGATCTTGAGCGCGACCGGTCGGCCCCGGGTCAGGTCGGTCGCCTCGAAGACCGCGCCCATGCCGCCGGCGGCGATCAGGCGCGCGAGGCGGTAGCGCTCCCCCAGCTCGGTGCCCGGCGGGGGCAACGAGCGCCGCGACGCGCGGTTCGAGTCCGAGGCCACCGCGCGCATGGTTTCCCGGGCGCGGGCGCGGGTCAACCGCACCGGTGGGTCGCGCCCGCCGACAATCTGCGCCGCGCCCCCGCGGGCGGGGTGTAGCTTCGAGTCCGTGGTCTACCGCGAGCACGCGCTCCACGCGCCCGAGGACGGGGACGACCGTCCCGACCGCGCCCTCGCGGTCCTCGACGTCTCCGGCGCCCCCGGTCACCACGGGGCGCCGGGCGCGCACGGCGCGGCCGGCGGCCGGGGCGGAGGCTACGGGGGACGCGGGGGCGCTGCGGGGCCCGCGCAGCTCGGGCAGAGCGCGGGCGTCATCCAAGTGTCGCTCGCGAGTCACCCCGGCGCCGAGGGGCAGCTCGTCTTGCGGGGCACCACCGTGGCGCCGTCCGGGGACCGCCGCGAGGGCGAGCGCGTGGTCCGGTTCGACCGGGGCGGGTTCCTCGATCTCCTCGCGCGGGGCGGCGCGGGCGGCGACGGCGGGCGAGGCGGCGACGGCGGGCCGGGCGGGCGCGGCTCGGACGGCGCGGACGCGACCCGCTACCGCTCCGGCGGCGACGGCGGGCGAGGCGGCGACGGCGGCGACGGCGGCGACGGCTCGAGCGGCGCGGCCGGCGGCGCCGGGGGAGCGATCCAGGTGCGGGTGGGCGCGCACGACACCCACCTCCTGATGCTCATCCGCAAGGATCTGCGTGGCGGCGCGGGGGGCGCGCCGGGCGTGAACGGACGCGGCGGCTCGGGCGGGCCCGGGGGCTCGGGGGGCAGCAGCTACCACTGGACGACGACGAGCACCTCGACCAACTCCCGCGGCGAGACCGTCACCCACACCCACCACCACTCCAACTCCGGCGGCTCGGACGGATCGCCTGGCCGCCGTGGCCGCGACGCGAACGTCAGCCTCTACGCGGGCGCGGACGGGCGCGACGGCGACTACACGATCCAGGTGCACGGCGGGGGCGGGGTGGCGACCTACCGGGACCGCTACCGGTTGCGCCTCGTCGGCTTCGCGCACGTGAGCGAGAACCAGGACGGGATCTACGAGCCCGGCGAGCGGGTCCACGTGAGCGGGCTGCGGGTCCAGAACGTGGGCGGGATGCCGACGCCGCCGAACCACGAGGTGCGCCTGTCGCTCGAGTCGGAGGGCTGGGTGTGGCCGGACAAGGAGCAACACCTCGTGCTTCCATACTCGCTCGCGGCGGGCGCGACAGCGGAGGTCGACGGCGTCCTCACCTTCGAGATCGGCGGGCACGCGCCGGAGGGGCCGGGCGACCCGCTCCGTGCGATCGACCAGATCCTCCACCGCGCGGCGCTCCCGGCTGCGCACCGCGACTTCG
>JAUHXR010000500.1 GCA_030426845.1 Polyangia bacterium | reverse complement strand
GCGAGCTCGATCTCCCGGGTCGAGAGGAGCGCAGCCTCGAGGACCGAGCACAGGAAGCTCGTCCCGAGCGCGATCGAGACGTAGACGATCAGGAGAATGGCCGCGAGACCCATGGCGCTCGGTTACCACAACCTCCGGGGGAAAGGCACTCGGCGGCCGGATCGGGCCTCGCCGGGGGGCCGCGCATTGCGCCACGCGTCGAGCGCCTGCTACACGGCCGGCGATGACGCGCGCTTGCCTCCTCCTCGCGCTCGCCGGGGCCGCCGTTGGCTGCAGCGGGGGTATCCGCACCGACGGGACGACCACCTCGGGCGCGCTCGCCCCGACGTCCGACGGCTACGACCGCGTCCGCGTCCGCCGCATCCTGGTCGCCTACGCGGGGGCGGAGGGCGCGAGCCCCACGATCGACCGCGATCGCGACGCGGCCGAGGAGCGAGCCCAGATGATCGTGGGGATGTCCCGCGAGGGCACCTCGACGTTCCGCGAGCTGACCGCGGCCTACGCCGACACCCCGCCGGACACCGACGACCGCTCGGTCGCGCGGATCCTCACCCGCGGCCAGACGGATCTCTCGGAGGCGGCGGAGCGCGCGGTGTTCCGCCTCGAGGTGGGTCAGACGAGCCGTCCCCTCGAGTCGCCCATGGGCTTTCAGATCTTCTACCGGGAGCCCGACGAGGTCGTGCAGGCCGGTCCGGCCGAGATCGGCGCGCGGCACATCCTGATCCAGTGGCAAGGGGCGCAGCGGGCGGCCGACGGCGTCACGCGCACCCAGGAGGAGGCGCGGGCGCTCGCGCTCCAGGTGGCGTCGTCGGCGCGGGACGAGGCCAACGACTGGGTCGCGCTCCACCGCGAGTACAGCGACGAGCCTGGCAGCCCCGAGGGCGGCGATCTCGGCATCTTCCCGCGCGGGCGCATGGTCCCCGCGTTCGAGCGCGCGGCCTTCGCGCTCGAGGTCAACGAGATCAGCGACCCGGTCGAGAGCCCGTTCGGCTACCACATCATCCAGCGCACCCAGTAGCCGCGCTCAGCCACCGTCTGGGCACGCCGGGTCGCGGAGATCGTACTCGCGGTGATCGAGCCGGCGGCGATCGAGCCGGCGGCGATCGAGCCCGCGGCGATCGAGCCCGCACAGATGCACGTCGGAAGTCGTGTTGGCGGACGAGCGACCGCCCGTGTCGGAAACTTGCCGCGAGGGGCCGTCGCCCGCGAGAAGAGGGCAGGGAGGTCTCCATGGTCCGTGCGCCGCTGCTCGTCATCTCGCTCCTCGCGTCCGTCGCCCTCGTCGGGTGCGGTCAGGGCGATCCGCCCGCCGAGGGCGGCCCCAAGAGCCGCGCCAACGACCGGCCGATCCAGCGCGAGCTCGAGCGTCAGACCGCGCCGCGCCGCGAGGAGACGTCGCCGGCCCGAGGGCCGCTCGCGCGTGTGGAGCCGGCGGCCCGCGCGGCCGAGGCGCCCGTCGCCGCGGCGCCCGATCCCGCCTCGTACGAGTCCGAGACCGCCGCGCCCGAGGCCGCCCCCTCCGAGCCCACGGAGGCCGAGTCGCCGGAGCCGTCCGAGCTCGCGGTCGCCCCCGCGCCGACCCCGGCCCCCGGCGCGCTGACGGTGTCGCGCCTGCTCGCCGCGGTCGCGGTGGAGGATCGCGAGCCGACCGGGGCGCCGCGCGCCGACGCCGAGCGCACCTTCGCCTTCGTCGAGGCGGCGAACGCCTCCGACGTCGACGCCGAGCTCTCGGTCGTCTTCGTCGATCCCGACGGCGTCGAGGGCCGCCCGATCGCGCTCTCGCTCCCCGTGAGCCGCCGCTGGCGCACCTGGGCGAGCACCCGCCACACGCAGGGGCGGCCCGGCCGCTGGTCGGTCGAGGTGCGCGACCCCGCGGGGGCCCGGCTCGCGCGCGCCGACTTCGACGTGGCCGCGGCGAGCCCCGGCGAGAGCTGACGCGGCGCGAGCCGACGCCACCCTCGGCCCACGGTTGACACAGCGGTCCTCGCCGACTTAGCTCGGCCCCCGATGAGCGACGCGAAGCGGGGGCAGTGGGGATCCAAGGTCGGCTTCGTCCTGGCCGCGGCGGGCTCCGCGGTCGGGCTGGGGAACATGTGGAAGTTCCCCTACATCACCGGCGAGAACGGGGGCGGCGCGTTCGTCGCGATCTACCTCGTGTGCATCTTGCTGATCGGCCTGCCGATCATGATCGGCGAGGTCGTCCTCGGGAAGATGACCCAGAAGAGCCCCGTCGGCGCGTTCGCCGAGCTCGCGGGCAAGCGCAGCCCGTGGGTCGGCGTGGGCTGGCTCGGGGTGATCACGGGCTTCCTGATCCTCAGCTACTACAGCGTCGTCGCCGGCTGGGCGATGCACTACGTCTTCCTCTCGGTCACCGGGACCTTCGCGAACGTCTCCCCGGCCGAGCTCGGCCAGGTCGCCGATCACTTCGACGCCCTCAAGGCCAACCCCGGCCTCAACGTGCTCTGGCACGTGCTCTTCATGGCGATCACGATCGGGATCGTCCTCGCCGGCGTGCAGAAGGGCGTCGAGGTCGCGGCCCGGGTGCTCATGCCGGCGCTGCTCGGCCTGCTGATCATGCTCGTGCTCTACGCGACGAGCCTGCCGGGCTTCGGGCCCGCGTTCGACTTCGTGTTCGGCCTCCACACCGAGCGGCTCACCGGGGCGGGCGTGCTCGAGGCGCTCGGGCACAGCTTCTTCACGCTGAGCGTCGGGATGGGCGCGATGCTCACCTACGGCAGCTACATGAAGCGCGACGACGACGTCGTGAGCACCTCGATCACGATCACCGCGCTCGACACCGCGGTCGCGCTCCTCGCCTGCCTCGCGCTCTTCCCCATCACCTTCACCTTCGGGATGGAGGCGGGCGCGGGCCCGGGGCTCGTCTTCCAGAGCATGCCCACCGCGTTCGCGCAGATGACCGGCGGCTCGGTCTGGTCGACGCTGTTCTTCCTCCTGCTGACCTTCGCCGCGCTGACGAGCGCGATCTCGCTCCTCGAGGTCGTCGCGTCCTACTTCATCGACGAGCTCGGCTGGAAGCGCATCCAGGCGGTCGCGGTGACCGGGGCCGCGATCACGCTCTTCGGCATCCCGTCCGCGCTCGGCGCGCTCGACGTCTTCGGCTCCGGGATGGAGGAGGCCATCGGCCACAGCTGGTTCGGCCTGATGGACTACCTCACGAGCAACTGGATGCTCCCCCTCGGCGGCCTCGGCCTCTCGATCTTCGTGGGCTTCCGCATCCGCGAGGTCGAGCGCGCGCACGCGGTCGCGGACGGCTCCCCGCTCGGGGGCGTCCTGCCGCTCTACCTCGGGTGGCTCCAGCTCCTGCGCTTCGCGGTGCCGGCGGCGATCGTCGCCGTCGTCCTGCACGCGCTCGGGGTCCTCTGAGCCCGAGCGCGGGGCGACTCACGCGCGGGGCGACTCAGCGGACGGCGAGCAGCTCGATCTCGAACACGAGCGTCGAGCCGGGCGGGATGATGTTCCCGAAGCCGCGCTCGCCGTAGGCCATGTCGGGCGGGATGGTGAGCTTGCGCTTGCCGCCGACCTTCATGCCGACCACGCCCTCGTCCCAGCCGCGGATCACCATGCCGGCGCCGAGCGTGAAGTCGAACGGCTGGCCGCGGTCGAGCGACGAGTCGAACTTGTTCCCGTTGGTCAGGGTGCCGGTGTAGTGGACCGACACGCTCTTGCCGCTCATCGCCTCGGCGCCGTCGCCGATGTGGAGGTCTTCGCTCTGTAGGCTCATGGCGCGCGGAGTAGCACCCGGGCCGATGCGGCGTCCAGCCGAGGAGAGCGCCACCCGCGATCGGCGTCGCCCGCGCGGCTCGGGCGAGCCCAGAAGGCCTCGCCGCGCCGATCGATGCGCGTCGAGTCGAAGACCTGACCCGCGTCGTCGACCGCGGTGCGCCGCAGCGCGTCGCCTCGAGGATGGGCGTGAAGTCGGTCCGGAGCATGCTGTCGCAACCGTGGAAGCCGCCGGAGTAGGCCGGGTGGCGGCCGAAGGCGATCTCCCAGTGGCACGAACGCAGCCTGCGCGCTCAGCGGAGGTGCTCGTCGAGGTGCTCGGGGAAGCAGCGGCGGACGCCGTGGTGGGAGACCGCGGGGTCGCTCTTGCGATCCTCGATCACGAGGATCGGGCGGACGTCGCTGCGGGTCTCCGCGACCCACTGG
>JAUHXR010000139.1 GCA_030426845.1 Polyangia bacterium | reverse complement strand
GCTCGGGCGCCGGCGCCGGCGGCGGCGGCGGCTCGGCCACGACGGGCGCGGGCTCCGGCTCGGGCGCGGGCGGCGCGGCCTCGGCGCGCGGCGGCTCGACCGCGGCCGGCGCGGGCTCGACCGCGGCGGGGCGCGGGCGGCTCACGGGCGCCTCGGACGGCGTCACCTTCACCTTGATCGGCTCGGGCTTCGCCTCCGCCGCGGCCGCGGCCTGCTCCTTCGTCGGCTTCTTGGTCCGACGACGGATGACGGTCTTGCGGATCCGCTCCTCCACGGTGTTCTCCTGCTTGTCACGATCGACCGCGCGTCGGACCCGGTCGGCCTCGGCCGGCTCGAGCGCGCTCATGTGATTCCGAACCTGGATCCCGAGAGACTGGATCCGGTTGAGGAGGTCCCGGTTGTTCATGCCGAGCTCGCGAGCGACCTCGTACACGCGCACCTTACTCATTCCGCCTCCGAAACATCGGTCGCCCGCTTCACCGTCGCGACGACCTCGAGGGCGATCCGGTCGTCCAGGATCGCCACCACACCCACCTCGGCCCGCCCCACGAGCGCGCCGAGCTTTGCCTTGTCCCAGCGCACCACCACCGGCACGCCGTCCCTGGACGCCTGGGCCGCGAGCTCCTCGCGCCTCCCCGCAGCGTCCTCCGCGATCCAGAGCAGGCGCGCGCTGCCATCGGCGAGCGCGCGCCGCGCCAGGTCCGTGCCCGCGGCGAGCCGGCCCTGCCGCGCGGCCGAGGAGGTGAGCCCCTCGAGCCGGCGGTCGTACTGCGTCACGATCATCGCGCAGAGCGCGTCGAGCTCCACCCCGGGGCGACCCTTGATCGCCCGGGCGAAGCCGCCCTGCTTGAGGGCCTTGGCGATGCAGGCGCGCGTCGGATGGACGCTCACCCCCCGCCCGGGGAGCCGGCGGCGAACATCGGGCACGAGCCGAGGCGCCTCGGCACGGACCACGAAGCGCAGCAGCGCGTCCCGGTCGGCCTTGTCTCGGCAACCGGCGCACGTCCGCTCCGACGCGGTCTCCATGCTCGTCATCTCCAACACCGTTTGTTCTGCTCCTGGTCCGGGCTCGGCGCGATCACTCCGGGGTCGGCGCCGCCTCGCTCGCCTCGCCCTCGGCCTCGCCCGACGCCTCGGCCGGCATCGCGGCCGCCAATGCGGCTGCGGCCGCGGCCTCCTCGGCCTCGGCCTCCGCGCGGGCCTCGCGCTGGGCGGCCTTCACCGCCTCCATCTCGTTCTCGATGTAGTGCGCCACGCCGTCCTTGACCTCCTGGGCCTTCTGGATACCCAGTCCGGTCTTGATCGCCAGTCGATCCACATCGGCCTCGCGCTCGATGTCCTGCGGGCTGCGGTAGCCCGACGACTCGAGGGCGTCCGCGATGCGCTCGGTCACGTTGCGGCAGAGCAGGAGGTGCTCGCGCTCGGTGAGGGGCTCGGGGCGGACCTTGGCCTCCTCGACGCGCTCGAGGCGGTGCGTCTCCATCGCCGCCGCCGCCTCCTTGCGGATCGCGGCCGCGCGGGTGACGTCGTCGATGCCGTCGATCGTGACGAGCTCCTCGTCCGGCGCCTCGGCGATCTCGTCGAGTGAGCGGAAGCCGAGCTTGTAGAAGCTCTTGACCGACTCCTCGTCGAGGCTCGGAATGCGGGCGATGTCCGCGAGGGCCTGCTCCTCCATCTGGCGGAAGCGCGACTCGCTGACGATGTCGAGCTTCCAGCCGGTGAGCTGGCTGGCGAGGCGGACGTTCTGGCCGCGGCGGCCGATCGCGAGCGAGAGCTTCGCGTCGGGCACGATGAGCTCCATCCCGCCGTGGCCCTCGTCGATGATCACGCGGCTCACCTCGGCCGGCGCGATCGCGTTGCAGACGAAGCGCGCCGGGTCGCGGTCCCACGGCACGATGTCGATCTTCTCGCCGCGCAGCTCCTGCACGACTGCCTGGACGCGCGAGCCCTTCATGCCCACGCACGCGCCCACCGGATCGACGTCGCTGTCGCGGCTGGTGACCGCGATCTTGCTCCGCGCGCCGGGCTCGCGGGCCGCGGCGACGATGCGCACGATCCCCTCGTAGATCTCGGGAACCTCCATCTCGAAGAGCTTCACCAGGAGGCCGACGTCGGTGCGGCTCAGGATGAGCTGCGGGCCGCGCGCCTCGCGGTCAATGTCTTTGAGGAAGGCCACGATGCGATCGCCGGGGCGGTAGCTCTCGCGCGGCGTCTGCTCACGCGTGGGCAGGATCGCCTCGGTCCGACCGAGGTCGACGATGATGTTCGAGCCGCGCTCGAAGCGCCGCACGATGCCCGTGATGAGCTCGCCCTTGCGGTCCTTGTACTCGTTGAAGATCAGCTCGCGCTCGGCGTCGCGGACGCGCTGGATGATCACCTGCTTGGCGGTCTGCGCGGCGATGCGGCCGAAGCCGCGCCGGTGCTGCTGCAGCCCGAGCAGATCACCGTACTGGCGGTCCTGCTTGCGCGCCTCCTCGGCGTCGGACGCGAGGTAGAAGATCTGGAAGCCCAGGTCCTGGTTCACCTCGACGTCGTCGAACCCATAGCGCCGCGCGTCGACCAGCGAGATCTCGCGCTCGGGGTTCTCGACCTCCTCCACCACGGTCATGAACTGGTAGAGGTCGACGTTCCCCGACTCGGTGCTGAACTGAGCCTCGAGCTCGCGGTTCACGCCGAAAGTGCGCTTCGCCGCCGTGACGATGGCTTGCTCCATCGTCTCAATGAGCACGGCAGGGTCGATACCCTTCTCCTTGCTGACCTGCTCGATGATGTTCTGCAGCGACATTTCCTGCTGCATGGCCGACACCTCACCAACCGCCCGGGCCGCTCCTTGGCCCCGCGGTCATCGTGCGTTCAATCGAATCGATGGACGACGTGGGCCCTCGCGATCTCGGCGAAGGGGAGCTGGAGCTCGCTCCCTTCCGACTCGAGCCGCACCATGGCTCCGTCGACCCCCAGTAGCTTTCCCGAGAAGCTGCGACGCTCCCCTCCCCGACCATCCGCCCGGGGAACACTCAACTTGATCTTCACGTCCCGGCCGGAGAAGCGCTCGAAGTCGCTCAGCTTCACGAGCGGGCGATCGACCCCCGGCGACGAGACCTCGAGGCGGTAGCGGCCGCCGATGACGTCGTGCACGTCCAGCGCCGTGCCGAGGTCGCGGCTCACCGCCTGGCAGTCCGCCAGGGTGACGCCGCTCCCGGGCCCCGCCTCGCTGCCCTCCCGATCGATGAGGACCCGGAGGACCGCCTCCCCGCGCTCGGTCACCTGGACCACCTGCACGAGCTCGACCCCGTGCGCGGCGCACACGGGCTCGACGATCCGCGTCAGCGGATCGCTCGTCTCAGGGGTGGTGGGGGCGGCGCTCATGGGGTGCTCGATCGACGGGGTGAATCTGGACGGCAAGGACGAAAAAAAAGGCAGGCCCCGAGAGGCCCACCCAGGTAGAACCCGAATGGTTTGGCCGGTAGCTATCACAGCGCCGAGGGGGCGGCAAGGCGAGCTTTCGTGCCCTCGCTCACATCGCCTCCGCGCGGGGCTCGCGAGCCCTGGCCCGGAGGGCTCGGACGACTCAGCTCGGACGACTCAACGCGCGCAGCTCACCGTAGTGCTGGTCCGCATAGTACGAGAGGACGTCGAGCGCGTCGTCGAACTCGCTCCGATCCAGCTGCTCGAACGGGTACTCGACCGAGAGGACCACGTCGAGGTCGTCGTCGATCGAGAACTTCGCCATCAACAGCGTCTGGTTGAGCTGGAGCAGGCGATCGTAGAGCTTGGAGGCCGGCTCCTCCTGCTCGGGGCTCTTCAGGAACGGGACGATCGCGAAGCAGACGTAGCCCGCCGGATCGATGCGCACGAAGAACGGGAAGGACGCGTGCTTCCCCCGGAAGTGGCTTCGCCACGTGTCGTCGCTGATCCGGTCGCAGGGCCAGCCGCCCTCCTCGAGCAGCGACTCGATGGTGTCCGGATCGAGCTTGAGCTTGGCGCGGTTGCGGTCGCCCACGGCGGTGACAATACACCACGCGCTCGCGGGTGGAACGTCACTTCTGCCGCGGCGCGTCAGCTCCGCGCACGACGCGCAGATCGGGGCTCCGACGGACGCGCCCGTAGTTGCCGTCGAAGTAGCTCCCGCGGCCTCGCCCGGGCGGCGGCGCGTCGCGGGCGCGCCCGAACGGACCGACGATCGCGGCGCAGCCCGGGCTCTGGACCAGCCGCACTCCGCCGCGGCTCCCCGGATCGAGGCGGTGCAGGCACCCCGCCCACAGGAAGGGCGCGGTCGGGGCGATCGGGGGCGCGGGGGCGATCACGGGGGTCCGCGGCGTGAGCCGGCTCGGGACCGCCATCGCCCGGCCGCCGCGCATCCCGCCGACGTAGGCGTAGCCGCCGCTCCTCTCCCGCCGGTAGCGGCCGTCGGGAGCGAAGGGGTGCCGGTGCGGCTGCGTGACGCCGCAGTAGCCGTTCAGACCGCCGGGGAGCGGGTGGGCCTGGGTGTAGGTCCAGACCTCCCCGTCGTAGCCGTAGGCGAGCGGATCGCCGAGGAAGACGCGCACCTCGTCGACCACGCCGAACGGCGCCTCGCCGACCGACAGGCCGTCGTGCACGTGCTCGGCGTCCTCGAGGTGCCAGTGGCCGTCGAGGTCGACCGGATGCGGCCCGCGGTAGCGCGCCTGGGCGGAGGCGAGGCCCGGCGCCAGCGACGCGAGCACGACGGCGGAGGCGAGGAGGCGGTGGCGCACGCGATCACCATAGCAGCCCCTCGGATCCACGGGTCGGGCGCGCGTTGACACGCGTTCGCCGGAGCTGGTACAGCCGACCGGATCGCCGCGGGTGGCGGCGACGGGAGGGACTGTGATGCGTCGGACCGCGCGCCGTTCGTGGGTGTTCGCCTTGATCCTTGCGACCGCGTCCTGCGGTGGCTCCTACGAGTCCGCATGGGACGAGCCCGTCGAGGGCAGCGAATCGACGGGAGGGAGCGCGGAGGGCCAGTCGTCCGCCGATCTCGTCGCACAGGGCGACGAGGCGTGGGCCGGCCGCGACGAGGAGGCGCAGGTCCGGGCCGCGATCACCGCCTGGGAGGCCGCCGTGGCCGCCAACCCCGACGACGCCGAGACCTGGGTGAAGCTCTCGCGGGCCTACTACTTCCTCGCTCACGGACACCTCCGCTGGAGCGATCCGGACGCGATGGCCGAGACCTACCAGACCGGCATCCGCGCCGCCGAGCGCGCGCTGCGCGTCCTCAGCCCGCAGTTCGCCGAGCGCATGGCGGCCGGCGAGCAGGTCCAGGACGCGGTCTCGATCCTCGAGGCCGACGCGGTGCCGGCACTCTACTGGCGCGCGTCCAACCTCGGCCGCTGGGCGCGGCTCGACGGCTTCGCCACCGTCCTGTCGTTCAAGGACGAGATCCGCGCGGTCATGACGCGCTGCATGGAGCTCGACCGCTACTACTTCTTCGCCGGCCCGGACCGGTACTTCGGCGCGTTCTTCGCGATCGCGCCGGCCTACGCGGGCGGCGACCTGGAGCGCTCGCAGCAGCACTTCGACGAGAGCCTCCGCCGGTCGCCGACCTACTACGGCACCCACGTCCTCTACGCGGAGAACCTCGCGGTCAAGCAGCAGGACCGCGAGGCCTTCGTCCGCTATCTGAACATGGCGATCGAGGGGGACCCCGAGGCCCTCCCCGAGGCCGCCCCCGAGAACCGCGTCGAGCAGCGCCTCGCCCGCGACCTCCTCGGCCGCGTCGACGAGCTGTTCGAGTAGCCCCGTCGGTGAATAGTCCCCGCCCCCTCCCGTCCTGAGCGTGCAACCTCCCTATCCGTCCGCGGAGATCTCGATGCCCCGTAAGCGAATCCTCCTCAGCCTCACGATGGTCTCGAGCGTGCTGTGCTCGCTCGTGCTCCTCGTGCCCCACGACGGCCCGGCCTCCGCCCAGGAGCAGGTGCGCATGCGGGTGGCCACGGTCGCGCCGGAGGGGACGCCCTGGGAGAAGCAGCTCCGCCAGCTCAAGCGCCACATCGAGGAGCAGTCGGGCGGGCGCATGCGCGTTCAGATGTTCATGGGCGGCTCGCTCGGCGGCGAGAAGGCGCTCGTGCGCCGCACGGCCCAGGGCAGCATCCAGGCGTTCGCCGGCTCGACCGCGGCCCTCGGCACGCTGGTGCGCGAGCTGAACGTCATCGAGACGCCCTACCTCTTCGACACCGCGGCCCAGGCCGACACCGCCCTCGACGGCCCGGCCCGCCCGATCGTCACCGCGGCCCTCTCGCGGCGCGGCTTCGTGTTCGGGCTCTGGGCGGAGAACGGCTTCCGCTCCTGGTTCACCAAGGAGCGCCCGATCCGCCAGCCCGGCGATCTGCAGGGCCTCCGCATGCGCTCGCAGGAGTCCGAGGTGCACCTCGCGACCTACCGGGCCTTCGGAGCCAGCCCCCAGGCGATCGACGTGACCAACGTCCTGACGAGCCTGCAGACGGGGGTGGTCGACGGCTTCGACAACACCCCGCTCTTCGCCTTCGCGACGAGCTGGTACCAGGCGGCCGAGCACCTGAACCTGAGCCAGCACAGCTACCAGCCGGGCATCGTGGTCTACAGCAAGAGCTGGTTCGACGACCTCCCGGAGGATCTGCAGGGCGTGCTGACGTCGGTGCCGAACGAGATCACGATCAACGGGCGCCAAGGCGTCCGCCGGATGGATCCCATCCTCGTGAAGAACCTGGCGCGCGCGGGCATCGAGGTGCACCGGCCGACCTCGGCCGAGCGCGCGGCCTTCGCGAAGCTCGGGCGGCCCGTCCAGGAGCAGATCGCGCGGCGCGCCGGCGCCCAGGGGCGCGCGCTCCTCCAGGCCCTCCGAGCGCGGTGAAAGGCTCGACGCGGACGGCCGCACACGGCACGCTGTCGAGCAGGTGCGCTCCGAAGCCCTCATCGCCTGCCTCCTCGCCGTCTCCGCGCTCGGCTGCGCGCAGGGCGGATCCGACGGCGACGCCGGCCCCGACCGCCCGCCTCTGATGGTCGACGCGGGGAGCGAGCCGGACGCCGGACCGCCGCCCCGCGACCCGAGCGAGTGCACCGCCTACGTGTGCCCGCCCGGCATGGAGCTGACCGCCCTCGGGGGTCAGGCGAGATGCAGCCGCGTGATCTCTCCGCGTCCGAGCGGGGCGCGCCGGTACTGCCACTTCCTCACCTCGCACGGCGTGCTCGGCTTCTCGTGGATGCCCGCGAGCCTCGTGTTCACGTGCCCGCCCGAGATGGAGGCCGCCCCCAACGCGGAGGCCGGCTACTGCCTGTACCGCGAGGTCGCCCCGCCGGCCGGCTTCGAGACCGCCTGCGAGGACTTCGAGACGACGGGCGAGCTCGGCTTCGTCTTCCCCTGCGAGCTCTGAGGTCGCAGCGAGCGTTCAGTCACGGGCGCCCGGCGTCTCGCCGTGGATCCAGATCCAGGTGCCGGGCCGCGCCTCGGTCGGGTAGGCCCCGTGCCAGCCGGGGCGGACCTGCGGGTCGCTCCAGTTGAACACCCACTGGGCGTCACGCGGTGCGAGGTTCACGCAGCCGTGGCTCCGCGGGAAGCCGAACGCGCGATGCCAGAACGCCCCGTGGAGGGCGTAGGCGAGCTGGAAGTACATGACGTAGGGGACGTCGTGGATCGAGTAGGGGCCGTCGGCCGCGGTGTCGCCGTCCATCGTCGCCGCCAGGTGCTTGGCCCGGATGCGGAACAGCCCGGTCGGGGTCTGGAAGTCGGCCTCCGGATCGTCCGGATGAAACGGCCGGCCGGTCGAGGTCAGCGTCACGTAGACCGGCGTGTCGCCCTCGTAGGCGATCACGTACTGCTGCGACAGGTTCACCTCGATCCACTTGTCGTGGGGCCCGATCTGCTCGGGGCGCTCGGCGGCCGAGACCCGGCGAACGTGCTCTTCTCGATACAGCTCGCCGTCGATGTCCACGAGGTAGTCGGTCCCCGCGACCGTGACCTCGTCGACGATCGTGAGCCGCTCTCGCAGGTCGACCCGCCCGCCCCGTCGCACGCGGCCGTCGTCGCTGCGCAGGTAGACGTTCTCGTTCCGGCCCAGCACGAACCCGATCGGGAGGTGCTCGGTCCCGGCGGCGAGGCGCGCTCCGTGGAACTCCGGCGGGTTGATCGACGCGAGGACGCGGTACGGGATGAACCCGTTGTTCACGGTGCGCCAGTATCGACGGCGGTACTGACCGGCGCGGAAGTCGCGGTCGAGGCTCACGATGAAGCCGCTGACCATCCGGGTGATGAGCGCGCTGTTCGGATCGCCGGCGAGGGACGCCAGGGTGACCGGCTCCTCCTCGTCCTCCCCGCCGTCATCGGCGTCATCGCCGCCTCCCGCCGGGGCTGCGGCCGGAGCGGGCGTCGGCGCGGGGTTGGCGCCCGCGGTCGGGGCCGGGCTGGGCGACGGGCTCGGATTCGCGCCAGCCGCGCCCTCTCCCGCGGGGGCCCCCTCGCCACCCTCGCCCTCGCCCTCGGCGGGCGCGGCCTGGCCGGGGATCCGGAAGCCCTCGTACTCCGCCGCCTCCTCGTCCGTAGGCAGGCGGCGATACATCGGAATGTTGTTACCCCGGGTCCGTCCATACCGGTAGGGCAGCGGCGCCTCGACGTCCGGCTGAGCGCCGCGCGCCTCCGGGAGCCGTCGGCCCCAGAACGCGATCACGTCCCCCCGCCGCCCCCGCTCGTTGACGTTGCAGACGAACCCCCCCGTCGTAAGCTCGTACCAGCCCCCGGGGCAGCGCGGGTCGTCGGTCCGCACCGGCTCGCCGGTGGTGGCCTGCATGACCGCGCCCGCACGGAGATACCCGATTCGAAACGCCTCGCGGTCCGGCCGCTCGCGGATCTTCGACACGAAGCGCCGCGCGAAGATGCGCGCCGGCGGACGGGGCGGGCCGGCGTCGTGACCGCCGTCCACCGATCCGTCGGGAGCTGCGTCGGGGGCCGCGTCGGCGGGCTCGGGGGCCTCGGCCACGCCGGCGTCCATCCCCTCGTCGTCGCCGTCGCAGGCCCCGAGGAGCGGCGCGAGGCCGAGCGCGAGGCCGAGCGCGAGCGTGAGCGAGCGGGTCGTCATGACTGCGCGCGAGATTTCACGGACATCGCCCTCCGTCAACCCGAGAGCCCGCCCGCGTGAGCCCGAGCCGCCGAGACGCGGTCGCGACCGCCCTCTCGCTGGCCCTCCACGGGTCGCTCATCGCGTACGTCGCCTGGACGACCACCGCGCCCGAGCTCGACTTCGAGTTCCAGCTCCCGACCGAGGTCGAGTTCGGGCTGACCGACGCGGTCGAGGTGAGCGAGGGCGCGTCCCGCCCCGAGCCCGCGGCCGAGGCCGCCGCCGCCCGCGAGCCCGGCGAGGGCGAGGGCCCGATCGCGGCCGACGCGGGCGTCCCGGCCGACGGAGGCCCCCCCGACGCGGGACGACGGCGCCGACGCCGCGACGCGGGACCCTCCGAGCCGGTCGCCTCGGCCGGCGAAGGCGAGGCCTCGGGCGACGAGGGCGAAGGCACCGGCGATCGGCCCGGGAGCGGGCGCGGCGTCGCGTTCCTCCCCGCCGGCTCCCAGATCGCGCTGCGCATCGACGTGGCGCGCATCCGTCGCTCCCCGTTCGCCGCCGACGTCCGCACCTTGCTCGCGGTGCTGCCGGACTGGCAGGTCCTGCTGGACGGCAGCGGCATCGACCCGCTCGACGACCTCGACCGGGTGCTCATCGCCTCGCCCAACCTCCAGCGCGACCGGCTCATCGTGGCCGGCCGCGCGACCGGGGACGAGGGGGCCATCCGGCGGGCCGCGGCCCGCCTCGCGATCGCCGCCGGCCAGCCGATCGAGTGGACCCGCCGCCAGGGCGTCGAGGTCGCGCCGTGGCACGACCGGAGCGACACCGAGCGGATCATCGCGCTGCTCGGCCCGCGGCACTTCCTGATCTGCCGACCGGAGGACCTCTCGCGCGTGCTCGCGGTGGCCCGCAACCGCGCGGCGGACGAGGCGCCCGAGGGCGAGGCGCCGGTGCACCCCGCCGACGCCCTGCTCTCGATGGAGGAGGGCGAGGGCCTGTCGCTCGAGGTCGAGGGGGCGCGCAACTTCGCCCGCGCGAGCCCGCGCCGCGGCACCAACCCGCTCGCGGTGATCCCGACCGAGCTGCGCCTCGCGCTCACGGAGCGGCCCGAGGACGAGGTCGCGGCGCGCACCACCTGGACCTACGAGGGCGAGACCGAGGCCGCCGAGGCCGGCGCCTACTGGAACCGCATGCGGGAAGGCTTCGCGCGCAACATCATCGCGAGCGTCCTGGGCGTGTCGGGCCTGCTGAACCGGGCGACCCTCGAGCCAGAGGGCGACCACCTCGACGGCAGCGTGGATCTGCGCGCGGCCGAGATGCGACAGCTCCTCAACCTCAGCCGGCAGATGTTCCTCGACCGCGCGCGCGCCCGGGAGAGGGCGCAGCAGGGCGCGCAGGACAACCCGCCGCCGGCCGAGGGGCAAGAGACGGCCCCCGCGCCGGGCACCCCGACCGCGCCTCCCGAGCCCCCGACCGTCCCGCCCTCGCCGTACTGACGGGACGGAACGCGACGAGGCGCGCCGCAGCCTCGCGACGCGCCTCGCAGCGCACGATCCCCGGGGCGTCGCCCGAGAGGATCAGAGCCTCAGAGGACGAGGTCCTTGAGCTTCTTGAGGGGAGTGGCGCGGAGCTTCTTCGAGGCCGGAAAGTCACGCACGATCGTCTCGCCGGTGAGCGGGATGCGGACGGTCACGTCCTTGCGGGCGGGGGTCTTGCGCACCTTGAGCTTGAGCATGTCCGGGATCACGAACTCGCCCGGCCCGCGACGGCCCAGCTCGCGCTTGATCATCGCCTGGAGCGCGTCGAACACCTGGGCGACCTGCTTCTTGGTCATGTCGGTGCGCTCGGCGAGCTCGCTCATGATCGCAGCCTTGGTCATCCGCTTGCCAGTACCACTCATGTGGGTCCTCCCTCTTCGTCGCGCGCCTCGTCCGGGCGCCATCGTCTGTCCGATGGACGACCGGGTGCCGCTTCGTCGCCCGCGGCGTGGAGCCGCCCGCACACCGACCGTCCGATCGCCCACAAAGCCCTGTTTTTCGGGGTTTCTGGGCGCTCGGCGGCCATCTATGCCGCGCGCCCGGGGGCCTGACAACCCCAATTCGCGTGAGATCCCCCGAAATTGGGCCAATTCGCGCGGAGGCGGGCCCGTTCCGGGGGAGCCCCGGAAAATTCAGCGCGATCGCCGCCGCGGGCTTGCGGCCGCGCACAGGGCGTCGTTGCGCGCGTTCATCCGGCGCTCCTCGTCGTCCGTCTGGTGGTCGTAGCCCAGCAGGTGCAGCAAGCCGTGCCCGAGCAGGAACGTCACCTCGCGGACGATCGGGTGGCCGCGCTGGGCCGCCTGCCGCCGCGCGGTGTCGAGCGAGATGATGACGTCCCCGAGCAGCTCGGGGGCGACCCCGGCGCCCTCCCCCTCCTGCATCGCGAAGGCGAGCACATCGGTCGGCCGGTCCTTGCCCCGGTAGTCGCGGTTGAGCTCGTGGATCGTGGCGTCGTCGCAGAGGAGGACGGAGAGCTCGCGGTCGGTCATCCCGAGGGCGGCGAGCATGCGGTCGGCGCGGCGGCGCACCTCCGCCGGCTTGACTGGAGGCCGGGGCATCGCGCGGGTGTGGACGTGGGCGGGCACGGAGAGCTCCTCGGGCGAAGGCTGGCGCGAGACTGGCGCAGGGCGCGCGCGGGTCAAGCCTTCGCCCCGGCAACCTGCTAGGGTCCCCCACCTTGATCGAACGAATCCTCATCGCCAACCGCGGCGAGGTCGCGGTCCGGGTCGCGCGCACCTGCCGGCGCCTCGGGATCGAGACGGTCGCCGTACACGTGTCGGCCGACGCGGGCGCGCCCCACGTCGAGGCGTGCGACGTCGCGGTGGAGATCGGCGACGACGCCGCCGCGTACCGCAACTCCGTCGCCCTCCTCAAGGTCGCCCAGGAGCAGCAGGTCCAGGCCGTCCACCCGGGCTACGGGCTCCTCGCCGAGGAGCCGTCCTTCGCTCAGGCGGTCGAGGCGGCGGGCCTGGTGTTCGTCGGCCCCGCGTCGGAGCGCTTCGAAGGCTCGCGCGACCGCCTCGCGGTGCGTCGGGTGGCGATGGAGGCGGGCGTCCGCGTGCTCCCGGGCAGCGAGCGGCCGATCATGACGCCCCCGGAGGCGCTCGCCGACGTCGACGCCATCGAGTACCCGGTGGTGGTCAAGCCGGTGTGGGGCATCGGCGAGCCGCGGCGGGTCTACGTCGCGCGCGACGTGGCCGATCTCGCGGAGGCGCTCAAGGCGCTCGACCCGCTCGAGGAGGTCGGCGGCTGTTACATCGAGCCCTGGATCGAGCGCGCGCGGCACGTCGAGATCCAGCTCGTCTACGACGGCGCCGAGGCCCTCGTGCTCGGCGATCGCGACGTGAGCTTGCGCCGGGCGGATCGGCGCCTGCTCGTGGAGTCACCGGCGGTCGCGATCGACCAGCTCCGCGACGGCGAGGCGGTGCGCGGCGCGATCTGGGAGGCCGCCTCCGAGATCACCGCGCGCCTGGGCTGCCGCGGGCTCGGCAGCTGCCACTTCATCCTGGATGCGGACGGCGTCTTCTACTTCGTGGGCTTCACCGCGGGGCTCCAGTGCGAGCACACCGCGCTCGAGATGCGCGCGAACCTCGACCTGGTCGAGATCCAGCTCCACCTCGCGTGCGGCGAGGAGATCCCCAAGGAGCTGCTCCACGTCGAAGCCACCGGCGCGGCCCTGCAGGCCCGGGTCGACGCTGCGACCGACCCGGACACCGGGCGGCCCTTCGACAGCTCCGTCGCGAGCGCCCGCTGGCCCCCGGCGCCGCCCGGCAAGGTGCGCATCGAGACCGGCCTCAAGCCCGGCAGCGCGATCTCGAGCGACCACGACCCGCTGGTCGCGACGGTGACCACCTACGCGCCGAACCGCCACGACGCGCGGCTGATGCTCGACCGCATCCTTGCCGAGATCCACCTCGCGCCGCTCGTCACCAACCTCCGGCTGCTCCGCAAGGCGCTCAACCACGAGTCGCTCCAGGCCGGGCAGTACGACGACGAGTTCCTCGACCGCATCTGAGCCGGTGCGCGCGGACGGCGCGCACGAACTTCGACACGTTCTGAGGCCCTCCCAGCCTCGCGTGATACCGTTCGCGCGGTGGCGAGAGAGGCGCCCGAGATCCGGCTGGTGAGGGAGACCCTCGAGGGCGTGTTGCATCCGTCGACCGCCTCCACGGTGTTCTTCGAGGCGATCAGCGAGGGCGGCGGCGCGCTGCCGACGAACGCCCAGGAGACGCTCGCGCTCGTGCGCGGCCCGCTCCTCGAGCGGCTCGGGGACCGCATCGGCGAGCCCGAGGCGCGCACCGTGATCGACCAGCTCGAGCGCATGCTGATCGCGGTCGGCGGCGCGCCGCCCAAGCGGGTGAGCCGCAACGACGAGATCACCCAGAACCTCGAGCTCTCGGTCGACGTCGTGCCGGTGTTCGTCCTGAGCGGCACCCCAAAGCTCGCCGACAAGCTGCGCGCGGTCGTCGGTCCGCACCTCCTCACCGCGGTCGTGATCGGCGACGCCGACACGCTCGCGCTGCGGCTCCAGCAGCTGGCGCCGGGGTTCGTGCTGATCGACGGGAGCGAGTTCCCGGCGATCGAGCCCGGCGTCCTCGGGCGGACGCTCCAGCGCCTGCCGGCCCACGTGATCAAGGCGCTGTGGGGCGCGGACCTGCCCTACGGCCAGAGCGTGCTCGCGGAGGCGCAGCAGCTCGGCTTCCGGATGACCCCGTTCGACCGGGCCGAGGGCATCGAGCCGCTCATCGACGTGATCCGCAGCCGGCGCGCGGCCGGCTGACGGCGTCACGTCGGCCGCGTCACTCGATCTCGCCCGCGTAGCGCGCGCTGTCGCCGAGCTCCTCCTCGATGCGGAGGAGCTGGTTGTACTTGGCCACGCGGTCGGAGCGGCTCGCGCTCCCGGTCTTGATCTGGCCGGCGCCGGTCGCGACCGCGAGGTCCGCGATGAAGGTGTCGGCGGTCTCGCCGCTGCGGTGCGAGATCACCGACGCGAAGCCCGCCTTCGTCGCGAGGCGGATGGCGTCGAGCGTCTCGGTGACCGTGCCGATCTGGTTGACCTTGATGAGGATCGCGTTGCCGATGTCCTCCTCGATCCCGCGCTGGAGGCGCGCGACGTTGGTCACGAACAGGTCGTCGCCGACGAGCTGCACGTCGTCGCCGAGGCGCTCGGTGAGCTCGCGCCAGGTGTCCCAGTCGTCCTCCGCGCAGCCGTCCTCGATGCTGACGATCGGGAACCGCTCACAGTAGTCGGCGTAGGTGTCGACGAGGACGCCGGGGCGGATGGCCTTGCCGTCGAAGGTGTAGGCGCCCTGGGCCTTGTCGAAGAACTCGCTGGCCGCGCAGTCGAGCGCGATGCTGATCTGCTCGCCGGGCTCGTAGCCGGCCGCGCCGATCGCCTCGAGGACCACCGCGAGCGCGTCCTCGTTGCGCTCGAGCCGCGGCGCGAAGCCGCCCTCGTCGCCGACGCTCGTCGCGAGCCCGCGGCCGTGGAGGATCTTCTTGAGCACGTGGAACGTCTCGACCCCGGCGCGGAGCCCGTCACGGAACGTGTCGAAGCCGTGCGGGACGATCATGAACTCCTGGATCTCGAGCCCGTTGTCCGCGTGGGCGCCGCCGTTGAGGATGTTCATGAGCGGCGTCGGCATCACGCAGGCCTGCGCGCCGCCGAGGTAACGGTAGAGCGGCAGGTTCAGCGCCTGGGCCGCGGCCCGGCAGGTCGCCATCGACACGCCGAGGATCGCGTTGGCGCCGAGCTTCGACTTGGTCGGCGTCCCGTCGAGCTCGATCATCGCCCGGTCGATCGCCTGCTGGTTCAGCGCGTCGCGGCCGAGCACCTCCGGCGCGATCTGGGCGACCACGTTCTCGACCGCCTTCTTCACGCCCTTGCCGCCGTAGCGCCTCGCGTCGCCGTCGCGCAGCTCGAGCGCCTCGTGCTCCCCCGTCGAGGCTCCCGACGGGACCGCCGCGCGGCCGACCGCCCCGCCCTCGACCCCGACCTCCACCTCGACCGTCGGGTTGCCCCGCGAGTCCAGGATCTCGCGCGCGATGATGCTGGTGATCTCGAGCATGCCGGTACCCTCCGCGGGCGCCATACCACCGGGGCAAGTCGTGTCAAAGCCCGTGTGCTATATCCCCCGCCTCGCTCCCGTAGCTCAGCTGGATAGAGCAGCGGCTTCCTAAGCCGTTGGTCGGCCGTTCGAATCGGCCCGGGAGTGCTTTCATCACGCGCCGCGCGGCGTTCACCAGCGACGGCTCCGTGTTATCCCGTCACGCAGTCGTCGCGCGACGCGTGAGACGACGGAACCACGCCTCGCTCCCGCGCTCGTCCCGGAACCGTCCGAGAAAGTCAGGCGCGGGGGCCAGTAGCGCCCGCGTCGTCTCGGCCACCTCGCGGTACGCCCCGGCCTCGTCAAAGAAGTGCCGATCCCCGGTGGTCGGAGCTTCCCCTGCAACGATGAGGAGGTTGTCGTCGGCCCGCTCGACCCGAACGAAGGGATCGACCCAGGGGTGCTCCTCGGCCCGCTGCAGCTCGAAGCCCGCCGCCTCCGCCACGGGCCTCCCGAGCAACGTAAGCCAGTTCGTCCCGGGAAGGCCGCGCGTCGCGCGCCACGCCATCTGCTCGGGGAACTGGATGTCTAGACCGACGAAGCGCCGGCTCCACGCCCAGCCGAGATCGAAGGCGTCGGCCAGATAGGCCTGATTCATCCTCACGGCGTAACCCCCGATACCCGACCCGAGCGGACCCGCCTCCAGGGCCGCCCGCGCGAGCGGCAGGAGGTGGCCGGGGTCGAACTCCTGAGGGAGCGTCAGCTCGATCACGGGGGCGCACTCCGAGCGGGCCGGATCGATCTCGGTGTAGGTGAAGCCGCACGACGCGCAGTGCGGATCGTCGACCACCTCCATCCGGAACAGGTGGCGGGGAGCCCCCTCCGCCCAGGGAAGCGACAGCAGATCGGCCAGCTCCTGCTCGCGCGACGAGTCGAGCGAGAGCCAGCGAGGCGTCAGCGATGTGCGGAACAGGGTCAGAAACCCCGTGGGCACCAGCGCGAGGAACGACCTGAGGAGCCGGGCGGCGCCGGTCCGCGCCCAATGCGCGGGATCGGCGAGGTAAAGGGTGAGTGAGAGCTCGACCCGCGCGATGGTCGTCGAGGGGTCGGTCGGGACCGTCACCGCGCAGATGGGCGGGTGCAGGTGCTGCCGAAACGAGCGGTGCAGCTCGTGGGTCACGGCGCCTCCCAGAGCGGCCGGGCCCCACCCCGCAAGGAGAGCAGCGTCCCGTGCGCCAGTGTATCGAAGCGCTGGCCATCGTACGTGACCGCGAGCGCCTCGTCCGTGAGCACGAGGAGCGCCCCCTCGTCGCCCGCGAGCCCGATCGCGGGCAGCATCAGGTCGACCGGAACGAGGCGGTTGGAGCGCCCCTCGAGTCTCCACAGACCGAGGCTCCTGGCCGCGACGTAAAGCTCGCCACGCCACCGACGAACGTCGCAGAGCGGCGCGTCGAGCTCGGCCCGCAGGCCCCAGCCGTGCCGCGATCCCTCGAAGAGCTTGCCCATGTCGGTGGTCAGCCAGATCTCGTCTTCACCGACGGCGTGAAGCGCGGTGGCGGTGCGCATGCTTCGAATCGGGATCCGCCTCCACTCGAGCCCGTTCCAGTGGCCGAGGTACCCCGCCGGACCGGCCGCGTAGAGGCAGTCGGGACGCGCGCCCGCCACGCACGTCAGCGGCGAAGGTGGCGCGCTCATGTTCACGAAGTGACCTTCGAACAGCTCCCAGAATCGCGGCCCGTGCGCGTCACGGCCCCACACGAACACGTGGTCGTCGGACAGCCCCCACACCCCGTGGAGCTCGACCATGCCGCCCCAGTCCTGCGTCTGCCACGCCGCGGCCTCGCCGTCGGGTCGCTGGACGTAGAGGCGGCCGTCGAAGTCCACCGCGTACACGACCCCCGAAGGCGTGCGGTAGAGCCCCGTGACGAAGCCCTGGACGCCGAGGCCGACGTCTACCATCGGCTCCCCCCGCTCGAGATCCGCCGACGGGCGAAGCACCCACGACTCCATGCGCGCTGGCTGCGGCGCCGACCCGGCCGGCATGCGATAGCCCACGAAGGCACACGCGCCCGGGCGCATGCCCGTGAGGTGATCGAAGCGGAGCTCCGTGCCGAGCGAGTCGAAGCGCATCTGTGTCTACTCGTCGTCCGCGCCCGCCACGCGACGCGGCGCCTGGGGGCTCTGGAGCGGCGTGGCCAGACGGGGCACGTGCCCGCTGATCGCCGGGGAACCGACCTGCCCTTCGCGCTGAAGCAACAACGCTTGCTCGCCCATCGCCGGGTGTGCCGCCCGCCGGGCGCTCGCGCGTTCGCGTGCGGCGAGCGCGGCCCCGAGCGCCGCCGCCGCGCTCCTTCGCGACACCTCGGCAAGGGCTCCCTCCATGGTCCCCGGCTCGGAGTCCCGAGCGGCCTCGTCGGCCGCGCGGCAGTTGACCAACGCGCGGGTGGCCGTCCTCCGCGCCGTCAGGTCGGCTTGCTCCACCTCGTCGGCAGACTCCACCTCGGCGGACGCGTGCTCGGCCTGCACCTCCTCACGCATCGCGGCGACGCTCGACGAAGCCTGGGCCTCGACGCACCCGGCCGCAGAGTGCCCCGTGTCGGAGTCGGGCGCGTCCGCCCCACCGGACTCGTCGGGATCCACGCCGCTCACCGCCGGCTGCGCGGTGTCGGCCGTTGCCGGCGGCTCGGGGCGCGCACGAACGGCCTCACGCTGCGCGGCTTCGTCCTGCCGAGGCCGTCGGCACTCCGCCAGCGCCACGGAGCGCAGACGCGGCGCGTCCTCGCTCGCCGCCGCGACCAGCGCTCCCCGGATCGCCCCGCGCAGCGCGGTCGTCGTGTCGGCCTGCGACAGCGGCTCGCCCTCGGCGCGACGGCGCGTCAGCTCCCCTGGCGGCGTCTCGACCAGAGGCGCGTCGAGCTTCGAGATCACGGCCAACCGCGCGGTGTTCATGGTCGGTCCCTGGTAGAGCGGCGCCGCGAGCGCCCTCAGGGGGTCGTAGCCGGCGGCTCCGGGAGGCGCCCCTCTCCGTCCCGCCCGCGCGTTCGTGCTCGGGTCGGACGGTTCGGTGCGGAAGAAGCGTGCGTCGAGCAGAGGCGCGGCCACGCAGAGGTCGAGGTGACGCTGACGCGCGGTCGGCCGCCGCATCAGCCGCGCGCGCTCGTCCTCGTCGGCGCTCCGTCCGACGGAGTCCGGCGAGAACGCCCGCTCGGCCTCGTCCAGGAAGCGCGCCTGTCGGTACGCCTGACAGCGTCCGGCGGCCGCCTCGACGGACTCGGTCACTACCTCCAGCGTCCCGAAGTCCGCGTCCGAGAGGCCTGCGTCGGCCACCGCGGCGGCGCACTCGCCCGTCAGCGAGGAGCCGGAGCCCCCACCGCCAACGAACATTCCGGGCGTCTGCGCGGGCAGCGCGGGTGCGTCACTCATGCTCGACTCTCTCCGGTTCGTCCGACTCGCACTCGTGGGAGTGTACGCGGCCGCCGCGCGGCGGCGGGCTGCTCGTCGCCCGCAGCCCTCCTCCGGCACGACTGACCCACCACGCTCGCGTTGCCCTGATCACCCCGGCGAGGACGAGACACGCAGCCACCGCCGAGACCGAGAAGACGCTTCGGCTCCCGAACGCGACGTCCCAATCGGCGAGCCGGAACGGAACCGCGAGCGCACACGCTGTGGTGACGCCAGCCAAGACGACCGATCGCGCCCACCTCCAGCGAACCGACGCGGGGTGGCCGTCGGCCTGCAGCGTCCTGAGCTGGACCGCCCGGGCTTGGATCCGAGCCACATCCTCCTGCCCGGTGCCCAGGACAAGAACGTGGTGGCCAGCGACCACGGAGACCCCCGCCTCACGGGGGAGGATACGGCGCCTCTCCAGACGGCCCCCGACTCCGGGCTCCCCTACCAGGAGCGTCGCGTCCCCTCGCACGACCATCCATCGCGACGGCCACCGCCAAAGCGGAGTCGGACGCGCCCCGATCGGCACCACCGGATCCATCGAGTCGAAGGAGAGGAACACCCATTCGTCGCGCGGAGCCTCTCGATGTGCCCCCGGCCTCTGGACCGAGACCCAGGCACCGAGCGCATCACCCTCGGGGACCCGAAGCGTGAGGACGAAACCCGACAGGAGCAGCAGGCCCACGACGAACGCGACGAGCCATGGGTCTGCACGCTGGTGCGCCACGACGAGCGTAGCGCCGGGCCGAGACGAGGTGTCCCAGACCTCCTCGTCGACCAGGCGCCACCATGGGCTGCTGACGCAGCGCGAGCCGTCCTGCGAGAACGAGAACGAATACGGTCGATGGCGGGTTGCGGGGAAGGCGCGCGCCCCAAGCACCGCCGGCCCGGTGCACAGCGGCGCCGCTCCCGCGCGGAGGATCCCGACGTCCTCGAACGGAAGCTCCGCGTCGCCGATGCCGCATCCCCACAGCCGATCGACCGCACCGGTCACCCGGATCGAGCGCACGCCGACCCTCGGCGGCACACGCGCGACGCAGAGGCTCCCTCGCTCGGTGAAGCTCGCTCCGCGTAGCGGCCGGCCGTCGGACCGCGCGGCGCACCCACCACAGTCTCCATCGATCCACCACACGACGCGCGAGTCGCGAGGGGTGAGGATCGACGCCAGGCCCGTCAGCTCACCCCGACCCGACATCACCCCGAACCCACTCGCGCCTCTGGGCAACGCCCGCCGAACCGACTGCGGCGCGGCCGCCCCCAGCCGGCCCTCGTACGGAACCGAGCGGGTACCGCCTCCGCATTCGAACGAGAACCGCGCCGACGAACCGTGGAGGTCGCGCACGACGCGCCGGCCGCCGTCCTCGACCAGAGGGCAGTCCGTGTCACAGAGACGCTCCACGAGTCCGGCCACCCTTCTCTCGGCGGAGACGCCGCGAAAGTCCGCGGCTTCGAGCGAGATGCCGGCGCAGCCGACCGCGGAGGGATACCCCTCGCCTACCCCCACAACGCTCGGCCCCCCGCGAAGGAACGCCTCCACGCGCCCGCCCGGCTCGAAGTCACGGAGCCGATGGTCGAGGGCGTCTCCCAGCCACAGCACCCTCGAGATGTGCTGAGGCCGTGAGGTCTCGGTGAACGCGACCCCGAGGCGCATCCCCGTGTCCAGCAGGACGGCCCGATGGAAGATCGCGAGATGAAACGCCTCGACGATGGCCTCGTCCTCGCGAAGAGGCGCATCCAACGTGAAGATCCGGCATGCCCCCGGCGATTGCCCGTAGGCACCCGCCGTCGGGACCACGATCCACTCGCCGAACTCCAAGCTCGAGTCCGGCTCGATCCGCCACCCATCGAGCGCTCGTTGGCGCGCGACCTCGGGCCCCTGACTGGGTCCGAGCACCTGCTCCATCCCCGACGCGCTCGCCGCACGGCAACTTGCCCGCTCCTCGCTGGCGCACCCGAACACGCCGAAGCTGAGGCCGACCAGCGCGCCCCTCGTGAGCAACCGGCGGAGCCAGAGGCCTCGGCAAGCGATGCCCGGACGCATCGGGCTAGCGGCTGACGTCGCCAAGCGTCGTCGTCGGTGCTGGGAGCTCGCCCTCGATGCTCGAGACCGTGCCGCCGCTAGGCGCAAGCTGCAGCGCCACCCATTCGTCACTGGAAGGTACACGTCTCTGCGAGCCACCCTCGCTGCCGACCAACCGACGGACCCGAACAGTGACTCCTGACCAGGAACGCATCGTCGAACGCCGCGGAAGAACAGGCAATACGGTAATGCCATTGATCCCACTTCTCGTGTTCGGAACGCGATGCACCCCCGGTACCGTGAACTGACTCGCATCGGCTCCGACGATCTGCGCGAAAGAAGGGGTTGCGGTGTAGGTGGACGAGGTATGCGGAGAACCATCCTCCTGCCTCCCCGGCATGACCAGCACTCGCGCAGCAACGCTCTCCACCGGGCGTTCGACCCGAAAGCCGGCGTACCTGACTGTTTCGAACTCCAGCTCAAACGTGGTCGACCTGTCGATCAAGCCGCATTCGATACGCACAGCAGAGACGCCGCGCAACTCCTCCGTGTCCCAGCTATCCATGCGGGTCCCACTCAACGTCCGATCATGGACCGCGCTGGCGCTGGTAGCCGTCAACCGAAACGCGTAGATGACATTGAGCAGCGCGCCCCGCTGTCGAACAGGATCCCCTGATAGGTCCCGGAGTGGACCCATCGCCCATACCGGTGACGCAGAGCCCGTGCCCCGCGAAGCCCGGTCCTCACCCCACGAGCAGAACGACGCGAACGTCTGGATCGGAGAGTCCTGAGAGAGCGTGTAGATCAACCAACCCGCCACGCCAACGCCCACAGCCGCGACCCCAATTCCGGTACCCAGTGCCGGCGCCGAGAGACTAACCCAAGTCCCTACGAAACTCATCCCGCTACCGGCAGCTGCCACGAGATGACCGAAGGCCACCGAACCATCCCCGAACCGCCGCGCCTCGCGGAAGCCATAGACATCAGACACCAGAGAAAACAATGCACCCGCAGAGCTGAGGCGACTAAGCTGTATGTCCGACAAGACGCCGAAGCCACGACCCGCAACCCCTCTATAAATGTCGAACGCGGCCTCGCTAGCGTTCAGCGCATCCGCGGTGGCTGCAAACCCCGACTGCCACCGCTGCAACTCACCCTGCGAGTCGTCTATGAAGCTCGCGCTCTCGAACACGGCATCAACCAGCGCGATCAAACCCGACACGGCAGTAATCGCCGTTCGAAGACGGCTCCCTGCTGGGCGCGCGGGTACAATGCGACCAATCGTGCCGTCCTCTGGGCGCCCCATCCTCGGCCGTGTACCCGAGGCCTCATTGATGAGGTTGAACAACTCACGCAGCCGACCTGAACCCGAAGCCCGCCCAAAAGCGAGATGCGTCGGCATCACGATTTCCTTAAACAAATCAACAAGCGCCCCGGCGACGTCCGCAGCAGGAACCGCACATGAAGCGATTCGCCCAATAGCCTGTCGAGCGCCCTGCGTACCCTCGAGAAGGTACTCCGAATAGACGTGCTTCACCAACGGAGTGGCTTCCTCGGCAGGTGATGACGCGCGGAGAATCTGCCGGAGCCACTCCGCCCCAATCGTGCTCTCGGACAACCGATCAGCGAGGGAGGCAGCGACGTCAACCATCTCCCGCTCCATCTCCGGCGTTTGCCAGTCTTCGTAGGCAGCACGAAGAAGGCGATGCACGCCGCTCGCGTACCACTCCAACACCTGAAGCGCTGCGTTCTCGCGAGCCGCAGTCAACCTTGTCACTTCGGGTTGATAGGCCTGGGTGTACTCTTCAACCTCACTCAGATCGCCAGCGGCAAGGCAGCCCCGAAGCCCAAGACTATCGCCGCCAGCTGCGAGCGCCTTCAGCGTGTTTCCAACCCAGAGATTGGCCGCTCTTCTTGGGTCTGATACATAGGTCGCCAACGCATCGATCGCGTCCGAATACAGGAAACGCCTAGCCTGAGAGATCCCGAGTGGCTCAACAATCAGGAGAAGGCTCTGTCGCTCGGACGAGACCTGCCGGAAGGCAGAATCCCGCTCGACTCCTCCTCGAGTGAGGCCGTTTCTCAGCTCAATCGCCTGGCCATCGAACGTAAATGGCCGTGCGGCCTCGCGTCCTGATCGCTTCTGCGAGTCGGGCCGTCTCTCCGCTGTGCGCGCGCCACGAAGCTGAACACGCGCTGCGAACACACCATTCTGGAGCGAGTCAATGGTGCGTGGATGGAGCTCAACCGGAACACTGACAAACCAGTAGTAGTAGAGCGATCCCGTAGACGCATCATCGATGTCGAGTGACAGCGTGGACTGTATGGATCCGGCCGAGCCTCCCGACGTCCCCAAGACTCGCGGCTCAATCCCATGAGGATGAAGCCGATAGCGGGCAAAAAGCGCTGGCGCATCCCCGCCAAGCGCGCGAAAGGCGTAGACCCAGCCCGTCGTGATCCGCCTTGGATTCTGATGCCGACCGCGCAACCGAACGACGACCTCCTGCTCGGAGGACTGCCGACGTTGCTCGCGTGGACGATCCATGTCCATCGGAAAGAATCTCGTCTGTCGCTCCAGCGCGTATGTGGGGTCGAAGCCGAAAACGAACTGCCGACTCTGTGCCATTTCCCCCACCTCCTCCAGAACCACTACCCGAACCAAGCCTAATCAAAACAAAGCGCTTTCATGCTCTCAACAGACTGCCGCGACTACGACGCATCCGATGATCGGTCAATGCTGACCAAGCCAGCGTTCGCCTCGTGACGCCGTTCGCGCCACC